>CAIMWF010000032.1 GCA_903845055.1 uncultured Bacteroidales bacterium | reverse complement strand
GGGTTCATGGTTTCTGGTTTTCATGTACAAAAGAAAGAAAAATAAATCTATTTTTGAGGATGAAACCAATAAACACGCGGTTATGGATATCCTGCTGACCTTGCCACCCCATTTTGCCGCCTACCTGAGGCAGCATCCCGGAGATTTTCCTTCGGTCACGGCGGTGTATTCCGATCCTGATGGGCGCAAACTGGGCTCCGGGGGGGGCACGGTGCATGTCATCATGCAGCATGCGTCAGCCAATCCGGCTACACCCGGGTCCGGACGCCGCATCATCATTCATTCCGATGGGCAGAGCCGGCGGCTTCCCGCTTACGGCCCTGCCGGAAAAAGTTTTATTCCCTTCCCGGTATATAAATGGGGAAGGGGGCAGGGGATTGACCAGACCCTGTTTGATGTGCAGCTGCCCTTGCTGAAGAAGATCCTGAGCCGTGCCCCCGAAGGGATGAACACCCTTGTTGCCAGCGGGGATGCCCTGGTGCATGCCGGCTCCCCCGCGATCGGCATCCCCGGGGCCGATGTGGTATGCATCGGGGTATGGTCGCAGCCCGAGACAGCCTCGAAACATGGCGTTTTCGTTGTCCCGCGGCACGATCCCACCCGTTTGGAGTATATGCTTCAGAAACCATCCATGGAGGAGCTGCAGGCAATCACCGGCAATAGCATGTATCTCCTCGATGCCGGCATCTGGCTGCTATCCGACCATGCGGTCGAAATGCTGTTCAGCGAAACCGGCTGGAATCCTGAAAGGCAGGAGTTCCGCAACGGACTGCCCGAACCGTATGATCTGTACAGTGATTTCGGTAAACAGCTGGGAGAGGCGGGAGAACTTTCCGGGGTGCTTACCACGAGGATCGTTCCCCTCGAAAAGGCCGAATTTTATCATTTCGGCAGCAATGCCGACCTGCTGAGGTCGACACGGAAACTCCATGATTCGGTGACGGACCAGCGCGAGATCTGGCATAAAAAAATCAAACCTTCGCCCGAAATATTTGTCCAGAATGCCTCCCTGGAGGGGGTGCCGGGCAAAGAGCATGCCTCCATCTGGATTGAAAATTCATCCATCCCGCAAGGCTGGACCCTGCACGATCACCATATCCTGACCGGGATTCCCGTCAATGACTGGTCGCTTGACCTGCCTGCCGGCACCTGTCTTGATTTTATCCCGGTTGGCAAAAGCAAGGGATGCATC
The DNA here is from genome assembly GCA_903845055.1 of uncultured Bacteroidales bacterium. Taxonomy (GTDB): domain Bacteria; phylum Bacteroidota; class Bacteroidia; order Bacteroidales; family FEN-979; genus CAIVAT01. The sequence goes on along the minus strand of CAIMWF010000032.1, from coordinate 2,214 downwards.
CGGCCTTACGGGTTCCTGGATGCCATGAAGGGCAAAGCCGGGGAACCGTCGGCCACCTGGCTGAACCGGCCATTGACGGAGTGGTTTTTATCGCGCGGTTTCAGCCGGGAGGATGTTTCGGTGTTTACCGGCCTGGATATTTTTGAATGTCCGCTTTTCCCGGTCACGGAGGAGGGCGGATTCGACGGGAAGTTCATCCAATGGCTCATCACGGCACCTGCCGGTATTATCGATCCTGTAAATGATGTTTTCAGGAAAAAATGGCTGAACTGCAGGCGTTTTTCGGCCCGCGAGATCATTCAGAATGCCAACCACGCGCGGCTGATCCGCCAGCGCAACGACAACCTGAAGCATTCGCTTTCGGCCCTTGCCCTCAACCACCGGCAAAGTGTATTTTACCAGCTTGACCTTGGTCACCTGGCTGGTCAGTTCAGGGAATACGGGCTGCCGCTGCCACCCCCGCTACCCGCCGGAACGGAGGTGATGACCCGGGTTCACGACCTGATGTTCAGGTCGACATACCTTGGAAAACGTTCGAAAGCAAAGGCAAATGACCTGGAACGGGAGGCTTTTGCACTGCTGAGGGAGGGGATGGTTGAAAATTTGCGTAGCCAGCCGGTTCATCCTGTCATGGATGTACACCGCGACCAGATCCTGTGGGGGCGGTCGCCCCTGCGGCTCGACCTTGCGGGGGGCTGGACCGACACCCCGCCCTATTGTATCATTTACGGTGGAAAAGTGGTGAACATGGCCGTGGAACTAAACGGCCAGCCGCCGATCCAGGTCTATATCCGACCCACCACCAGGCCGGAGATTGTGATCCATTCGATCGACCTGGGGGTCAGCGAGGTGGTTCGCACCTATGCCGGGCTTGCCGGGGCGCCGCAGCCGGGCTCTGCTTTTTCCATCCCGAGGGCTGCGCTGATGCTGGCCGGGTTTCATCCGGGCTTTTCGGTAAAGAACTACCGTACCCTCAGGGAGCAGCTCCTCGATTTTGGCGGCGGAATGGACATCTCGCTGATGGTGGCGGTCCCAAAAGGGAGCGGGCTGGGTACCAGTTCGATCCTGGCAGCTACGCTGCTGGGGGTGTTGTCCGATTTTTGTTCACTGGGATGGGACCGCCACGAGATCGCCTCCCGCACCCTGCTGCTCGAACAACTGCTGACCACCGGGGGAGGGTGGCAGGATCAGCTGGGCGGTATTTTTGAGGGGGTCAAACTGATCGAAAGCACTCCCGGACTGATGCAGCGACCGGTTTTAAGCTGGGCTCCCGACCACCTGTTCACCCGGCCCGAAACCCGCGAGCTGATCCTGCTATATTATACCGGGATCACGCGCATGGCCCGGCACATTCTCGCCGATATTGTTAAAGGGATGTTCCTGAATTCGTCGAAACACCTCGACATCCTGCAGGAGATGAAACACCACGCCTTGCAGACCTATTCGGCCATAAGGCACCACGACTGGGAGGGGCTGGCCTCCGCCATCCGGTATTCGTGGGAATTGAACCAGCTGCTCGATGCCGGGACCTGCACCCCGGAAATAGCATCAATGCTGCACCTGATCAGCGATTATGCAACTGCCTGTAAATTGCCGGGGGCCGGCGGCGGGGGATACCTGGTGATCATCGCGAAGGATCTTACCGCGGCAGCCATGATCAAATCGGTCTTACGGAACAACCCGCCGAATAGCAATGCGCGTTTCGTCGACTGGAATTTATCGGATGCCGGTATGAAACTGACGAGAAGCTGAACGATATGTGCGTGTGCGTGCAAAATTAATTAAAAATTAATAATTACTTTTTGATAGTGAGCAGGCGTGCTGCCTTTTCACTATTGTCTGCTGCCTATTGCCTATTGCCTTTTTTAAAGAAGGACCCCTCCCCGACCCTCCCCTTGGAGGGCTACTCTTTATACACATCATTTTAAACTGTATTTTGGAATGCTTGAAGGTATAACTACTTATCAAACAGCGGTAATTGTAATTTTTTGGATTATAGAATGTAACTTCTTATGCCATTTTTAAGTACCGTAACATTAAAATTGAACAACAGGCCGGTCCTTTTTTGTGCAAACTTCATATAGATCAATATTTGAGCTTCATGAACAGGGCAAAAGTTTTCAACTTATCTCTGTGGTTCTCTTCAAATCTCTGTGGACCTCCGTGTAATTATTTGTTACACAGAGATCCACAGAGTCATTTCAGAGATACACT
>CAIMWF010000031.1 GCA_903845055.1 uncultured Bacteroidales bacterium | reverse complement strand
GCAGTTTCTCCGGGCCCGGCCATTGGAACGATGCCGACATGCTCCAGGTCGGCAACGGGAAACTTAGTCCAGCCGAGGAAAGGTTGCATTTCAGCATGTGGGCCATGTTTTCGGCTCCCCTGATCGCAGGAAACGACGTTCGCAATATGTCCGCTGAAACACTTTCCAACCTGACCAACGGGGAAGTTATTGCTGTTGACCAGGACCGCCTTGGGGTATCGGCCATCCGCCGGGTAAAAAAGGGTGACCTGGAAATTTGGTTCAAGCCGCTTGACCGCGGCGAATTTGCTTTCTGCCTGCTAAACAGGGGATCAGGAACCATCTCTTTTGATCAGGACCTCATGGCCGGCACGAATGCAACCTATCCGGTTGATGGTATTTTTACAATCCGGGATTTATGGAAGCACAAAGTCATCGGGGCCACGGGCGAAAACCTCAAAGGAATCCTGGCACCCCATGATGTACTCCTGGTAAAACTAATCCCCGGCACGAACTGATTTAAAATACACCGTTCACGTGGCGTGTTTGATGAAACAATGTTAAATAATATTGACATTTATTGAAAAACCTTCCCGGCCGCCGCGACCACAAAACTGGTCATCCTGTTTTTTAAATCCTTCTTTATCAACGGAGTCCGTTTAACCTGTTTTGAAGAGGATGACCTGTCATCCGCATCCGCTGGGTTCCCGGCAATTTCGCCCAGCACGCGGATTAGGGTGTCAACATCTTCTTCGGTGTTTTCGATGCCAAGACTAACCCGGAGAACCCCGGGAAGGTTCACCCACGGCAGGAGGGTCAGGAGTATGCGCTGGAACCGTTCGAGGCCATGACCTACGCCCAGGAGATGCTTGACCAACAGGTGCGCGCAATGACAACCATACCGCACGCCGATGCCCCCTCGCTGTACGAGTTCCCTGGCCAGTTTGTCGGGCATCATGCCCTTCATGCTGAATACGATGACACCGCCCTTTTGGGAGAACCGGGGTGAATCAGGGTCCTTTATCCCATATATCCGGATGCCGGGTATCTGCACAATTCCGATCAGGGCACGCCGGGTCAGTGCCTGCTCCTCATCCATGATCACATCCATGCCAACCCGTTGCAGGAGCACCAGGGCTTTGCCCAGGGCTGCAATCCCCTCGGCGTTTTCTTCGCCCGAAGAACTGATCACCTCCATTTCAGCCTTGTCGAAGGCAAGCAGTCCCTTCCTGACAACCAGCGCTCCGCTTCCGAACGGCGCATAGGCTTTATGGGCGGAGAAACAGAGGTAGTCGATCCCGCATTTTTCCATATCGACCTTGCGGTGAGCTACCCATTGGGCTGCATCCACCAGCAGGCGCGCCCCGTATTCATGAACGATGCGGCTGATCTCCGCCATGTCGTTGTATATGCCAAGCACATTCGATGCGCCGCTCACTGCCACGAGCCTGATTATCTTATTTCCATACCGGCCATCCCGGTTGTAGGCAAATAACAATGCCTCCAACTGCCTCAAATCGATGACGCCGTCACCATCAATGGACAGCCGGATCATCTCATGGCCGGGCAATAAGCGCCATGGAAGGTCGTTCGAGGTGTGTTCCAGCAGGGTAGTGATCACAACCCGTTCCTCACCGTTTGCAGGCTCCCGGCCGAGGCTTTCGGCAGCCAGGTTGATGGCTTCGGTCGTATTGGAAGTGAAAATGACGTCATAGTTATCGGGGGAGGCATCCAGTGCTTTGGCACAAATGGACCGTACCTCCCGGATGAGTTCCCGCTGACATGGCCGGGGCTGCCGCCAGGTCCGGCGAACCGCATTCCAGATGGGGGTGAAGGTAGGGGTGCTTGCGGCATTGTCAAGGTTGATGAATGGACTGGAGCCCTCCCGGGTAGGGACAGGATGATTCCGGCCAATGTGGCTTTTCCTGAGTTCTCCGAGCAGTTGTCGTCCGGTATATGCCTCAAGCTCATCGTGGTAAAGTATCCCGGCAGCATCGCATGGTTCGGAATCCGCGTCGGCGAAGGGGTTAAATCCGTATTGCCTGATTATTTGCAATGCCCTGGCAAATGCAATGATATTGATGATGGCGGGTGTGCCGGCCTCAAAACGTTGCGGCGCGCCTGCCCATATGATCCAGCCGGGGGCGGTAAGCCTGGCTGTTCCCCCGCCCGTTCGTGAAGGTGCGCCTTTCGGCAATGCATTTTTTTTGATGGCCATGGCACATATCCCCAGCGGCAAACAGATTTCCGCGCCTGTCAGACACTGGTAATTTTTATCTTCCAGTTGCGACTTGAGCGCTGCTGCCCCGGCCGGGGATGAAAAGATGAGAACAAATATCTTTTTATCCAGCCCAAGGTAATCCAGGACGATGTCCCGGGCCTGCTCGAATAACCGGGTGGTCACCAGCGAGTTGTGTCCGCTGCCACGGTGAACGTTCGAATAGGTCTCCAACGCTGCATATACACCTTGCTCAAGTGCCGCAAATGCTTCAATTTTGTTATTTTTCATGGGATATTATTCAGGTTGTCATAGGAATTGCAGGTCGTTCAAAATTACTCGTTTTTCATTCCGTGCGATGTGATCAACTTGCATTTGTAAAAGTTGAATTGCATCATGTTAGATGCATGTTCTCCGGATCGTTACAATCATCCTTCTGTGAATTATGATAAATTTCAATAATCTTTTCCAGGGATACAAAGGTTGCCTGGTGGTTTTTCCGAAGAAATACAAAGCTCCTTCGAACAGATCAATTTTATGATGAAAGGTCTCCGGAATCATTTAACAGCGAACTTTGGACAGCCGTATGCATTCATATCTGATGATAGTCAAATATGTCACTAATGTCATATTTAAGAATTTGATTATTAGTCATATATGAATTATTTTATTGTTTGTATAGCCTAAAATCGTAATTTTGCAGCCTGATCATCTTTCAGAAAACTGAATATAAACATAACCAATCGTAACCTGGTTTTTTTTATGCGATTCCGAATCATAGTTCTGGCCAAACAGGTCCCCGATACAAGAAATGTAGGCAAGGATGCCATGAAAGCCGATGGTACGGTGAACAGGGCAGCCCTGCCGGCCATTTTCAACCCTGATGATCTTCATGCGCTGGAGCAGGCGCTCAGCATCAAGGATAAGATTCCCTATGCCGAGGTGATCCTGCTTACCATGGGACCCACCCGTGCCGCCGAGGTCATACGCGAGGCCATGTACCGGGGCGCCGATCATGGCTTCCTGATCACCGACCGCAAGTTTGCCGGTTCGGACACGCTGGCCACTTCCTATGCGTTGTCGCTCGCGGTGAAGAAGCTGGCCCCATACCACCTGGTGATATCCGGGCGCCAGGCGATCGACGGTGATACCGCCCAGGTTGGCCCGCAAACAGCCGAGAAGCTGGGTATCCCGCAGATTACCTATGCGGAAGAGATCCTTTCGCTTGACGCGAAGAAAATCATCGTCAAGCGCCGGCTTGAGAGGGGAGTGGAAGTGGTGAACTCCACCCTGCCGGCCCTCATCACGGTGCACAGTTCGGCGCCTCCCTGCCGCCACCGGATCGGCAAGCTGCTGATGAAATACAAGCATGCCCGCACCATAACCGAGTTGCAGAATGAAACCAAGGACTATACCGAACTTTATAACGAACGGCCCTACCTGCTCATCGAGGAGTGGTCGGCGGAAGACCTGAAAGCCGATCCCGAAAGCCTCGGGTTGTCGGGATCACCTACAAAGGTGAAAAAGATTGAAAACGTGGTATTCCAGCACAAGGAATCGAAAATCCTCAGCAATTCCGATAAGGATATCGAAAAACTGATGCAGACGCTCATCAGCAGCCACATCATCGGGTAGAAAAACAGGTTATCCACTGAAAATCATTATACTGTGAACAATATATTTGTTTATTGCGAAGTAACCGAAGAGCGGTCGATTGCCGATGTAAGCCTTGAGCTGCTGTCGAAAGGCCGGAAACTGGCCGACGACCTGAAAGTTAAACTCGAAGCCGTTGTCATCGGGCATAAGGTTGTCAAACCGGAGGCCCTGCTCTACCCCTTCGGCGTGGATGTGATCCATTATGCCGACGATGAAAAGCTCTTCCCCTATACAACGCTTCCGCACACCAGCCTCATCATCGAGTTGTTCAAAAAAGAACACCCGGAGATCGTATTGTTCGGCGCCACCAGCATCGGACGCGACCTTGCCCCGCGGGTGGCCTCGGCGCTCCGCTGCGGCCTGACCGCCGACTGCACCAGCCTGGAAATCGGGGACCATTTCGAAAACAAGACGCAGACCGAATTCAAAAACCTGCTTTACCAGATCAGGCCCGCATTCGGCGGCAACATCATTGCCACGATCATCAACCCCGAAACCAGGCCGCAGATGGCCACCGTGCGCGAGGGGGTGATGAAGAAGGAGGCTTACTCCGTGAAATACAAAGGGAAACTCATAAAAATGGATGCGAGGAGCATCCTCAGGGACGAGGATTTCGCCGTTACCATCATCGAGCGGCACCTGGAGAAGAGCAGGATCGACATCAAAAATTCGCAGGTGATCATAGCCGGGGGATACGGGGTGGGTTCAAAAGAGAATTTCAAGCTGCTGTTCGACCTTGCCGAAATCCTGGGTGCACAGGTGGGCGCTTCGCGCGCGGCCGTGGATGCCGGGTTTGTGGAACACGAGCGCCAGGTTGGACAGACGGGAGTCACTGTCAGACCGAAACTCTACATCGCCTGCGGCATCTCGGGGGCGGTGCAGCACCGCGCCGGCATGGACCAGTCGGCCCAGATCATTTCGATCAACACCGATGCAGGCGCCCCCATCAACCAGATCGCCGATTATACTATCATCGGCAGCGTGGCCGATGTAATCCCCAAAATGATCAAGTATTACAGGAAAAACTCGAAGTAAACACCATCATGGAAAATTTCTATACCGACAATCCACATCTCAGGTTTCACCTTACCCATCCGCTGATGGCCAGGATTGTGAAACTGAAGGAGTCAGATTACAACCAGAAAGACAAATTCGATTTCGCGCCGCTTGATTTCGAAGATGCCATCGACAGTTACGACAAGATCATGGAGATCATCGGTGCGATCAGCGGGGATATCATTGCCCCGAATGCCGAATCGGTTGACAAGGAGGGTCCGCAGCTTGTGAAAAACGAAGTGATTTACGCACCCGGCACCCGGCAGAACTACGATGCGTTGGTCAGGGCGGGCCTGGTAGGTTTCACACTTCCACGCGAATACAACGGGCTGAACATGCCCCATGTTCCCTACGTGATGTCGGGCGAGATCGTTTCGCGCGCCGATGCAGGATTTGCAAATATCTGGGGATTGCAGGACTGCGCAGAGACCATCCTCGAATTTGCCTCCGATGAACTGAAAGATGAATTCCTGCCCCGTTTCAACAAGGGGGCCACGGCAGCCATGGACCTTACCGAACCCGACGCGGGTTCCGACCTCCAGGCGGTACAGCTGAAAGCTACCTACGACACCCACCGTCACCGCTGGCTGCTCGACGGGGTCAAGCGTTTCATCACCAACGGCGATGCCGACATTTCGCTGGTCCTTGCACGATCAGAAGAGGGAACAACCGATGCCCGCGGACTTTCGCTCTTCGTTTACGACCGGAAGGATAAGGCAGTTACCGTCAGGCGCATTGAAAACAAGCTTGGGATCAAGGGATCCCCGACCTGCGAACTGGTATTCCGCCATGCGCCTGCAAAACTCATCGGCGATACCAAGCTCGGGCTTATCAAATATGTCATGTCGCTGATGAATTCAGCACGGCTGGGTGTGGGGTCGCAGTCGGTCGGCCTCGCCGAGGCTGCTTACCGCGAATCTTACAAATATGCCACGGAACGCGAACAGTTCGGGAAATCGATCATCAAGTACCCGGCTGTTTACGAGATGCTCACCAACATGAAGGTGAAGATCGACGGGATGCGATCGCTACTTTACGAAACGGCCCGGTATGTGGACCTCTACAAATGCTACAATTTTGCTTTCAGGGAGCGCAAACCCGAGGCCGACGAACGCCAGGAGGCCAAAACCTACCAGAAGCTTGCCGACATGTTCACCCCGCTGCTGAAACTGTATTCGAGTGAGGCTTGCAACCAGATCGCCTATGATGCTATCCAGATTTTCGGCGGTACCGGTTACATGAAAGACTTCCCGATCGAAAGGATATACCGCGATGCGAGGATCACCTCGATTTATGAAGGCACCTCGCAGTTGCAGGTGGTCGCAGCCATCCGCTACGTGGGGAATGGAGGGTATCTTTCCGCCATGCGCGACAGGGCAACCTTCCCGGTGAAACGTGAACTGGAATACCTCAGGAGCTCGCTTGAAAAAATGACCGAGCAGTTTGCCAAAACCGTCGAGAAGATCAGCGAATACAACGACAACGAGTATTTCGATTTCCATTCGCGCAGGCTGGTCGAAATGGCGGCCAACATCCTGATCGGCTACCTGTTGCTGTATGATGCAAACCGAAGCGATGCCTATACCCTGAGCGCTGATATCTTCATCCGCAAAGGCCGCGCCGAGAACGTGGCGGCCGTCAGTTTCATCAACAACTGCCACCCGAAAGAGGTGAACGATTACAAGCTTTAACAGGTGCCTGCAGATAAGATTACAGACAGAGTATTTCAATTACTTGCCCTGTATGCCAGATTGCCCGGACTCCCGTTCAAACATAAAGGCTCAGAATAACCCATGGCTTCCGACTTTATTTATTCGTCGGAAATTGCGATGTATGAATTGTTTGCAAAGTAAGGTCCCTGTCGCATCGTTGAACGACAAGGTAGGCTGAAACCGGGGAAGCGCCCATCACGATGGTTTGCAGGTTAATGTGATGTGTCGCAACGGTTCCAATCCCTGAAATCCATACTTTTGTTGTCATGAAACCTAAACAATTGCTGTGAAACTCGAAACCCTGCTTGCAAACATTGTCCATTACTGTGACGTTCCCGATGACAAGGGAGCCTCCCATCTTCCCATTTATAACACCGCCACATTCGATCTGAAAAGGCAGCAGGGGAATGACAGGATTTATGACTATTCACGGTCGGACAACCCCACCCGGAACGCCCTGGAGAATATATTCTCCAGGGCCGAAGGAGGTGCCGGCTGTACCTGCACGAACACCGGGGTGAGCGCCCTGGCCCTGCTGTTTGACGTTACGCTCAGGACCGGGGATGCTGTGCTGGTGGAGAAGGATTGCTACGGGGGCACCTACCGGCTGCTGGATGTACTGAAGGAAAAAAACAACATCAGGACCAGCTATGTTGATTTTTCAAAACCGGATGAGGTTGAGCAGGTTATCACGCAGGGGGATTATAAACTGATCCTGTGTGAATCACCCACCAACCCCGGGATGAAAATCCTTGACCTGGCTGCGATTGCCGCACTGGCAAAAAAGTACGGAATCCTTTTTGCCGTTGACAACAGCCTGGCCACGTTTGCATCGCAACAACCGCTCGGTTTCGGCGCCGATTTTTCGGTGTTCTCCACCACGAAATTTGTCTCCGGCCATGGAAGTGTCACCGCAGGGGCCATCGTTTCAAAGGATCCGGATATGGTGAAAAAAGTCAGGTATTTATCGAACGCCGAAGGAAGAGCCCAGAGTCCCTTCGATGCGTTCCTGGTATCGCTTGGATTGCCAACGCTGCCCTACCGGATGAGAATACAGGAGCAGAGCACGCTGAAAATTGCAATGTTCCTGGCAACACACCCGGATGTGGTGCAGGTGAAATTCCCCGGGCTGCCTGATCACCCGCAATATGACCTTGCAAAGAAGCAAATGAAGATTATGCCGGCGGTGTTCACCGTGAACCTTGTTTCCGAATCAAAGGCAGAAGAAATGATCAGGAAATCAGAATTATTCGGGGAAAAACCTTCGTTCGGATCTTCCGATTCGAGAATGGAAATTCCGTCAAAGATGAGCCACGCAACCTTTTCTGAAGCCGACCTTGTCAAAATTGGCCTTACCAGGGCCACGGTGAGAATCTCGGTCGGACTTGAAGATACCCAGGACCTGATCGATGATATTATGCACGCCTTAAAATAAAACGCTGAATCATGAATCCATACCTGCAACCCATCCCGGTCGGGTCGCCGCTCCCGTTAAATAATTTGCACGCAGTGTCGGTCAGCCTGCCCACCATGGCCGACGTGATCGGCTATGAGGAAAATGATCCCGGGGTTACCGGCAAAATGAGGTCCGGGTACCCCCGTTTTTTCATGAACAAGCTGGTTGAAAAATTATTGGTTTATCTCAGGAAGAGACACCGGATCCCGGAGGGAATGGAAATGTTGCCTTTAATGTCCCGTAAAGCGCTTGCCATTGCCGGCCGGAAATTTAATACTTCATTTGAATTCATCGAAGAAGAAGGCTCAGTTTTTCTGCTGACCGGCACGGACAATCCCCGGCTCAAGGAGATTCAGGAATTTATTAAACATACCGGGATACTCCTCTCTTCAAGAAAGGCGGAAGATTTATTGTTTTCCAGGGGATTGATTCCCGCAAAGCAGGAGGAAGACCTATACGAACAAACCGGTGCATCCGACGCAATTAAAACAGAATTATGCCAGGCTTATGATACGGGTTCCACAAAGAACCTCTTTTTATGCAGCAGCGGGATGAATGCTGTTTACGCGGCATTTGAGGCCATTGCCGGGCTGAACAGGAATACGCGGAGGCAAACCATCCTGCAGGCAGGCTGGCTTTACGTCGATACCCTGGAAATCATCAGGAAATACAGCAATGACAGCATCGCGGTAACTTCTGTAACTGATTTTGCACGGCTCGAAGAAATAATCGTCAAAGATTTCAGTACCATTGGCGCTGTTTTTACTGAAATCCCAAACAATCCTTTGCTCGAATGCCCTCCTTTGCCCCGACTGCATGAACTTTGCATGAAATATGGCATTCCCCTGGTTGTCGATTCAACCATCGGGACCGCCCATAATTTAAATATTTTGCCGTATTGCGACCTCGCCATCGAAAGCCTCACCAAATTCGCCTGCGGGAAAGGTGATGTGCTGATGGGTGCCGTAATTGTAAATCCTGCAGGCGCGTTTGCCGGGGCTGCGAAAGAATTGCTGGAACCAAACATCATCGACCCTTATCCCGGCGATGAATCAAGACTTGCGCAAAATATCGGTGGTTATGAAGAAAGGGTGCGGGTGGTATCCGGAAACACGAAAAGGATCATTGATTATCTTGCTGAATCACCTGTAGTCAAGGAGGTATATTCGGTTTTACATCCAAAGTCATATGAAAATTTCTTAAAGATCCGGAAACATCCGGATGCTTTGCCGGGGCTGATTTCCGTCGTGTTTGAAAAAGAACTGTATTGTTATTACGACAAACTTAACCTTCCCAAAGGCCCGAGCCTTGGTACAGAGTTCACCCTGGCCATGCCGTATGTATATTTGGCGCATTACGACAAAGTAAAAAAACCTGCAGGACGGGAAGAACTTATGCGGATGGG
>CAIMWF010000030.1 GCA_903845055.1 uncultured Bacteroidales bacterium | reverse complement strand
TTGATATTTGCTGAGAAATCCATTTAACAGGCTGGTTCTTTTGCACGGAACAATTACAAACGGATCCGTGCAGAAGAACCGGTTTTTATTTTAAATCACTTACAAATAATTAAACTACTATGTTCAAGAAAATTGTCTTCATATTAATTACAGGATTATTCGTAACTGTTTCGTTGTTTGCACAGGATTCGAAGGAAGTTGTTGTGCCCAAACGGGTAAAAAACAGGATGCTGGCCCTCTATCCCCAGACACAGGAGGTACCGGTTACATGGTCAAAAGATGGTGCAAACTACATGGGTTCACTGACTATCATGGAAAAACCTGCCGGTATCCTTTTTGATTCGACCGGGAAGGTTTTATATACCGAAAAAAGGATTCACCAGACCTACCTGCCCAAGCCGATCCTGGCCCAGCTTAAAGCCCAGGATCCCAATTATGCGGTAAAGGAGATCTATGAATACACCGATGCTGCAGGGAAAAAAACCTATAAAACGATCTGCCAGATGGTTATTACTGCAAAGTATAACGAAGACGGTACGCTTGTAAAAGAAAAATAGATCCTTCTGCTATCAGGGACCCGGAAGGAATTATTTTACCGGGGTTTCAAGAACCCCTCCCCTTTTCCGGTATTCCCCGGCATAATAGCTGACCGAATCGCTTAAGGTTGTGTTATTCAGATAATAGTAATACAAACTCAGGTAGGTTTCCTTCAACTGCGGATCCAGCAACAAAGTGCGGTACCACCAGGTAGCCGCACTTTTTGTTTCCCCGGCGTACGCAAGATACAATCCCAGGTTATAGGTGGCAATGGCATTCGTCGGGTTGACCTGGACACCGGTCATACACCGGTCGACTGCTTTCCGGTATTCCCCCTTCTCAAAATAATTTCGTGCCGACTCAACGCAAAAATCAAAATAGTTTTTGTTTGCCTCCGGTTCGTTGAAACCCATGGCACGCGCACGCAGGAAATAGACATTTGCAGTATCATACTCCTTTTTCCCAAGAAAACTGACCAGGCCAAGATTGTACAGGAACCTCGGATCTGCCTTGCGGGCGATGGCCAGCCGGGTATAATGCTCGAAATTCACATAATCCTGCTGTTTGAAATAATACCTGCCCAGGAAATGGTAATACCATGCGCGGGAAGGGTTGTCGCGGATGGCTGAATTCCAGAATGAAGGAGCATCCCGGTATTTCATCCCCTGGGCAACGGACGCAACCGATAACACCAGGATCAGGATGGCAAAAACAACTGTAACCCGGCGGTCGCCAACGTTGACGATACGGTCGGGAACAAGGGCAAGGATCATGACCAGCAAACCCGCCAGCGGGAAATAGGCCCTATGCACCAGGTATTCATAACTATCGGGTGATGTGACGAGCCATACAAACATGTTGGGGAGCAAAAATGCCAGGAACCAAAAGGTTCCGAAAAGAAAAAGATTCCCTGACCTGGTCTTGCTGAAAATGAACCATACCGGGATGGAAAGGAAAACCACTATCCCGGCTAACGTGAAGAGAACGGAAAAAACCGGCACAACCGGCAGGAAAAACGGCACAAAAAATCTTGACAGGATCTCGAACGGGAAGGGCAGGTTTTTAATGATGGAGGCAAAGCCCATCTGTTCAGCGCCGATATTCCTGACGGAGATGCTGCGCAGGTAAAACCAGCCAGCAGTCACCAGCACCGGCCCGCAAAAAAGAAGGAGACTTTGCCACCTGACCTGCCTGGTCAGAAGCAGGTACAAGCCAAGCAGGAAAGGGAGAACGACCGCAGATTCCTTTGAAAAAAGGGCAATGGAGAAAGCAAAAACAGAAAGAATGAGCCACGCTGGTTTCCGGCTTTGTGAAAACCGGATACCGGAAGCCAGGAAAAGGATACCAAACAGCGCTGCAAGCAGGTCGCCCCGTGCAGGAATCCAGAAAACAGCACTGGCCACGACGGGGTGAACCGCGAAGATCAGCACGCCGGCAAATGATTTTTCCCGTCTTAAACCCAGCAATTGGAGGAGCCAGAAGAGGCCCAGGCAACACAAAATGTGCAGTAGCAGGCTCATGAAATGATAGAAGCCGGGGCTGGTCCCGGCAACCTGTGCATCGAGCATCAGCGATACATTCAGCATGGGCCGGTAATAGGGACTCGTATTGTTTAAAAAGGCATCGCTGTGAAAAATGTTTCCAAGGTCCTTCAGATGGGTGATTTTCGCCTGGTTGTCAAGTACAAGGATGTCGTCGTCCAAATAGACAAACCCGTTCCGGAGCGATGCTGAAAAAACGACCAGGGGGATTACAATGAGAAGCAGGTAATAATGCTTTTTAATAAAAGTGACTGCCGGGTGAAGTTCCGGCCGGGATTGCTTATTTGTCATACAATGGATGTTTTATAGCGGGTAAACAAAGTGTAAAAGTGCGAAAAAAAATCAGATAAGCAACGATTCCTGACGCTGACATGCGCCTGAAAGGTACTAATTGAGTCAGGGACGGCAATCACAAAATAATTATTACGGTGGTTTATGCCCTGTCATTACCATATGGCGGAGATATTTTCTATATTTGCCTGATCAAAATTAACAATGCCATGTTAAAGAAACAAAGTGTCTCCCCCCTCCAGTCCAGGCTTTTATGGATTGCTGTGATTGCCATGGTAACACTGATCGCATTTTTTCCAACACTCTTCGATAAACTGACCAACTGGGACGACCGCGTATACATCCTCGAAAACCCGTATATCAAAACCTTTTCATGGGCAAATATCAAATGGATTTTCACCAATGCCTACATGGGAAATTACCATCCCTTGTCGATGCTTTCTTTAACATTTGATTATCAACTTTATGGATTCAATCCGTTCATTTATCATTTCACCAACCTCCTGCTGCATGTATGCAATGCAGCGCTGGTTTTCATGGTCATTTACGCCCTCACCGGGAAACTGAATATCTCGGTCGCGGCAGGGCTGCTCTTCGGTGTTCACACCCTTCATGTCGAATCGGTATCATGGGTTTCGGAACGCAAGGACGTACTGTACGCTTTCTTTTATCTGACCGCCTTGTATTATTACATCAGGTTCAGTAAAAAGAGGGAACGAAAATGGTACTGGCTCAGCCTGGGTCTGTTCGTTCTTTCGCTGTTGTCGAAAGGACAGGCTGTAACGCTGGCCGTGACCCTATTCCTCGTGGATTATTTCCAGGGGAAAAAACTGATGAGCCAGAAGCTCCTGCTTGATAAAATACCATACATTATCCTGGCAGTCATCTTCGGGCTGGTGGCCATCAGGGCCCAGCAGGGGGTTGAAGCGACCGAAATGGTCCACACGGAAGGGCAGCAGCGCATCTTCTTCGCCTCCTACGGGTTTATGATGTATGTGGTCAAACTGATCTTCCCGCTGCAATTGTCGGCTTACTACCCTTACCCGGATACCGCGCACGGATCGGTGATCCCGATGATCTATTACCTCGCCCCGCTGGCGGTGGTGGGATTCATCATCGCCCTTTTCATCAGCTACAAACGATCAAAGGCACTTTTTTTCGGGCTGGCATTTTTCCTGGTGAACATCTTTCTCCTCCTGCAACTGTTGCCGGTTGGCGGCGCCATCATGGCCGACCGCTATGCCTATATTCCATCCATCGGCTACTGCTTCCTTTTCGGATACTTCCTCTTCCAAAAAGAGATCATTCCCCATGTCAACGCTTCCTATGTCATCGGTGGCATCTACCTGCTGGTTTTAGGCGGGATGACCTTCGGCCGCACCCAGGTATGGAAAAACAACTTCACCCTGTGGGGCGATGTGGTTGAAAAGAACAGCAATGTCCCCATTGCCTGGTACAACCTGGGGAATTCGCACACCGACACGGCAAATTACAAGGATGCCATCAAATATTACGACCAGGCCATCAAAATCGAACCCCTCTACTACAATGCCTATATCAACCGTGCCAATGCAAAGAGCAAAACAAATGATTTTGTGGGAGCTGTGGAAGATCTCAACTTCGTGGTTTCGCACGATTCCACGCTGGTGAACGCATATATTAACAGGGCGAATGCCCGGCGAAACCTGCAGGATTACAAAGGCGCCCTTGAAGATTACGAAAAAGCCCTTGTAATGAAACCGACCCAGCCCGAGCTGTATATGAGCCGTGGACTGGTTTTGTTCGACCTTAAAGACAATGCCGGCGCCATCAGGGATTTTACAAAAGCCATCGAAATGAACCCAACCATGCTCGATGCCATTACCAACCGCGCCTTTGTAAAAAAATCGATGGGGAACCTGGAGGCGGCCGCAGCCGATTATGACCTTGCGATCGGGATCCAGCCGGGGAACGGGGAACTATACAACAACCGCGGTAACATCAGGTTTCAGCAGGGGCGAAACCAGGAGGCGATCGACGATTACGGCCGCAGCATGAAAGCTGATGCCAAAAACTACCTGGCCTACAAAAACCGGGGTGCCATTTACTTTACCTTAAAAGATTATCCTGCAGCGCTTAGCGATTACACACAGGCCATCAAACTCAGTCCCGCGACCGCCGACCTGTGGTATACCCGCACGCTGATCAAAAAGGCGATGGGGGATATGGAGGGAGCCACCTCCGATTACAACAAGGCCGTACAACTCGACCCCAGCTTCGGTTCGGAAGGTTACAGTAAAACCCTCGGGATAAAACCCATCCAGACCATGCCCGCCTGCGATCAGTACTTCCGCGACGGCCAGGCCGCCGAAGCACAGGGCAACTATCCGCAGGCCATCGCATTGTATAAAAAGGCGATTGATCTTAAACCGGATCATGCCGATGCGTGGTTCAACCTTGGAAACACCTATGGAAAAACCGGCAAATACGGCGACGCGGTAACCGCCTTCGATCATGCCATCACCTCAAAGAAAGGCTATGCCGAGGCTTACTCGGGACGGGGCATTGCATACGCAAGCCTTGGAAAGGTAAAAGATGCCCTCGCCGACATGGGCTCCGCCATCAAATTCAAACCCGACTATGCCATGGTATATTTCAACCGGGCGATGCTATACCTGAATACAGGGAAAAAGGACCTTGCCTGTGCCGATTTGAGCAAGGCCGTACAACTCGGTTACAGCGAAGCCTATGCCATCTATAAGAAGGAGTGCCAGGGGAAATAACGAAATGGCGAAATAGTGAAATGATGAAACTTGTAAAGACGCGCTGCAGCGCGTCTCATTTAGAAAAGAAGGAAAAGAGATGAAATCAAAACCCACACCAAAACCACCAGCCAAAGCGGTATCAAAACCACCGGTAAAAAAGGAGGCAAAAAAGGCTGTTGTGAAACCTTTTTTCCTGGATGGAACCATGAACCGGCACGGTACGTGGATTATGATGGGGCTGATCGCGTTTTTCATCCTGGTACTTTTCTTCGATTTCATCCTGGGTAACAAATATTACCTGTTTAAGGATATCGGCAGTGATTCAGTAAACCTGGCATTGCCCCAGATGACCCTGCTTACAAAATACCTGCATACGGAGGGATTCCCCACCTGGTCATTTGCACAGGGCATGGGACAGAACATCATGTCCTCCCTTTCGGATCCGTTCAACTGGATCGTCATTGCTTTCGGATCGTCCCATATCGCCTATGGATTCATCTGGATGGAGCTTATAAAGATGATGCTTACGGCCTGGTTCTTCTATCTGTTCCTGAAACAGCTCAGACTGTCGTCCATGGCCCTGATCACCGGCACCCTGCTTTATACCTTCAGCGGGTTTATTCTCATCGGCGGCGGATGGAACATCTTCTCGTCGGAAGCCTGCTTCCTAGCCCTGCTCCTGCTCGGATTCGAGAAAATCTACCAGAAAAATTCCTGGTACCTCTTTCCTGTTTCCGTTACGCTGATCACTGTTTTACAACCGTTCGACCTCTATTTTTACGGGTTGTTCCTGATCATCTATTTCCTCTTCAGGCATTTCACCGCCGAAGATCCTTCCTGGAAAAAATTATTCACCGTCTCCCTCAAATTGACAGGTCTTGGATTGCTCGGCGTGCTGATCAGCTCTTTTTACCTTGTCAGCATCATGCAGGTATTGCTCGATAGCCCCCGTGTAAGCGGGAACTCATCGTATGCCGGGAAATTGTTATCGCACCCGGTATTCGAAACCGAAAGCGTGGTTCACAACGGTACCGCCATCATGCGTTTCTTTGCGAACGACCTGCTTGGCAATGGATCCAACTTCAAAGGCTGGTATAATTACCTGGAGGCGCCGATGGTCTACATCGGACTGTTGCCACTGCTTTTATTCCCGCAGGTGTTTGTTTTCCTGAACAGGAAAAGGAAGATCTTCTACGCAGTCTTTCTCGCCATATTCTTCCTGCCCTTCGTTTTCCCCTTTTTCAGGTATGCATTCTGGGCCTTTACCGGCGACTATTACCGCGGCTTCTCCCTGTTCATTTCCCTGGTGCTGCTGCTTTTCAGCCTTGAGGTTATCAGCGCACTCGATCGCCTCAAACACATCAACCTGCCGCTCCTGCTCATCACCCTGGCCGGGCTGGTCGGGTTGCTGTTCTACCCCTTCCCCAACATCGACCAGGTATTGGTGATGGACCTCCGGTCAATCGTCATCTTTTTCCTTGTGATCTATACTGCCATAATCGCATTCATGAATTTCAGCAGTGACAAAAACGCGGCAAGGGTATTGCTTCTCATCCTGGTCTTTATAGAAGTGGGGTATCTCAACAGTAAAACGCTCCAGCAGCGGGTGGTGATGACAAGCGCGGAGGGAATGCAGAAAATCGGGTATAACGATTATTCCGTTGAGGCATCTGCCTACCTGAAAACCATCGATAAAGGCTTTTTCAGGGTAAACAAGGATTATGCATCGGGCCCTGCCATTCATACCAGTTCGAATGATGCCAAAATGCAGGATTATTTCGGGACGCTCTCCTATACCTCCTTTAATCAGAAATATTACATCCGCTTTCTCGAAGAGACGGAATGCATCAAAAAAGGAGAGGAATTCCAGACCCGCTGGGCCCCGGGATTCGAAACACGGCCCTTTCTTCAATCCTTCGGGAGTGTGAAGTATAATTTTGTAAAAAACAAAAATTCACCCTTCCTGCAGTATGGCTTTGACTCGCTGACGCAGATCGGGGATGTGAAGATCCTCAGGAACCGTTATGCCTTGCCGCTGGGTTTCACTTACGACCGGTGTATGCCTCTGAAAGAATACCAGAAGCTCTCGCAGATCCAGAAACAGCTGGTTCTGTTCAAGACATTTATTGCTGAGGAGCCGGTTTCACCGCAATTTGCCAAATTTTCCACCTTCGGCATCGCCGATACCTCGAAAAATTATTCCTGGGGGGAACTGGCAGCCGATGTCAATGCAAGAAAAGCTGACTCTGTTCAGCTTACCGGATTTTCGAACAAAAAAATCAATGCTTCCGTCACGCTGAAATCGGCAAAGCTGGTTTTCTTTACCATCCCTTACGACAAGGGCTGGCACGGCATGATCGACGGAAGGCCTGCTGAGCCGATCCTTTGCAATGTGGGGTTCATCGGGTTGTATCTCGAACAGGGCAAACATGACATTGAACTGTTCTATAAACCGCCCTGGTATGCCTTCAGCCTGGCTGCTTCGTTGATCGGGTTGCTGATTTACCTTGCACTTGCCGGGGTGCAACTGGCGTCGAACAGGAAACGAATGAAGATTAACGGTTAATTTTAGCATATGAAAGTAGTCATTCTTGCAGGCGGGATGGGAACGCGGATCAGCGAAGAAACCGAACTCCGTCCCAAACCCATGATCGAAATCGGCGGCAAGCCGATCCTGTGGCATATTATGAAAATTTATTCGCACCACGGCTTCAACGACTTCATCATCTGTTGCGGTTACAAAGGGTACATGATCAAGGAATACTTTGCCAACTATTTTCTTCACCAGGCGGATGTTACCATCGATCTCGCCGCCAACAAGCTGGAAATCCACCATTCGCATGCCGAACCGTGGAAGATCACGCTGGTTGATACGGGATTGAACACCATGACCGGGGGCAGGATCAAAAGGATCGCTCCCTATGTGAACCACGAACCCTTCATGCTCACCTATGGCGACGGTGTAGGTGATATCGATATCAAAGGACTTCTTGAATTTCACCGGCTGCATCAAAACAAGGCAACCGTCACCGTTGTTCAGCCATCGGGAAGGTTCGGCGCGGTGCAGTTCGATGAGCAGGACAGCGTTAAGGTTTTTGCCTTCCAGGAAAAACCAAAAGGCGACGGGACCTGGATCAACGGCGGATTTTTCGTCCTGGAGCCCGCCATTTTCGACTACATCACCGATGGCGACCAGACCATCTGGGAAAGGGCGCCGCTTGAAAATCTTGCAAAGGAGCACCAACTGGTGGCTTACAAGCATTATGGTTTTTGGAAACCGATGGATACCCTCCGTGACAAAACGGAGCTGGAGGAGGCATGGCAGAAGAACAATGCAATATGGAAAGTATGGCAATAGAACCCCACCACCTGTTCTCGGGAATCTACCGGGGTAAACGCGTACTGATCACCGGGGATACCGGTTTCAAAGGTTCATGGCTGGCGATCTGGCTGAAGCTCATGGGCGCCGATGTTTACGGGTATGCCCTGCCCCCTAAGTCGGACGTTGAAAATTATTCCAGGTGCAACCTCGGAACGGTGATCCATCACCGCGACGGCGATGTTCGCGACCGGGATGCCCTGCTGGGATATTTCGGCGAAGTACAACCCGAAATTGCCTTTCACCTTGCCGCACAGGCCATTGTACTCGACTCGTACGACCAGCCACGCGACACCTTTGAAACCAACCTCATGGGGGTGGTCAACTTTTTTGAAGCGGTGAGGGCAACCCCGTCCGTAATGGCAGCTATCAACATCACGAGTGACAAATGTTACCAGAACAATGAATGGCTTTGGGGATACCGGGAGAATGACCCGATGGGGGGCAACGACCCCTACAGCGCCTCCAAAGGATGTTCAGAGCTGATTACGCAATCGTATCTCCGGTCCTTTTTCCCTGCCCCGGGAAAGTGCCACATCGCCTCGGCCCGTGCCGGAAATGTCATCGGCGGCGGCGACTGGGCCCCCTACCGCATCGTGCCCGACTTTTTCAGGGCACTGGCTGAAAACAAGACCCTCCTTATCAGGAACCCGGATGCCGTTCGGCCCTGGCAGCATGTCCTGGAACCGCTGAGCGGGTACCTCCTGCTCGCAGCCAGGCTCTTTGATGATGGCAGCCGGTTTGCCGGGGGATGGAATTTCGGCCCGGTGGAGACCAACACCTGCGCGGTTCGTGAACTGATCGAAAAGCTCATCAGCATCAGTGGCAGGGGAAGCTATTCGGTACCCCCCTCAGAAAAAGCACCCCATGAAGCACAGCTGCTGAAGCTCGATATTTCAAAGGCCAACACCCTGCTGAAATGGAGACCGGTACTGAGCTTCCGTGAAACCGTTGAATTTACCGCCTCCGGCTATATGGATGAACTGACTGGCAATTCAAACCTTTACGCCTGCAGGCTTGCACAACTGGAGCAATACATCAGGCTGGCTGCCAACCATAGGATTCCATGGGCCGGCAGCCTATCATGATCAATTTTACGTTAACCAACCTATGAGAGATAAAAATACCATCAGGAAAGAAATTGCGGGACTTGTCGGCGAGTATTACGGATCGGCCTTCGGGGCTCCCTCCACCTTTGAGCCCGGGAAAAGCAGCATTCATTATGCAGGCCGGGTCTTCGATGAAATTGAGCTTAAGAACCTGGTTGATGCTTCGCTTGATTTCTGGCTTACCGAAGGCCGGTTTACACAGGATTTCTGCGAAAAGATCTCGGAATTCCTCGGGGTTGACAACGTCATCCTGGCCAATTCGGGATCTTCGGCAAACCTCCTTGCCTTTACAGCGCTCACCTCGGAAAGGCTGGGCGACAAAAGGCTGGTGCCGGGCGACGAGGTGATCACGGTGGCTGCAGGGTTCCCCTCCACCATCTCCCCGATCATCCAGAACAACCTGGTACCCGTTTTCGTGGATGTTGACATTCCAACCTACAACATCTCCATGGAGGCGCTTGAAAATGCCATTACACCCAAAACCAGGTGCATTTTCATCGCACATACCCTCGGCAACCCTTTCAACCTGGAGGAGGTCTGCCGGCTGGCCGAAAAACACGGGCTGTGGCTGATCGAAGACAACTGCGATGCCTTTGGCAGCAAATACAAGGGGAAGTATACCGGTACCTTCGGGCACCTTGCAACCATCTCCTTTTACCCGGCCCACCATATCACAACCGGTGAAGGCGGGGCCGTTGTAACCAATGATGAAAAATTGGCCGACATCGTGCGTTCATTTCGCGACTGGGGCCGTGACTGCTATTGTGCAAGCGGCGAAAACAACACCTGCGGCAAACGGTTCAGCCAGAA
>CAIMWF010000029.1 GCA_903845055.1 uncultured Bacteroidales bacterium | reverse complement strand
CTACATTTTGATCTCGTCCCCGTTCTTGTTAAAGAAATGGTATTCGAGGAAATGCGATGAGTTCTGCGTTCTGATGCTGACGCGCTGGCCGAACTTGCGCCACCACTTCCATTTGAAGTTGAACCAGCCGTGGGTGAGGAATGCATAAACGTAAGGGTGAACCAACAATGTCAGGTTCTTTTCATTTTGTTCCCTGATCAGGTAGCTGAGGTTGTTCTCGATGTCATCGGTAAGCAGGATGGTGGGTCTGATCTGGCCGGTACCGTCGCATGCAGGGCACTTTTCAAGAATCTGCACGTTCATCTCAGGCCGGACCCGCTGGCGCGTGATCTGGACCAATCCGAATTTACTCGGTGGCAGGATGGAGTGCTTGGCGCGGTCGCGTTTCATCTCATCGCGCAGCTTTTCAAAGAGTTTGCGCCGGTTGAGCCCCTGGGTCATGTCGATGAAATCGATCACGATGATACCGCCCATATCGCGAAGGCGCAGCTGGCGCGCAACTTCGGTGGCAGCTTCAATGTTGACCTCCATGGCGTTGGTCTCCTGGTTCTGGTCCTGGTTCACCCGGTGGCCGCTGTTGATGTCGATCACATGCATGGCCTCGGTATGCTCGATGACCAGGTAGGTGCCGCTCCTGATGGTGACGATCTTGCCGAAAGAATTCTTGATCTGCTTGTCTATCCCGTACTGGTCGAAGATCGGGACCTTGCCGGTGTGCAGTTTGACGATGCTCACCTTGTCGGGAACGATCCGCCCGATGTAGGCCCTGATATCGTCGTACAATACCTGGTCGTTGACCACGATGTTGTTGAACGATTCGTTGAGCGCATCACGCAGGATGGTTGAAGTGCGGTCGATCTCCCCGATGATCTTCTGGGGAGGCTTTGCCGTGGCCAGTTTCTGGGTGATGATCTCCCAGCGCTTGTAAAGACTGCGGAGGTCCGAATCAAGGTCGGCCACCAGTTTGTTCTCGGCAACCGTGCGGATGATAATCCCGCAGTTTTTAGGTTTGATGCTTGTAATAAGCCGTTTCAGCCTGTTCCGCTCCTCGCTGCTCTTGATCTTCTGGGAAACAGAGATCTTGTCGGAAAAGGGTATCAGGACCAGGAAACGCCCGGCAAATGCAATTTCCGAGGTAACCCGCGGGCCCTTGGTGGAGATCGGCTCTTTGGCGATCTGGACCAGGATGTTGCTGTTGGGCTTGAGTACCTGGGCGATTTTTCCGGTTTTCTGTATGTCCGGCTCAAGCTGAAAATCCGCGATAGTGAGCGATGCTCCGCTACCCGACTGGCCCGCTTTGATATAGTTCAGCAATGTCTGAACCTGCGGCCCGAGGTCGAGGTAATGCAGGAATGCATCTTTCTCATAACCAACATCCACGAAGGCAGCATTCAATCCCGGCATGATCTTCTTGATCTTGCCAAAATAGATATCGCCAACCGAGAATTCGTTGTTGGATCTTTCTTTGTTAAGTTCTACGAGAAGCTTATCTTCAAGTAAGGCGATTTCGACCTCCGTAGAGGTCGAATTGATGATTAATTCCTTATTCACAGTTTTCCATGTATTATTTGAATAGCACTGGCAACAGGCCAGTAACCGTGGATGACTTAAGGAATTGCAGCAGCAGGAAGGCTATTTCTTCTTATGTCGGTTCTTGCGCAGGCGTTTTTTCCGCTTGTGCGTTGCCATCTTATGTCTCTTTCTTTTCTTACCACTTGGCATAATAAATCAGCTTAGAAGTTATTACTTCACTTTAACGTGTGATTTTACTTTATTTACGAAGGTTTTGGCCGGCTTGAACGATGGGATGTTGTGGGCGGGAATAATTAGGGTTGTGTTCCTTGAAATATTTCTCCCTGTCTTTTCGGCTCTTTTCTTGATGATAAAACTCCCGAAACCTCTTAGGTAAACGTTTTGACCTGTGGTCATGGAATTTTTGATTGAATCCATGAAAGCTTCAACAGTGGCCTGAACGGCAACTTTTTCAATGCCAGTCTTATTAGCAATTTCTGCTACAATTTCTGCTTTTGTCATTTTTGATTGATATTAAAGTGTTATATATTGTTGTTACTGAATGCCTTTTATCGCTGGAAAACGGGCTGCAAATATATGACTTTTTTGATTGACAATGAAATAATGCCAATTTTTCTTGAAAATAACCATTTCGTTATTTCGCTACCTCGCTACCTCGCTACCTCTCTACCTCGCTACCTCGCTACCTCTCTATTTCGTATCTTTGTCCCCTCTACCAAGTCCCATGACCTTTTCAGAACAACTTCTTTCATGGTACCATGAAAACAAACGCGACCTGCCGTGGCGTCAAACCAGGGATCCATACCTGATCTGGCTATCGGAAATCATCATGCAGCAAACGCGCATAGAACAGGGCCTGCCCTATTATCGGAAATTTGCCGAGACATGGCCGACCGTGGCTGCCCTGGCCGCTGCGGATGAACAGGAAATTCTCAAGCTGTGGCAGGGACTGGGATATTACTCCCGCGCAAGGAACCTCCACAAAACGGCAAAGGAGGTCGCCGGGCGCCACAGCGGCAGGTTTCCCGTTTCCCGTGAAGCCCTGCTGGGGCTGAAGGGGATCGGCGAATATACTGCCGCCGCGATTGCCTCCATCGCATTTGACCAGCCCACCCCGGTCGTCGATGGCAACGTGACCAGGTTTGTTGCAAGGTACTGCGGGATCACCGCGCCGGCTGGTTTGCCTGCCACCCGCAGGTTGATCCATGCATTTGCCGTGGCCAACCTGGATCCGCGGCACCCTGGCGATTTCAACCAGGCAATGATGGAATTCGGCGCCATGGTCTGCACCCCGGTCAACCCCAAATGTTCGCAATGCATTTTCAGTCCCGGATGCAACGCGCTGGCAGGCCACCTGGTTGATTCCATCCCGGTCCGGCTCGCTAAGCCTCCCGTCCGGCAGCGGAACCTTCATTACCTCGTGATCACATTCTATGATGCACAAGGGCTCGGCATCTTCCTCAACCGGAGGACCGGCAATGATATCTGGAAAAACCTGTTTGATTTCCCCATGGTCGAAAGCAGCGGCGCGGGCGAAATGTTATGGGAGAGCGGGTTCAGCGATTTCTTCCCCTCCGGTCCGCCCCTCTTCCTCGGGGTTTCAAGGCTCTATACGCACCAGCTTACCCACCAGAAGTTGCATGCCAGGTTCTACCGGTTTCATGCCGGCAGGGAGATGGAATTGCCTTTTATTGCCGTTCCGGCAGGCGATCTGCCGGGTTATCCCATCCCAAGGCTTGTTGAACGGTATCTCACCGACTACCCGGTCGCTCCGCTTTAGTGCTCTGCCGTGGAATGTCCGCAATCCCCGGAAGATTTAAAATTTTCGCCATTTCGCCATTTCACCATTTCGCTATTTATAATATCTTTGCACCAATCTTTTTTAAACATCAGATGGACGACTTACCTGATCGAAGCATAAAGAACAATCCACCCCTGCACTGACGGTCTCCTGCCTGACATTTTCATAAAGGCTTGCATCCTTCATTCAGCGGTAATTAAAAGAGGGAGGCCAGCATGACATCTCAGATTACATTTTATTTAAGCCAGATCCTCGGGATGAAATATCTCTCGGATGACGGAACGGTCCTGGGGAAGATCAAAGATTTCCTGATCGACCAGACCCCGTTGCCAGGCAAGGAATCCGACCCCATCCGGCCCAGGGTCATCGCCATAAAGGTTAAAAACGGGAAAGAGTACAGGGTACTCGATTTTTCATCCTTTGAAATCAAGAAATTCAAGCGAAAACTAAGGATCACCTGCCTTGAAGTGCATGATATTTCAACAGCCTCCCTCACCAATTGCCTCTGGCTTGCCGACGATATCCAGGACAAGCAGATCGTCGACATCAACGGGCGGAAACTGGTCCGGGTCAACGACATCCGGCTTGTCATGATTCCCGCCGGAACCTACGCCATCGCCGTGGATGTGGGAATCGACGGACTGCTGCGCAGGATCGGCATCGACAAACCCATCCAGTCGGTGCTGGATCCTTTCAGCGTCGACATCCCGGGGAAATTCATCCTTTGGGATGATATCGCCGCGGTCGACTTTTCAAACTCCAACATCAAGCTTACCAAATCATCGTCAAAGCTGAATACCCTGCACCCCTCCGACCTGGCCGATATTATCGAGGATCTTGACAAAGCCTCGCGAACCTACGTATTCGCATCACTCGACGAGGAAACGGCAGCCGATGTGCTTGAAGAACTTGAACCGCATGTACAGGTCCATATCGTTGAAAGCCTGCCGGTTGAAAAGGTGGCGGACGTTCTTGAGAAAATGCCGGCCGACGAGGTTGCCGACCTCCTCGATGAACTGGCGGAAGACAAGGCCGAAAAGCTCCTTGATGAAATGGAAAAGGAATCTTCCGAGGAGGTCAGGGAGTTGCTCGAATACCCCAACAAGGTTGTCGGTTCGCTGATGTCGACCGATTTCTATACCTTCAACGAGGATCTGACGGTCGCTGAAACCATTGAGGAACTGCGGCGACAGCAACCCGAACCCGCCCATATCTATGCGATCATTGTTACCGACCGGCACGAACGGTTTCTCTCCTCCGTTTCACTGGGAGAACTCGTCATTGCCGACCCGTCGCGCCGTCTCAAGGAGATCATGAACAAACATGCCGTGTCGGTGTTCGATGATGACAAAGTGGATTCACTCGCCGACCTCGTTTCCCGTTACAACCTTCTTGCCGTTCCGGTGATCAACAAGAACAGGATGATGGAAGGAGTCGTGGTGGTTGAAGACATCGTGGAGGACTTGTTAAGAAGAAGAAAAACCAGGTAACCAAGCGGAGGACGATCATGGCGACTTCAATCAGGCGTAAATCAATCTGGAAGAATATTGCATTTTTCCTGGCCATTCTTGGCCCCGGGATCATTACAGGGAGCGTTGACAACGATGCCGGCGGTATAACCACTTACTCTGTGGCAGGGGCCCTTTACGGCTATAAACTTTTATGGACACTTATCCCTTCGTTCATCGTGCTGGTCATTGTCCAGGAGATGAACGCCCGCATGGGAATCGTAACCGGCAAGGGACTTGCCGACCTGATCCGTGAAAATGCCGGGGTGAAGGTCACCTTCTTTATCTTCATTGGCCTGCTGCTGGCCGATATCGGCAATACAACCACCGAATTTGCTGGAGTTGCGGGAAGCATGGAGGTCTTCTCGGTAAGCAAGTACATCTCCGTACCTGTTGTCGCCATGATGGTGTGGCTCCTTGTCGTCAAGGGCAATTATAAGTTTGCCGAGCGGATTTTCTTAATATTCAGCGTATCACTGCTCATGTATGTTGTCTCCGCACTGATGGGACATCCCGACTGGAATGCCATCGGCTCCTCCATCATCCGGCCGAGAATGGAATTCAACCAGGGTTCCATCATGATGATCGTGGGGATCATCGGCACCACGATCGCCCCCTGGATGCAGTTTTACATGCAATCGTCGGTGATCGAGAAAGGACTTAAAATACAGCAATACAAGTATACCCTGCTGGATATCATTGTTGGCTGCACAGCGACCGTGGTTGTTGCCTTCTTCATCATCGTTGCCTGCGCATCAACCCTCCATGCAAAGGGCATTGTCATCAACGAAGCCAAGGATGCCGCCCTGGCACTTGAACCGCTGGCCGGCGCTCTATCGAAGAATGTATTCGCCTTCGGGCTGTTCATCGCCTCCATCTTTTCGGCCACCATTCTCCCGCTTGCCACTGCATTTTATGTTTGCGAAGCCTTTGGTTTTGAAGCCGGAATCGACAAGAAATGGGAAGATGCCCCCGAATTTTATGTGCTCTACACCTCCATCATGGTCCTTGGGGTGATCATCATCCTCATCCCCAATGCACCGCTGATCGCCATCACCCTTTGGACACAGATCATCAACGGGATCCTCCTGCCGGTCGTGCTGGTCTGCATGATCCTGCTTGTGAACAATAAGAAGATCATGGGGGACTATACCAATAAACCGATCCAGAACATCATCGGCTGGGGAACGGTAATCATCCTCATAGGGCTGTCCCTGGCATGGCTGGGTTTGTCACTGTTTGGTTAAAAACGGCCCCGCCGGGCAGCCTTCCGGCGGAACCCGGGCAACATACGCAGGAAAATTATCACGGGAGTGCCGCAAAAGAAACCTTTCCGTACGGATTTATCTTAACTTTGCATCAGGCGTCAGAAACAATTCGGTACTGAAATGATTCATTGATTTTGCATGGGTGTCTGACAAACAGCGATATGAACAATGAGAAAATACATCATCATTTTTTTTGAACTGGTTGTATTTGCGGTATTTCTTTTCCCGCTTGCGGCCAGGTCGCAATCTCCGGTCGTTCAGGCACCCATCCGTTCGGATGTTTCAATCCCGCTGAGGGATATGAAACCCCCGAAACGACATTTCTGGGACAGATGGCGCCGGGAAAACGACCTGGAGGTCCCCAACAAGTTCAGGCCAGTCCCTCCCGGGTTCAACCCCGACGGGGCCTTGCAAACTGAATACCATCCGAGTTCAGCGGCCTCGGCGACCTTACCCCTCGTAAATTTTAACGGTACCGGCAACGCTGCGAATGCAGGCCGTGTCACACCCCCCGATCCCGCAGGCGATGTCGGGCTCAACCATTATGTGCAGGTGGTGAACAGCCAGCTGCAGATTTTCAGCAAAACCGGGACCTCCCTCTACGGACCGGTGACCACCTCGACCCTTTGGAGCGGATTCACCGGTAACTGGACCGGGCACAACAACGGGGATGCAATCGTTTTATACGATGAGAATGCCGACCGCTGGATTATCAGCCAGTTTGCCATTGATTGCCCCGGGACACCTTATACAGAATATGAAATGGTTGCCGTTTCAACCACCGGCGATCCGACGGGTTCCTATTACCGGTATGCTTTCGCCTTCGATTACATGCCCGACTACCCCAAACTGGGGGTATGGAGGGACGGGTATTACATGGCGGTAAACCGGTTTAATACCAATGCATCCGGAACTCCTTATATTGGGGCTGCCGGTTGTGTGATGGACCGGAGCAAAATGCTCACCGGGGACCCGTCCGCAACGATGGTCTATTTTAAAACAGAAACGCTTGGCGGATCGGGTTCTGCGGCCGGAGGTTCCTGCTATTCCATGCTGCCAACCGATTGCGACGGCACCTTCGCGGCCGCGGGAACCCCGGATTATTTTACCTACATCGACGGTTCCGCCGAATTGAGGATCTGGGCGCTGCATGCCGACTGGACCACCCCCGCCAACGGCACCTTCACCTATGTAACGGCCCTGCCGGTTGCCGCCTATACACAGATGGGATCGGCATCGGTTCCCGAAATGGGCGCCTTGTCGCTGGATGGGCTCGGCGACCGGCTGATGTTCAGGAACCAGTACCGCAATTTCGGGAGTTATGAAACCTTTGTCACCTGTCACAGTGTCAATACCGGGGGCTTCGTAGCCGGGGTGAGGTGGTACGAATACCGGAAAACAGGATCAACCTTTGCCATGTACCAGCAATCGACTTTTTCCCCGGACGACGGCAGGTCAAGGTGGATGGCCAGTATTGCCATGAATGCGGCGGGCGACATCGGGATGGCCTATTCTGTGTCAAGCAGCACCATGTATCCCTCCATCTGGTATACCGGGCGGAAAGCAGGCGATCCGCTGAATCAGATGACCATGCCCGAAGGGGTCATCCAGACCGGCACCGTTTCAATGAACAGCTATTCCCGATGGGGAGACTACACGGCGATGAACGTTGATCCCACCGATAATGCAACCTTCTGGACCACCCAGGAATATGTGGGAACCTACGGTGGATGGTGCCCGTGGGCAACGAAAATTGCCTCCTTTAAAATTGTTATTCCGCCAGTAGTTTCAACAACGGCGGCAACCAATGTGGCCGGCACGTCGGCAACCCTGAACGGGACGGTCAACCCAAACGGACTCTCCACCAATTACAATTTTGAATGGGGAACCACGACCGGGTATGGGAATTCCACAACGGTCACCGCTGCCGGTTCCGGTTATACCGCCGTGAATGCCACTGCAAACCTTACCGGGCTTGTGCCCGGAACCACCTACCATTACAGGTTGGATGCAACGAACAGCGACGGTATCTCGAATGGCGGCGATGTGACCTTTGTGCCGGGGTTTGCCACGGTAAATACCACTGCGGTGACCTCCATCACCAGCAATTCTGCCGTTTCGGGTGGCACGGTAACCGCCGACGGAGGCAATGCCGTGAGTGCCAGGGGGGTGTGCTGGGCCGCCACGATCAACCCCGTTGCAACAGGAAGTCATACCACCGACGGAACCGGGACCGGGAGCTATACCAGCACGATCACCGGGCTGACATCCAACACGGCTTACCATGTAAGGGCCTATGCAACCAATTCCATCGGTACCAATTACGGGAGCGATATCCCGTTCACCACCCAGTGCGATAAGTATATCCTGCCCTTCTCCGAGAATTTCAACAATACGACCCTCCCTGCGTGCTGGTCGCAGGTTGACCACGTAGGAAACAGCCAGGTCTGGCAATTCGGAACATTTACCGGGAATGTCGCACCCATCCTTACAGGCAACTATGCTTACCTGAACAGCGATGCCTACGGCAACGGCGGCTCGCAAAACGCCGATCTTGTAACCCCTGTCATGGATCTTTCGTCCTTTTCATCCGTGACACTCCAGTTCAGCCATTATTTCCAGTCCTATAGCGGCTCATCCGGCACTTTATCTTACAGTATCAACGGGGGCACCACATGGACACAAATCCAGCAGTGGACCGCCACTACGGCCAACCCTGCGGCCTTCAGCCAGGTGATTGGAGCTGTAGCGGGGCAGTCGAATGTGAAATTCAGGTGGAACTTTATAGGATCGTATGCATGGTGGTGGGCCATCGACAATGTGGCGGTCACCTGTACCAGTGTCCCGGTAAGTGTTTCGGTTTCACCGACGGCCACCACGGTGTGTGCCGGCGCAACGGTAACTTACACTGCCAACCCTGTCAACGGGGGCTCCGGACCCGCCTATCAGTGGAAAGTCAACGGGTCGGTCGTCACTGGAGCCACCAATGCAACCTATGCCTATATCCCGGCCAACAGCGATCTCATAACCTGTACCCTTGCCTCCAATGCTGCCGGCTGCCTGACCGGCAACCCGTCAACCTCTGCTGCCGTAACCATGACAGTGAACCCGGTCCTGGCAGCCAATTTCGTTGCCGACAAACTGACCCCTCAGAAAAATGAGACGGTCCAGTTAACCGACCTTACCACCGGGGGACCGACATCATGGAGCTGGAGTTTCGACCGGCCGACCTTTGTTTTTGTGAATGGTACCACGGCCGCCACCCAGAATCCCCGG
>CAIMWF010000028.1 GCA_903845055.1 uncultured Bacteroidales bacterium | reverse complement strand
GCCACAGGACGCCATGCGGAAGCTGAAGATGAACCTGAGGATCGACACCCTGCAGCTGAACAGCGGCCGGGCGGTTTACGAGGAGCAGACCGGGGCTGTCCCGGGGAGGATTTTTTTCAACGGGTTCAGGGTTACTTTTACAGGGATTACCAACGATTCGCTGCTGCTCCAGGCCGGCCTGGTGTCGGAACTGAGGGGAACCGCGTACCTTATGGGTAAGGGGAAACTCGACGCCACCGTGCGTTTTCATCTTGGCGACCCCCGCAATTCCTTTACCTTTTCGGCGCAGATCGGCCAAATGGATCTCGACGAGATCAACCCCATGCTTTCGAACCTGCTGCCCGCCAAAGTGGTGAACGGCAGGCTCAAAAAACTCCTGGTGCCCCAGGTTTATGCCAACGACGATTATGCACAAGGCAAACTCCTTTTTTATTACAACGATCTCTCGGTGGAGGTGAAGGCCCGGAAAGAGACCACCTGGGAAAAGATCAAGACCGGGGTCATCAATTTTGCCGCGAATGACCTGATCATCAACAACGACAACCCGACAAAAACGGGGAAGATGAAAACAGGGATCATCTGCTTCAAAAGAGATAAGCACGGCAGCATCTTCAACTTTTTCTGGAAAAGTGTGCTGAGCGGGCTGAAATCGACCATGGGCTTCAATTCGAAGGCTCAAAAAGAGCTGATAAAGGCAGAAAAAGCAAAGAAGTAGGAAAAAATGCGTAATTTTATCACGCATTTTCAACCCATGATCCCACAGGAAGAACCCCAATACCAGCGCCGGATTGCGACCTCACAGGTTACCACCAGCATCAGCATTACGCTGGTGTTGTTCCTCATGGGGCTCTTCGGGCTGATCCTGTTCCATGCCCGGGTGTTGTCGGATTATGTGAGGGAAAACATCGGTTTTTCGATCATGATCCGCGAAGGGGTGAAGGAGGCGGGAATCCTGCAGCTGAAAAAGGCCCTCGACGGTTCCGGTTACGTAAAATCGAGCGAGTATGTGGCGAAGGAACGGGCGGCCGAAAAACTGAAAGCAGAGCTCGGCGAGGATTTCGTGGGTTTCCTGGGCTATAACCCGCTGCTTCCCGCCATCGACCTGAGGATCAAGGCACCCTATGCCAACAGCGACAGCCTTGCCAGGATCGAAAAGCGGCTGCTGGCCTACCCGGAGGTAAAGGAGGTCTTTTACCAGAAGTCGCTGGTGGATGCCATCAACAGCAACATCCGGAAGATAAGTTTCATCCTGCTGGGTTTCAGCGCTATCCTGCTTTTTATCGCCATCGTGCTGATCAACAATACCATCCGGCTTTCGGTCTATTCCAGGCGGTTTATCATCCGCAGCATGCAACTGGTCGGGGCCACCGAAGGGTTCATCCGGCGGCCGCTGCTGGTGCGCAGCATCATCCACGGATGTATCAGCGCTTTCTTTGCCCTGCTGATGCTGATGGTCCTCGTCTATTTTGCCATCGAACAGCTTCCCGAACTGCTTGAACTCCAGGATCCCCTGATGCTTGTCGCACTCGTGGTCTTCCTTTTCCTGCTGGGAGCCTTCATTTCGTGGATATCGACCTGGTTTGCCGTGAGGAAATATCTCCGGATGCGCACCGATTTATTATATTCATGATATTCTTAAAATTTCCGTAATTTTGCCACTCAATTCCCTTTGAATCATGGACAAGAGCAAAAAACAGGTACCAGTGAAACCCCAGTCTGCCGCTTCGAAAACCGTCAGAAGCGAAGAACAGCCGGTGAAAACCAGCAATGTGGGGGAATTTGCCTTCGGCAAGGAAAATTACCGGCTGATGCTGATCGGCCTTGCTTTCATCGCCGTAGGTTTTCTGCTGATGATCGGTGGCGGATCATCCGATCCCAGCAAGTTCAATCCTGCAATATTTGATTTCCGCCGCATCACCCTTGCACCCATTCTCATTCTTGCCGGCTACGTGATCGAGGTATTTGCCATCATGAAAAAGCCGAAGGATTAATGAATACGATCCAGGCAATCATCATCGCCATTGTCGAGGGGATCACCGAATTCCTGCCGATCTCATCCACCGGGCACATGGCCATCACTTCGGCCATCCTGGGGATCGAAAAAAGTGGTTTTACCAAACTTTTCATCGAGAACATCCAGTTCGGCACCATCATCTCCGTACTGATCCTTTACTGGCGGAAATTCCTCGATTTCAAAAGCCTTAAATTTTACCTGAAGCTTTTTGTTGCCTTTCTCCCCGCCGCGATCGTCGGCCTGCTGCTGAAAAAACACATCGACAAGGTCCTGGAAACCCCGGTTTTCATTGCCGTGGTGATGTTTCTGGGGGGTATCCTGCTCCTCTTCGTCGACAACTGGTTCAACCGGCCGTCCATCGACCGTGAGGAGGATATCAGCTACAAAAATTCGCTCGTTATCGGCGTTTTCCAGCTGCTTTCTATCGTTTTCCCGGGTTTCAGCCGCAGCGCCGCCACCATCATCGGCGGGATGCAGCAGAAGCTGACCCGCAAGGCGGCCGCCGAATTTTCATTTTTCCTGGCCGTGCCCACCCTTGCCGGCGCATTTGCCAAGAGTCTCTGGGATACCTGGAGAGAGGCCCCCGAACTGCTTACTTCGCACAACATTCAACTGCTTGCCC
Organism: uncultured Bacteroidales bacterium; assembly: GCA_903845055.1. GTDB lineage: Bacteria > Bacteroidota > Bacteroidia > Bacteroidales > FEN-979 > CAIVAT01. The sequence goes on along the minus strand of CAIMWF010000028.1, from coordinate 901 downwards.
TGGGGAATCTGATCGGGTTCATCGTGGCAATCATCGCCATCCGGGCGTTTATCACCTACCTGACCAAATACGGGTTCAGGGCGTTTGGCTACTACAGGATCGTTGTCGGACTTTTCCTGATCATCTTCCTCCTGACAGGCCATAGCTTATCCATCCAGTAATGTCATTCCAGTTTGAACAGGGGGAGGTTCTCCTGGTTAACAAACCCTATTCCTGGACCTCTTTCGATGTGGTCGGGAAGCTGCGCATTGTCATCCGTCAGCGCACCGGTCTCCGTAAGATCAAGATCGGCCATGCCGGCACCCTCGACCCGCTTGCAACCGGGCTGCTGATCCTCTGCACCGGGAAATTCACACGTCGTATCGATGAGTTCCAGGGTTTGGAAAAGGAGTATACCGGGACCTTTCGCATGGATGCCACCACCCCCTCGTTCGACCTCGAAACCGAAGTCGACCGAATTTTTCCGATTCCCCCTGATTCACATGCTCTTGAGGAGGCCGTTCGCAAAGCCGCGGCCATGTTCACCGGGACCTTCGACCAGGTTCCGCCCCAGTTCTCGGCCATCAAGGTCGACGGGAAAAGAGCCTACGAATCGGCCCGGAAGGATGTAACCGTGGAGATTAAGGCCCGGAAAGTGACCATCCCGGCCTTCGAGATCACCCGCATCGCCATGCCTGAGGTCGATTTCAGAGTGGTTTGCAGCAAGGGGACCTACATCCGTTCGCTTGCCCGTGATTTCGGACTGCAGCTTGGTTTCGGTGCGCACCTTACGTCCCTGTGCCGCACGCGGATCGGTCCCTACCACCTGCGCGATGCCTACGAACTTACCGATCTCCTTCAGTCCATTCCCGACGCCAGGGATATCCTTTTATAAAAAACAATTTACCTTTTTCCTGCCGGT
>CAIMWF010000027.1 GCA_903845055.1 uncultured Bacteroidales bacterium | reverse complement strand
GGTTGTTCACGATGAAAATGACCACCAGCCCGGTGAGAACAATAAAAATGGCGATGATCCCCCGGGCGGGCCATGAAGGAACAAGATTGCAGAAGAAATAATCCAGCGAGGTCATCCCGGGATAATCCCCGCTGTGCGCCATGATTGATTTGATCCAGTCGCCATACATGCCGGTGCTCTTCGCGAACCCGGGATAGACGAATGGCAGGCCCAGCCCCGCAAGCCCGGTGGCGACAAACGACCCGATGGTCTTCCATTTCCTTCTCAGGACGAGGGGGATGACCAGGATGAGCAGGTAGGGCTTGGCGAGGACTACGATCCCCAGCAGGATGCCGCCCTGCATGGGCTTGTCCAGGAGGATATCCCTGGCGGCAAGGCAGCACATCATCAGCAGGAGGATGTTGATGTTGCCCAGGTAAAGCTCCCGGGTAACATGGATCACGATAAAGAAGAAGGAGAGCGACAGCAGGAGAATTTCATGTTTCGGACGTTCATCCAGGAGATATTTCGTCACAAGTTTGCCGATGGTGACCATGGTAAACCAGTAGGCTGCCGAAAGAATGAAGAAATGCAGGATCGAGGCCTGCCTGAAGGGAAGCCAGGTATACGGGATGAAAAAGAAAAGCGTTGCGGGGCTGTACTTGTAAAAGCCCGAGCCCCCGTCGAAAGAAACCAGGTATACCGGCCCGCCCGAAACCAGGTTGGAAGCAGCCGTATAATAAACCCTGAAATCGCCCAGGTCAAACCGGCCATTGATCATGTTCAGCGTGAAGGTTCCCAGGCAGATGATTGCCACGAGAATCGCGAAACCGTTGAGAAGATCTCTCTTTTTCATGGACGTCAGGGTTTGGGGGATGACTTCAGCTCGTAGATGTACCAGAAGCTCGTGCGGTCCATCCAGTGGTTGAAATTGAATCGTCTGACCCATGCCGGGAAGGTGCAGTAAACCAGCGTTGCCGCATACCCGGGGTGGCCGGCCTCAAGGGGTTTGTCTGTCACCGCAAGGCAGATGCTGTCTTTTCCCGGGACGACCTGCTGCAGCGAATCCACATGGGTGAGTACGAGACTCTTCCGTTTATAAAAATGGATGTCAACCTTTGCACGATGATATGGATTATCATCGGTGAAACAGAGCCTGGCAGGTGTGGGATAACGATCCCAGAGGTTTTTGTACAGGGCGATCTGGTCGTCGGCCGGCCTGAAGATCAGGACGACAAGCATGAGCATGTTGAGATACCAGAAGATTCGCACGGAGATTTTCGTTGCACGGTTATCAAGGAGTCCGTATCCCTTCCGGGAGAGGATGGCTTCTGCCGACCGGATGATCATGACCGGGAGAAAACCGATCACAGGGAACAGGAACCTGATCTCCTTGTGCGGGATCAGGAAGTGAGCCAGCAGGAAGGGAACGGTACACCAGGTGAGCAGGTCTTTCGGGTAACGGATACAATAATAAAATACCGCCAGGATATAAACCAGGCTGAGCGGCGGAAAGGCGTTCATAAAGGTTTGTTCAATATAGTACCACCATGGGCTGGTTCCGAAGGCAGCGGCTTTCCCCAGGATCATGTTCTGCATGAAATAGTTCCACGAGGTCAGCACCCACGCATCATAGTACCAGCGGTCGATCACAATGCCGGCCGCAACCATGGCCAGGATCCCGGCAATGAATATTGCCAGGTTCCGGATGCCCGCCCTGCGGATGAACATGAGCCATGCTGCAAAACCGATGACCATGAAAGCCACCTGGTAGCGGGTGATGAATGACAGCCCGAGGATCATCCCGGTCACCAGGTAGGCAGAGGGAGTGGGTTTATGACGGAGCAGGAACCAGGCCAGGCCGATCAGGAAGATCCTGCCGGCAACGGTTTCCGACGAAAACCGCACACTGTTGTAGGGAACGAACCAGATAAAAAAGGAAAGGAGCAGGAAGGTGAAGAGCAGTTTCCTGCTGGTGATGGATGGTGCGATCAGCCGGATGACCATGTGGATGCTGAAAAAGGTAAGCATGGCAGACAGGAGCCTGATGACGAAGGCAATGGTGAAGGGGTTTGTGACCCCGGCGACGGCAACGGCCTTATACACTGCACACACCGCCAGCGGCTGGATGGCCGGGCGCATCATGCAACTGTATTCCCAGGGGAGGCTGGCTTTTTCGGTCAGCCCCAGCTTCAGGCCTGCAAATTCGATTACCTGGAAATGCTCGTCGAAATGGTTATACCCGGTCGAAAACCAGGCTGTAAGCATGAAGACCAGGGCTGCGGCAAGGTAGATCCTGTTTGCGACGGTTTTTTGATCCATAAACATGTGCAGGTTTTACAGGCCGAACAAGCGCTGGTACGCTTCCGTGATCATCCGGTCGAGGGTGTCATATTCCTGTTTGATTGCAGTTGCCGTTGGCGGCGTTTTTCTCCACGACCCAAGGGCGTTGTTTGTTTCAAGAAAGATCTCTTTTTCAACCACCGCGAGTTTTTGCAGGATGCCGTCGCCGGCGCTGCCGATCAGGACGGGGAGATCGAGATAATCCTTCCCGTGTCCCCTTCTGACCGGGAAGCAGCGTTCCTTTAAGGCCAGCGCTTTGTCGCACAATGGCGCGGTACCCGATTGGCCTGCTTTCAGCAGTTCCGGCAATTCATGCCGGTCGTTCAGCCATACCGGGCATACAACCGAACAGAGCGGGAACCCGAGTACCGTCCACATTGTTGCAAGGAGGGCCGGTTCATTTTTTTTAACCCCCTGCACCACGACCGATGCAGCGGTCGAATACCGGGGAATATAATCGGCAAACCAAACAAATTTGTCTTTCCCGGAACATTGGACGAGGGCCAGGTCCGTTTCCGTCAGCGAATGGTACAGGCACCTTGCCGCATCGCGCAGGATGAATTCCGGGGTGAGGTTGTTGGTGGCCGATGCCTGGTAAAACAGTCTCTCGGCGGTCTGGTAGCGGATGTAACCCTGTCCCTGGTCGGGTTTTCCGGTAAAGGAATAATTGGTCCGGATGAGGTAACCCATGGGCGCTGCCACCGGGTCGTTCACATCGATCTTTACATAGCCGCGGTTCGATGTCTCGAAAAAGGCGCCTTTACCCTGTGCGTCGATCACCCCGAAATTGGCTTCCAGTCCGTGGGGAACGGGCAGACTTTTCAGGAGTTTCTCAAAATCGTCGACCGTGGCGCATTGCTGCAAGGCCTTTTTGATCACCTTCCCTTCATTGACGGCATCATCGGCCTCCTCCTTCGGGTTGAGGTTGTAGGAGGCTGAATTCATGATGGCAAAGCCGGCTGCGTTCATGCCGATCCATACATCTTTCCCCAGCGAGTCGTTTGAATTCACAAGTCCCGTGTAATCATATTTCCCGTCGGTGAAATACATCACCTTGTTGTCCGGTTCGCCCGTATCGCGGTTTTTCCACAACAGGGGGCGGCCATCACGGGTAAACCTTCCGGAAATCACAGCGGTGGTGCAGGCATATACCTGGCCGGCGATGGTCAATGCCAGCAGGATGGCGAGGAAAATCAGTTTACGGCTCATAAGGAAAGGATTAAGCATCGGCCACCGGATCAGAACGGCGAAACCATGGTCCGAATTCTGAGGTAAAAATAGTTGGAAATGACGAACAAACCAACAGTTTCAACAAAAAGGGGTGGAATTATACCTTCCCTGCCACGCTGCCGCTCCGCCAGAAACCCGAATTGTTTTTGGCCAAATCAAAAATTATGATTATATTGTAATCGCAAAAATGATTAGAATATGATCAAATAACAATTACATACAAGGCAATAGGCAATAGGCAGAACAATCAGATTTTTCAATTTTCGCCATTTCGCCATTTCGCTATTTCGCTATTTCGCTATTTCGCCATTTTCCATGTACCTCAACTGCCACTCCTTCTACTCCCTCCGCTACGGAACCATCTCCGTCGATAACCTCGTGGAAGAGGCGGTTCGCTGCGGTGTCAGTGCACTTGCGCTGACCGATATCAACAACTCCACTGGTATCATGGATTTCGTGGCCGCAAGCAAAGCGAAGGGGATCCGCCCGGTTGCGGGGATCGAATTCCACCGCGACGACAGGCATCTTTTCACCGGGCTGGCCAGGAACAATGAGGGTTTCAGGGAGCTGAACGAATTCCTGAGTTTCCACAACCTGAACAACCAGCCCCTGCCCGACAGGGCGCCGGAGTTTGAAAACGCGGTTGTCATTTACCCCTTCCGGGGAAGCGAAATGGAGAAAATGCGAAACGGCGAAAATTTTTTCGCCGCGCCATCCCGTTACCCAGCTTCCTCTTCCGGGCACCCGTCATTCGTCACTGGTCATTCCCTCATCGGCATCCGTCCCTCTGATCTCAGCCCCCTGATGCTTTCGCGCCACCGCGACCTGGTTCCCCGGATGGTGCTCATGGCGCCGGTCACCTTCCGCACTGCACAGGAATACGAACTGCACCGGAATTTCCGCGCGGTTGACCACAACGTGCTGCTTACCAGGCTTGAACCGGGGCAGGTGGCAGCTCCTGATGAGATCATGCACCCGGTCGGCGACCTGGTGGCATCGTGCCGCGATTTCCCGGAAATCCTCCGCAACACGGAAAGACTGGTGGAGGATTGTTCCATCGATTTTGATTTCAAGTCCTGTAAAAACAGGAAGACCTACACCGGGAGCCGGTACGACGACCTCGTCCTGCTGGAGAAGCTGGCCATGGACGGGCTGCAGTATCGTTACGGGAAGGGGCATGGCGAGGCCCGGCGGCGCATCAGGCATGAGCTGGAGATCATCGATAAAATGGGCTTTGCCTCCTACTTCCTGATTACGTGGGACATCATCCGTTATTCCATGTCGCGCGGCTTTTACCACGTGGGTCGGGGGAGCGGTGCCAACAGCATCGTGGCATACTGCCTGCGCATCACCGATGTCGACCCCATTGAACTCGATCTTTATTTTGAGCGGTTCATCAACCCCAAACGCACCTCGCCGCCCGACTTCGACATCGACTATTCATGGAAGGAGCGCGACGAGGTGCTCGACTACATTTTCAAGCGTTACGGGCACGAACACACCGCCCTGCTCGGGGCCATGTCGACTTTCAGGGATAAATCGATCTACCGTGAACTGGGCAAGGTGCACGGCCTGCCGAAGCAGGAGATCGACGCCTACCTGAAAAACCCGGAAGAGGCGGTGAACCAGAACGCGATCATACGGAAGATCAACGAACTGGGTGAGATGATGGCCGATTTTCCCAACCTGCGGAGCATCCATGCGGGCGGCGTGCTGATATCCGAAGAGCCTGTCACCTGTTTCACGGCGCTCGACCTTCCCCCGAAGGGGTTTCCTACCACCCAGTTCGACATGTACGTGGCCGAGGAGATCGGTTTCGAGAAGCTCGACATCCTGAGCCAGCGCGGGATCGGCCATATCTACGAAGCGGCGGAGATCGTTAAGAAGAACCGCGGCGTCACGATCGATGTGCACCAGGTGAAGGCATTCAAGGAAGATGAAAAGGTGAAGGAGATGCTCCGCAACGCCCGGACCATCGGGTGTTTTTATGTGGAGAGTCCCGCCATGCGCGGCCTGCTGAAAAAACTGCACTGCGACAACTACCGTACGCTGGTGGCTGCCAGTTCGATCATCCGGCCGGGGGTGGCACGCTCGGGGATGATGAAGGAGTACATCTTCAGGTTTCACAACCCCGGGAAATTCAGGTACCTGCACCCGGTGATGGAGGAGCAGTTGAAAGAGACCTACGGGGTGATGGTTTACCAGGAGGATGTGCTGAAGATCTGTCACCACTTTGCCGGCCTGGACCTTGCCGACGCCGATGTGATCCGGCGGGCCATGAGCGGCAAATACCGGTCGAAGAAGGAGTTGCAGCGCATCATCGACAAATTTTTCGAAAACTGCCGGAACGCAGGATATCCCGAAGAGGTGACGAAGGAGGTGTGGCGGCAGATCGAATCCTTCGCAGGCTACTCCTTTTCCAAGGCGCATTCGGCCTCCTATGCCGTTGAAAGCTACCAGAGCCTGTACCTGAAGGCCCACTACCCGCTTGAGTTCATCACCGGGGTGATCAACAATTTCGGCGGGTTTTACTCCCCGTGGGTCTATTTCAACGAAGCCAGGATCTCGGGTGCGGGACTGCATGTTCCCTGCGTGAACCGGAGCGAATACAAGACCTGCATCCGCGGAAGCGATATCTTCCTCGGGTTCATCCACGTGGCCAACCTGGAGGCGGGGGTGGGGAAGGCCATTGCGGAATTGCGAATTAAAAATTACGAATTAAAAATTTCGAATGAGCATGGAGGTGGTGCAAACCAGGAAGGGGAGACGAAGGAAGAACCATATGCCGGCCTGGATGATTTCATACAGCGGGTGCCGGTCACCCTCGATCAGCTGATCATCCTTATCAGGACGGGGGCCTTCCGGTTTACCGGGAAGCAAAAGGCCTCGCTGTTATGGGAGGCGCACATGCTGCTTGGAAAGAACCAGCCCGGTGAGAAAAATGGCGACTCCCGCGGCGGCAAAGACCCAGATGTTTCACCGCCCCGCGACCCTGTCGCCGCAGGAGGCGAAACGGGTCATGCCGCAACTGCGAACCTGCTGCTGTTCCATACGGCGGTGAAGAAATTCAGCCTGCCGGTCCTGGAGCAGAACCTCATCGCCGATGTGTACGATGAGATCGAACTGCTGGGTTTCCCGGTGACCTACAGCTATTTCGACCTGCTCGAAACAAAGTTCAGGGGCGACATCCTTGCGGGGGAGATGCCGTCGGCAGTGGGGAAAACCGTGCGCATGCTCGGCCTGCTGGTGACCATCAAATATGTGCGGACCATCAAAAAGGAGTGGATGCATTTCGGCACCTTCATCGATGTCAACGGCTGTTTTTTCGATACGGTACACTTCCCGAAGGCGGTCACGGAGTACCCTTTCCGCGGCGACGGGGTTTACCTGGTGAAGGGTAAAATCGTCGAGGAGTTCGGGTTCCCGAGCATGAACGTGGAAAAGATGGCCAAGATGCCGCTGAAGGGCGACCCGAGGGGATAGGAAAACCTTCCGGGTTGTGCACCCGGAAGGACTGCATCAATCACGCAGGCATGACCACCCAACTGTAATTAGTAAATCGTAATTATTAATTTATTGTAAAGGGATGCGCGCTTACCACGTTGATGTCGTGACGGATCAGCTTGTGGATGTTCTTCAGGTATGCTTTTTCGTCGGCCGAGCAGAATGAAAGGGCGGCACCGGTTTCACCGGCCCTGCCGGTTCGACCGATCCTGTGAACATAGGTCTCGGCCTGTTCGGGGATCTCGTAATTGATCACATGCGTGAGTTTGTCCACATCAATACCCCTGGAGGCAACGTCGGTGGCTACCAGCACGCGGATGGTGCGGTCCTTGAAATCCTTCAGGGCGCTGTCGCGGGCGCTTTGCGACTTGTTGCCGTGGATGGCCCGGGCCTTGATGCCGTTACGCAGCAGGTCCTTGACGACTTTATCGGCTCCATGCTTGGTGCGGGTGAAAATGAGCACATGCTTCACCGCATCGTTTTGCAGAACGTGGGTCAGCAGCAGTTTTTTATTCTCCTTTTTTACATGGTAAACCGACTGGGATACAAGGATCGGGGGGGCTGAATCGGGTGAAAGGTTCAGCTGAACCGGGTTGTGGAGCAGCGATGCCGCCAGTTTCCTGATCTCTGCAGGGGCGGTGGCCGAAAACAGCATGGTCTGCCTTTTTTCGGGGAGCCTGGCGGTGATCTTCCTGATGTCGTTGATAAATCCCATGTCAAGCATGCGGTCGGCTTCGTCGAGGACAAGGTATTCAACCTTGTCGAGATGCACGAACCCCTGGTTCATCAGGTCGAGCAACCGCCCCGGGGCAGCTACGATGATATCAACCCCTCTTTGGAGTGACTGGGTCTGGGCATGTTGCGAGATGCCGCCATAAATGGTGACCAGGCGCAGGTCCATGCCTTTGCTGTATTCGGCGATTTCGGCACTGATCTGGGCTACCAGTTCCCTGGTGGGGGCGAGGATCAGGGTACGTACGGCCCGGCGCTGATTGCGGTCCTTTTCAGTTTCAAGCAGCTGGAGGATGGGAAGCGCGAAGGCAGCGGTTTTACCCGTGCCGGTTTGTGCGCAGCCGAAAATATCTTTGCCCTGGAGGATCGTGGGGATTGCTTTTTCCTGGATTGGTGTGGGGTTCAGGTACCCTTTTCTTGTCACAGCATTCAATAACGGCTGGATAAGGTTCAGATTTTCAAATGTCATTTAATGTTTTTAAATAAAATAATACGGGTTACCCCCGGGGAATCACTGAAAACAGCTTGACCCGGGATGCATTAAAAAAGTGTATGCTTGGCTGAATTGTAAAAGTGGAAGGATTACTTACAGATTGAGATACAATCTTTCAAATGTGGCTGCAAAGGTATGGATAGAATTCAGTCATCCGACAAAATAATCAAACAAATCAGTTGAACACTTCGTAACGACCATGTTGTCAATCATTAATGTTGAATAATTTTTTAATTCGTAATTTTTAATTTGTAATTATTTTCTTCCCACCATCATCTGTACCCCCGATGGCGTGTTGCGAAGGTGTATCCCGGTCAGGCCGGCTTCCTCCATCCAGCCGGTGATCTCCTTTTGTGTGTAGGTATCGCCGCGCAGGGTGCCAACCAGCATGTTGAGGGCGAAAACGGTGCCTGCCAGGGGTTCCGTCCGGTCGTCGTTCATTACATGATCAATGACCACCAGCTGGCCTCCCGCGTTCAGGGCGGTGGCGCCTTTCGCAAGCAGCAGCCTGTTTTCTTCAGGGGAATTGATATGGATGATGGCCGACATAAGCACCAGGTCGTACGGTCCGCCAAAGCTATCACGCAGGTAGTCGCCGGCAAGGGTATCAACCTTATCGGAAACCCCGGATGCCCGGATGTATTTTTCGGTGATGGGCAGAATGTTTGGCAGGTCGAAGATGGTGGCGCGGATGGCCGGGTTTTTCCGGATCATCGCATAGGCGAAGGTTCCTGAACCTCCCCCGACATCGAGCATCCTGCCGGTGGCCGGCAAATCCAGGGCCGTGGCCGTTTCGGCGGCCTGCCGGGCACCCCTCGCGTGCATCGCGGCGATAAAGGCCTCTTTCCACCCGTCTGCACGCTCGTTGATGGGCGTCTCCATGATCAGGGTGCTGCCTTTGCGCATGGCGTCGGTCAGCGTACTCCAGGTTTTCCAGGTTTGATTGGAAAGGGAGAGTCCTCCAAGGTAGTCGGGGGAACTCTTCACCATGAATTTGCCGGAGAATGCCGTATTAAAGAAAAGGTTCCCGCTTTTCTTAAGCAATCCCATCGACACAAGCGCATTCATCAGCCGGCCGGTCGCGCGGGGATCTGTTTTCCGCAATGTAGCCGTTGAGTCAGCGGAGGTCCCGCCGGCACCGATGGTGTCAAAAATGGCCAGTTCGTCGGCAGTGAGGATGATCCTGCTCATCCGGAAACTGTTGACCATTTCCATCAGTTGCGCAGGGGAGGAGAATTCGTTATTTTCCATGGGAAGGTAGATTATTTGTCGAGTCCCAGTACAGATAAACCCTGTCTGTAGACCACATCCACAGGGATGCTGGCATTTTTCAACCGCGAAAGATCTGCCTGCAGGTCAACGTTGATTTTGCCGTTTGCATCATAATACGCTTTTGCAACCGCGTAATCGCCATCTCCTTCAACCTGCAGCAACTTTGCGGCCCAGAGGCACATGGCGATGTTGAATTTTGACATGTTTACCCTATAGGTGCCATTTCCGGTGCGCTGAAATGCCCCGTTTTCAGCAAAGAAATTGAAACACATCATGTTGGCTTTTCCGTGCGAATTCGATGCGCCGAAACGCACCGACCTGATCAGCCCGGCCATGTAGGTTACAAAACAGTCCTCGGCGGTCAGATCTTTTATCTCACCCTTTTGGATCAGGCTGGTGGTGATGAAAAGGCCCAGGATATCGGCTTTCGCCTCCTCGAATGCCGAGAATTTTTCCTTCAGGGCCTTCCTGACCGTTCCCTGGCCATTGATGATATGTTTTATGCCGAGCCCGTGCGCCACTTCATGGAACATCACATTTGAAAAAAAAGCATCGAAGCGTATATTCTTTCGCTGGGCTGTGTCGATCAGCAGCCGGGAGATCGGAAGGAGGATGTTGTCGAATTTGGCCTGCATGGCATTTTTAAGCTGAAGCCGGCGTGAACCTTTGACCAGCTGGACTTTTTCATCATTCGGCAGGTTGATGGCAATGGTTTTGCTTCCTGCATTCGAATGACCCGAAACATAGATTATGTCATAGGCATTTAATTCCGAATCGATGCCAGGTATCTCCCTTTTGTATTGTTCCGCGACCGGAAGCTGTTTTTGCAGGTCGGGCAATAAGGCCGAAAATTTTGCAAGCCTGTGGCTCCAAACCTTGTCTTTCACGAGCAGGACCGACTCAAAGGCTGTTTTATATCCAAAAAGCTCGTCCTCATAATTTTCGATCGGCCCTACCACAAAATCAATGGTATTGTCTTTCATGTCCATCCAGGCCATGTCGCTTTCAAAATAATCATCGGTGACCAGGGCCCTGGCTCTCAGTCCGAGGTATTTCTTCAGCCCGGCATCATCGGCAAGGGAGGCGGCCTGGTTGAGCAGGACAGATGCCTTGTCCAGTTGTTCCCTGTATGCTACGTGGTACCAGACATTTTCAAGCCGGTGATCGTGGTTGCGCCGTATGACCGAATAGGGACTGGTTTTATCCTTATTGTCCCAATGCTCAAATTCTTCCCGCGTCATGTCGGCCGGGTAAAAGTTGGCTCCTGCAGGTTTTTCACCAATGCCGCTGATGAAGGAATGATTTCCGTTAAGTCTTTCCCACGGGCCGTAATTGATAGCTGCAAAATCCCTTGCCATGGTGTCGGGAAGGGTGTCGAAAAATTTTTCCCTGTTGCCGATCACCTGTTCCCAGTAAAGGTTATCCATTATTTTTGCAACTTCAATGAGCAGGGGGATCATCTGTTTTTCATGGATGCCGAGGCCGGAAAGATCGGTAGCGAGCTTCACCGTGACAAACTCACCGATCTTCTCCTTCAGCAGGGAATCGGCCGGTGAAAGATTTGCAAAATGGTTCAGTGAACGCCGGTTGCAATTGTTGAACGTGAAGATCAGGACGATAGAACAGACTACAACAACAATCATATTCTTAGCCATG
>CAIMWF010000026.1 GCA_903845055.1 uncultured Bacteroidales bacterium | reverse complement strand
GTGCTGACAAAGTTCAACCCGGCGGTTGAAGAGAAGGTCCCGGCCACGCCACCACCGCTGAAGGTCGGGGATGGATTTGCGGCATTGGAACAGTAGGGTGTTCCGGTGTAACTGAACGTTGCAACCGGCAATGTGGTGATGGTCACCGAAGTTGTCACAGGCACCGCCGCGCAACCTCCAGAAGATGGGATGGTATAGGTGACCGTGTAAGTTCCGGCCGTGCTGGTGGATGGAGTGACGGCCCCGGTTGAGGAGTTGATCGACAATCCAACTGTTGAGGAATAGACCCCGCCGTTATAAGCACCGGATCCTGATAATGTTGGCGACTGCGGAGAACTGATTGAAGTGCAGAATGGAGTACCTGAATAAGATATTGTGGCTGTTGGTGCAGCAGTGATGATCACCAATGTCGTTACCGGGACGGCCGCACAACCACCTGACGCAGGAACGGTATAGGTTACGGTGTAAGTCCCGGCTGTGCTGGTTGAAGGGGTGATGGCCCCGGTTGATGCGTTAATGGTCAATCCGCCTGTTGAGGTGAAGGTTCCGCCGGTATATGCACCAGATCCTGATAAAGTTACGGGTTGGGGATTGCTGACAGATGTGCAGAATGGCGTTCCGGAATAAGAAATGGTTGCGGTGGGTGCCGCGGTGATGGTCACCGAAGTGGTCACCGGCACCGCCGCACAACCTCCCGAAGATGGGATGGTATAGGTGACCGTGTAAGTCCCGGCCGTGCTGGTGGATGGAGTGACGGCCCCGGATAAAGCATTCATGCTCAATCCGACTGTTGAAGCATAGGTCCCGCCTGTGTAGGCCCCGGATCCTGATAATGTTGGCGACTGCGGAGAACTGATTGAAGTGCAGAATGGAGTACCTGAATAAGATATGGAGGCTGTTGGTGCTGTAGTAACGATAACCGAAGTATTGGTAGTCACCACATTGCAACCTCCTGCGGCCGCAATGGTGTATGTTACCGTGTAAGTCCCGGCTGAGCTGCCTGAGGGTGTAATGGCTCCCGTTCCGGCATCAATGGTCAGTCCGGAAGGTGATGCGGAGTAGGTTCCGCCCGCGGTTCCTGTCCTGGTAACATACTGTGCTGTTACAACGCTTTTGCAAAATGGCGTCCCGGCATAGGAAATTGTCGCAGCAGGCAAAGCGGTTATGGTGATGGTGGCTGCATTTGATTCGTTGGTCGCGACAAAGGGATTCGGGGAGACATTGTTGGCGCTGCTGAGGACAGCATTCCGGTAAACATAATAGGTTCCGGCAATATTGAACGGTGCTGTTGCTGCAGATGGCGTATAATTGGCAGAAGTGGCGCCTGCAATAATGGTGCGTGTGCCCAGCGGTGTGGTGCTGTAAGTCCATTGATATCCTGTACCCGAAAGGGTCACCCCGGTCGGGAGGGTTCCGTATACATCGCCGCTGATGGCGCTCCCAGAATTCCCGGTACAGATGCTTTGCGTTGTATTTGTAGCGAGGGTGTTTGACAATACCTGCGTGAAATTCAGAAAGACAACCCTGTTGCTTCCCAGGTTCTCATAGAATTCATAAACGAGGGCGCTGGAACCTGTTAAACTCATGAGTACCCTTGGTCGGGTGGAGAAACTTTGGTCCGTCCAGTTGTTGTAAACCATCGTGCCGTCCACCGTAAGCCTGCTTCCGTCGTCAGAGCCGAGATCTGCAATATACAACCCTTTTCGCGTTGAATTCATCCTGTATCTTACCGAGAAAAGTTCTGTATAAATAGACCTGGGCAGTGAATTTGATGTTACAGCAAAACAATTGTAATCGCCTCCGAAGTTTTCATCAAATGTTTCGGCTTCCGTATAATGGCCAAAATAACTGCCAAAGGAGACACCGTCATAGACATGCCCGATCCAGGAACCAGACCCGGCCGCACCCTGGTCATCGGTTGAAGGGGCCGGAGAATTGACGGTCACGGAAGTTGTATTTGTGCAGGTAATATTATCTTTCACAGTAACCATGTAAGTTCCGGCGCTCAATCCTGTGAAAGATCCGGAGGACTGGAACGTGCCTGAATTCAGCTGGTAGGTATAAGGCGTTTGGCCACCGCTCCCGGTTGCATTGATGGTCCCGGTGCTTCCCCGGAGGCAGGTTTCCGTGGAGGTTGCTGATACCGTGGGTGCGCTGATGGTCATGGTGATGGTATTCGATGTCGCAGGCGAACCGGTTACACACGATCCATTGTTTGTCAGCGTGCAGGTGATCTGATCACCCGTGGAGAGCAAAGAATTTGAGTAAGTGTTGCTGCTTGTCCCGACAATTGCGCCGTTCAGGTTCCATTGATAGGCCGGGGTGCTCCCTCCGTTGACAGGCGTCGCCGTAAAGGTGACACTGGTGCCCGAACAGGCCGGGTTTGCAGAAGCAGCGATGGTTACACTTGCCGACACATACGGTATGACGGTCTCGGTGGTATTGGCCGTAGCAGTGTTTGACCTTGCGTCCGTAACGGTGACGGTATAGGTTGTAGTAACGAGTGGACTAGCTGTCGGATTCTGCAGGGTGGATGAAAAACCGGCCGGGGAACTTGACCATGCGTATGTGTAAGGTGAAACCCCACCGGATGGTGTTGAGGTGAGGTTTACCGCAGTCCCGGAGCAAACATTGTTCGGAGTGACGGTGGCGGATACCGAAAGTTTCCCCGCTGCGGTAAAATCAGAAAAACTGTTCAGCCCGGTGAAAGAGATAACATTCGAGACAGCGTTTATTGAACCCGCAGGATAGCTCCAGGTGGGTGTGTTGTACTTTGCCGGAAAGAAAAGGGATTCGATCCCGATAACATCGTTCTGATCGAAGGAAAGATCGGCGTTATATGTGAATGCGGTGATCCCCGACTGGCTGATGGTCCAGTATCTCTTGATGTAGTTGTTTGCATCCGGAACCTGGGGATGCACAACATCCTTAACATTCAGGTCAACATAGGCACTGCTGAAGGTTCCGGCGGTAAAGGTAAGGGTCGCCGGAGAATAGGCCAGCTGATTCGTTATACTCCCAACCGGGAAGGTATAGCTTCCTGTTGCCGAAAAAGTCTTTCTCATGGTACCTGCCGCATCGGCCACGATCATTTTGGATGATGAAAAGGGGCCACCGGCAATGGCATTGGATGATGTAATGGTTAGAATATTTGCCCCGATTTTTAAAAGTCCGCTCGTCAGTGTGAGCGTTCCGGCTACGGAAAGGGCCGATGACAGGGTCACACCCGAAGAATTGTTGATCACCAGGTTGTTGACGGTATTGGTGGTGGGTGTTGTTGTAAAGGTTCCGGTAGCAGCGCCCTGGAATTCGTAATTGGCCCCGCTGCTGAAGGTGTTGGTCATGTTTGTAGACGAAATGGAGCCGGAGACCCCGCTTGCGTTGGCCGTTATCAGGTTCGCACCCGAATTCAATGTGAACATCGCAACTCCTGTGACTCCGCCCATCGCTGAAACGGTATAGGTCCCTAGATTCACGGTTCCGTTTACCGTCAGTATCCCCACATAAGGCAGCTGGGAGGAGGCATTAGCCATGTTGAGGGTCAGGTTGGACAACAACTGCAGTGTCGTTCCGGAATTGACTGTAAAACAGACCCATTCGATACCCTGGGGCGTTGCCATGCTAAGGGTCTGGATACCCGATTTATTGAGGGTAACGATTCCATTCGGGGCGCCGCTTCCGCTGGTTGTCATTGTTGTTGCCGCGGTCGTGTGTAATAAGTTCCCGCCAAGGGTCATGCTGCTCGATCCGGATGTCCCAACATTGAAATCAAAGACCCCGCCTGTTTGCGTATAGTTCCCGTTGATGGTGATGGAATAACTGGTTGAATTGTTTAACACGAAGGTGCCTGCACTGACGGTAAAATTGCCGGTCACCACCATGTTGCCCCCGGTCGACATTGCCGTTCCCGATTGCCCGGTGCAGTTCCAGGTGAAGTTTCCGAAGGTCTGGTTTAACCCGGTGAGCGCAGTAGTCGTTACCCCGGTCACAACACAGTTAGAAGTGGTATTCCATGTCGACACAGGGATCCCGCCACCATCGCGGTTGTGGGTATAAATGGTTCCAGCGTTGAAAACAATGCTGCCGGTTCCCTTCAGCAGGGAGGCGGTGTTCTGAACCGTGACATTCCCGCTGATGGCCGCGCTTACAGGAGTATAGGTATTGTTCCCGCTCAACAACAAGGTAACCCCTGCATCTATGGTTAGAACATTGGAAGTTCTCGCTGCACTGACACTGTATGTTTTGGTATTGCTTCCGGAAAGATTAAGGGTGTAATAACTGATGTCATTGACGATCTGGGCAGCGCCAATAAAATCCACGGAGTTCCCGGTATTCGTTGCAGTCATGGTGGTAATCCCGGAGGTTCCCCCGATGTTGAGGGTCGCGTTGGCAGCCTGGGTAATACCACCGGTCCCTTCAAGCGCTGTTCCTACGGTAAGTGTGTTGTTGTTGGTCAGGGTGATCGTGGTAACTGTAATATTGGGCAGCGAGAAGGTGCCCGTAAGCGCCTGGTTGTTGGTGCTGAAAGTCTGGAGGCCGGTCCCCGCCGTAAAAACGCCGCTGTTGATGATGCCTCCCGCGAATGTGACCGGAGAGTTGGTGCTGTTGTTCCAGGTGCCGGCGCTGTTCACCGTTACAAGCCCCGTGAAGGTTTTGGTGCCGGTGGAGCTGTTCAGTAACAGAGTGCCGGTCACCCCCGTGGTACCGGTAACTGCAAACCCCGTGGTAAAGCTGTTCAGGGTCAACACGCCGGCGGTAATGGTAAGACTCCCGGCCACGGTGGTAGTGCCACTTCCCGTGATGGTCGCTCCCTGAGCATCATTCAGTTCAAGGTTGCCAAACGCTGAAGTGGCACCGGTGATGGCATGTGAAGCAGAACCGCCCGCTAGTGAAATTTTCCCGGAACCGGAGTGCGTTCCGTTGTTTGTAACATTTCCTGCGACGGAAACAGTGTAACTGCCATCGGCCAGGATGCTTCCTGAAGCAATGGCGAGGTTGCCCCCGACCGTAATCGCCCCGCCTGCGGTTTTAGTCCCTGTGCCCGTAAGTGTCAGATTACTGTAAGTGCCTGAAACAATTGTCTGTGACCCCGAATATGAATACGTTACCGTTGATCCGGCAAAGGTTGTGATGGTAGGGGCATTGGTAATGGAACCCTGGAAGTTGAGGGAGCCTGCTCCGGAAAAGGTAAACTGGCAACCTGTCGTTCCTGTGGTCGTTGTTCCGCTGATGGTCACGGTGCCGGTTGAAATGGTGATGATGTCATTGCGGGTAGTGGTGGTCGCCGCCATGGTAAGTGAACCGGCATTGAGTGTGCCTGCCCCAACTGCAATGGTAAAGTTTGTGTTGTTGCCGCTTGGCCGCGCCATGGTGACTAAACCTGTAATGTTCAGGGTAATACCTGAGTTAATGGTCAGGGAACCGGTGTTTATGGTTGTAAGTGTATTGCAGGCTGCTGCAACGTCAACAATAACGCTTATCCCATTGTTGATTGTCACATCATCAGAGGCGGTGGGTACCGAACTTCCACCCCATGTCGCGGGAAGACTCCAGTTTCCGGATACAGAGGCGATCCTGGTTGCAGCCAGCAACGACGATGCCGGCACCAAAAGCAAGAGGATCAGGAGCAACTGTATCGTAAACTTTTTCTTCACAGGCGAAATCAATTCAACCTAACATTTTTGATGAAAATGCCGCGCCATCCTTGCAATAACAAATTCATCGCCAGGAAAATATGATCATATTGTCATATTAATAACCTGATATTGAGATACTTAAGTATCTCAATATCAGTAATTAATGCATTGCATTCCATAACAAAGGTAAGAAAATAATTTCTTTTACCACGTATTTATACCTGTATTTTATCGGTTGGGTTCCAACTATTTCATGATTTTCCTGTATTTCGTGATGCCGGTCAAAATATTTCCCGGCCGGCATAACCCGCAACATCCCGGTTTATTATCACGGGATATTGACAACGTTATGATCTACAGTAAGATGAAAGAGGAGTCGGCGGATTATTTAAGTAACCTGATGAGGGCGATCTCGATGGCAAGAAACAGCAGGGCAAGGATGATAAATAGTTTCCAAAGGGGGGTGCCCTGCCTGATCTGCCTTATCTCATGAACCACGGAATTCTTTTTGCCTTTGATGACATGGATGTCCCTGAATGATTGTCTCTTCATTTGTTCCTCCATCTCCCCGGCGGTAAAACAGGTCAGGTCGGACTCCTTGCGGTTGAAGTTAAAAGAGATCCCGGCCAGGATCCTGTTCCCGTTCACGACCGAATAAAAGCCCGCATCCCTGACCTGGTCATGAAGAAAAAGAGCGAGGTTTGCTCCCGAATTCCTTGCTTCCGGGATGATTTCAAAAGCAGGGTTTTGTTTCTTCAGTTTAATGACCCCGGTTTCATTCAGCGTATCATGCGGCACCTCCACCACCCGGTTTTCACCGATTATATAGGAAAGGGGATGGGTGGGACTGCTCAACAGGGCAATTTTATAGAGCGTGGGGACAAAAATCATATGTTTGGGGAAGGAGGACCAGGAATCATCCAGCGGGCTTCCGAAGAGGTAAACCCGGCCCTTCTGAACCGGGACGGTAAGCAGGAAAGGCTGATTGTCCTGGAGCCGGAGCAGCGTTTCTTCCCCGCTTCTAATTCCGGGGGAGAGCCGGTAATGCCGGTTGATGACGGGCAAATCGACGTTATCAGGCAGTACGGTCTTGCCGCCCGCATTTTTCTCGAAGACCCCGTTGAAAAGTTCATTTTCAAGGTTGACGGAGGAAACGCGCTGCCTGACAGTATCCAATGCCCCGTATCCCGCCAGGCCAAGCAGTCCGGCCAGGTCATTATAGGAAACGAGCGTTCCTTTTTTAGGAGGAAAAATTGCAAGGTGTCCGCCATTCCTGACATACCTGTTCAACTCCTGCGCAAGTCCTGACGCAATCTCCCCGGGACTGTTAAGGATGACCAGTGAATTGGTAAATATTTTTCCAAAATCCAGTTGGTTCACCTGGCTGTTGATAAAGCTTACCGTGGTGTCATTTGTGAAAAGCGCATTCAGGTAACTGTTGCTCTCTTTTTCGTTGATGCAGACCACCGGTATGGATGGCAGTACCGGGTATGAAAAATAAAATTTGTCATCATAGACAATCGGATAATCCACCACTTCGACGAGCCCGAACTGGATGCCCGAATCATTCTCGGTGTAGGTCAGGGTAATCTCTTCGGTGGAATTCGGGCCGATGGTAAAACTTGTCAGGGCCTTTTGCACTGAATTGATCGTAAGTTTTACCGGAACCTTTTCGAGGGATTGGACTGAAGCGTTGCGGATGCGCACCACCAGCCTGACCGGCAGCCCGGGCTGATGGACCGGCGACGGGAACCAGAGCGTATCGATAAAAAGATTATCCTTCCGCTCCGAAACAACAGGAACCACGAACCAGCTGATGCTGCTATCGGGCCTGGCATTGGTTGTGGAGGCAGTTGACTTCTGAAAATCGGAAACCAGGTAGGCGTCAAAACTGTTCCTCCCGGTTTCGGGCAGCAGGTCCGACTGCCTGTTGACCACTTCCCAAAGTGATTTGGTTGCGGCGGAGACCTGCACCTCTTCGACCAGCCGCGTAAATTCCTCCTGGCTGACGAATCGTTGGTGCCGGCCTTCGAAATCATTGGTAACCAGGTTAAACAGGTCCGACGGTGAATAAGCCGATACAATTTCGAGCGCCCTCATTTTGGCAACCTCGGCCAGTTTCCCTTCGGCTGAAAGGGCATCCATTGAAAATGAATTGTCAATATAGATGCTTACAGCCCGCTGACCGGTGACCTTTTTTTGTTGCCGGGCGGCAGGCAGGTAAGGTTGGGCAAAGGCAACCACCAGCGCCGCTAAGGCCAGGAGGCGTGCTGCAAGAATCAGCCACTGCCTGACCTGAGACTGCTTTTTTGTTTCCTGCTGTATCTCCTGCAGGAACCGGATATTGGTAAAATAGACCTTCCTGAACCGTCGGAAATTAAAAAGGTGTATGAGAACCGGGATTGCCAGTGTCCCTAAGGCCAGGAGAAAAAACGGGTTGACAAATTGCATGCCCAAAGGTAAAAAAAATCCCGGCGCACAGGCCGGGATTTTTTTTACGGGTAGAGGCGCACCACAGTGCGCCTCTACCCGTAATGCGTGTTCGATGGTTTGAGGGTTTAAATAACCCCCTGGTCGAGCATGGCGTTTGCAACCTTGAGGAATCCCGCAACATTGGCTCCCTTCACGTAATTGACATAGCCCTCCTTGTCCTTTCCGTATTTGACGCAGGCACTGTGGATGCTGCACATGATTTCGTGGAGGCGTTCGTCAACTTCCTTGATCGGCCAGCTTAGTTTCATGGCGTTCTGGGCCATTTCAAGACCAGAGGTCGCAACTCCGCCGGCATTCACGGCTTTGCCGGGTGCAAACAGGATCTTATGTTCGAGGAACTGTTCGATGGCCTCGGGGGTGCTGGGCATATTGGCGCCTTCGGCGACGCAGATCACACCATTTTTGATCAGGTTGAGCGCGTCTTCCTTGCCGAGTTCGTTCTGGGTGGCACAGGGCAGGGCGATGTCGCATTTCACCTCCCATGGCCGTTTTCCCTGGTGGAACTGGGCATTCGGGAACTCATATGAATAAGGTTTCACAATGTCCTGGTTCGAGGCTCTCAGTTCGAGCAGGTAATCGATCTTTTCACCGGAAATTCCGTCAGGATCATAGATATAACCGTCAGGACCGGAAATGGTCACAACCCTGGCACCGAGTTCGGTGGCCTTGATGGTGGCCCCCCAGGCAACATTACCGAATCCGGAGATGGCAACGGTTTTACCCTTGAATGTTTCGCCCTTGGTGGCAAGCATTTCTTTGGCAAAATAGACGGCTCCGAAACCTGTGGCTTCCGGGCGGATAAGGCTGCCGCCCCAGTTGAGGCCCTTGCCGGTGAGCACGCCCGTATTTTCGCGGGCCAGTTTGCGGTACATCCCGTACAGGAAGCCGATTTCACGACCGCCAACACCTATATCCCCGGCTGGTACATCTGTTTCAGGACCGATCAGTTTCCACAATTCAAGCATGAACGACTGGCAGAAGCGCATGATTTCGGCATTGGATTTACCCTTCGGATCGAAATCGGAACCACCTTTTGCGCCGCCCATGGGGAGGGTGGTAAGACTGTTCTTGAAGATCTGTTCAAAGCCGAGGAACTTCAGGATGCTGAGGTTGACGCTCGGGTGGAAACGCAGGCCGCCTTTATAGGGACCGATCGCATTGTTAAACTGAACACGGTATCCCAGGTTTACCTGAACTTTTCCACTGTCATCAACCCAACAAACCTTGAAAGTCAAAATCCGGTCAGGTTCAACCAGCCTGTCAATAATGTTGGCCGATTCGAAATGGGGATTTTCATTGTATACCTCTTCGATTGATTCCAGAACTTCCCTTACAGCCTGGAGGTACTCATTTTCGCCCGGATGCTTTTTCTCCAGGTCGTTCATGATTTTTTCTAAGTTCATGATGATACAGTTTTAAGTGTTATTAACCAATAAATATTTTTGGCAGTTAACCTGTCGGTTTGTGAACAAAATAACATCCGCAAAATTACGTCGTTAAAGCAACCTGACCAAACAAAAACACATAAAAATTTCCGGGAGGCTACTTCACCGTCTTATTCACCAGTTTCCCGGCAACGAAGGTATTGATCACTCCCGGGGTTCCATCCGTATTATAAAAAACCTCTTCGCCTTCTTTCAGGTTCTTACGGTAATGGGTCACCTGTTTTGTAACGCCATTCTCAAAAAAACTTTTCTGCACCCCATCGCCGAGCGTGAACAAACCCTCGCCGACGACCATTCCGCCGGCATCGTAATAAAGCCATGGGCCATTTAAAAGCCCCCTTACATAATCTCCTTCGACCTTAAGCAGTTTATTCGGATAATATTCGGTATAACGGCCCTGCAGGGTGTCATTTACAAACGATGATTGTGAGACCAGTTTGCCGGTAATGTCGAAGGTCCTTACCAGGCCGTTCAGATGCCCGTTGTGGAAAGTCTGCTCGAGCTGGATCAATCCTGTTGCGTAATAACTCCTCAGCGTTCCCTCGATGTTGTTGTTTTTGTAAGTACATTCGGTCTGGATGTTGCCGTTTTCATACCAGTACCGGGCAGGGCCCTCATAGATTTTTCCCCTGAGGGTTATTTCGGTTTTTTTATACCCGTTGGGCCACGATTCCGTTTTTACGCGGGTGCAGGCCAGCAGGAGGACAGCGGGGAGAATCAGGAAGAGACATTTACGTTTCATGAGCCGGGCTGGTTAAAGATGTCGATTGTTCCCTCAATTCCGTTGATCAGCATCTGAACGGCAATGACGGCAAGGATGAGCCCCATGATGCGCGAAACCACCTTGAGCATGCCGGGATTAATTTTCGAGGCAATGACCCTCGAGGAGATGAACAGCAGGTAGGTGATGGCACACATGATGCCGAAGATGGCGATGACCATGAGGACATTTTTCATCGATTTTTCGGCACCGACAAAATTCATCGCGGTCGAAATTGTCCCGGGACCTGCCAGGAGGGGGATTCCAAGCGGGGTGATCGCCATGTCGTGGGCCACCTGCTCCATCTGTGCCTTTTCCTCGTTTGATTGGGCATGCAGCGCGTTTTCTTTTGCGTTAAGCATCTGGAAGCCGATGATGAAAACGATGATGCCGCCCGCGATCTGGAAGGCAGGAACCGTAATTCCGAAAACCCGGAAAATAATATGTCCGAAGATGCTGAAAATGGCGATGATGACGAAGGCGGTCGTAGTGGCCCTAAGGGCGACTTTGTTCTGTGTCTTTTTGTCGAAATCCTGAACCATTCCCAGGAAAACCGGAAGGTTCCCAATGGGATTCAGCATCGCGAAGAATCCCATGAATACCGTAATACCATGCAGGTAGAGGTCGTGTATGCGCATCATTTATTATTTTGATGGTTTGCAGCCGCGTAACGCGCTGACTGTTTAAGGAATTCGATGGCAACCAGTCCCGACAGCGGGTTTGATTTTTCCATCCTTTCGGGATGCCACTGTACGCCGAGCAGGAAGGATTTGCTTTCCGGTTCGCGCCATTCAATGGCTTCAGGCAGTTTGTCATCCGACCAGGCACAGACTTTCAGTTCAGGAGATAAACGGGCGATGGCCTGGTGATGGTTGGAGGTCACCCTTGCTGTGTCGCAATGGCTGACAGAGGCAAGAAGGGTTCCCTGCGGAACGGTGACTTTATGGAAACAATGCTGGTAGTCCTCCTGCTGGTGGATCACCATTTTCCCGATATCCTCAGGGATATCGATCACCAGGGTTCCCTTCAGGTAAACATTCACGACCTGGTAACCGCGGCAGATGGCAATCAGGGGCATTTGCAGGGCGAGGACACGGGAGACAAGGGCCATGTCGAGGCTGTCGCGGTGGCGGTTTATTTCGGTGCATCTGTGAGTTTCGGATTCCATCCCGTACCATCCGGGATAGACATCCTCGCCACCGGTAAGCACCAGCCCGTCGCAGCGGCCAAGCACCTTCAGGGCTGAATCAATGGGCATCAGGTAAAGGTCGACCGTTGTTACCGAAGGATTTTCACGCTTCAGCCAGTTTTCATAATTCGGGGATGCTTTCGACAATGCGATCGCCGGGTGACCCGACTGTGGATGACCGTTCATGGCGAACAGGAGCCAGATGCAGAAGCTAAGCAAAACGGGCCGGTGCTTTTTGCCTGCTTCAGGATGTCCGTTGAAACGCATAGATAGATATTGGTAAATGCAAAATTAGGAAAATAGCGGTTCTTTAAAAATTCCCCGGGATTAAAAAAAATGAAAAGGATACGTGAGGGCCAGGTATTCAGCCGAAAAATTCCCGGAGGAATCCCTGATGGCCATTGCGGGCGCGGTTGAAAGGGTGCTTCCGGTGATGGAAAACTCCATCAGGATGCGACCGGGAGGTGCAGAAGGACGGGGTGAAACCGCCAGGCAGCGTTTAAGGTAAAGCCCGGACCTGTTGCACAAGCGGGTAAAGTCATTGAAGGTGCCGTAAGGAAGGACAACCGCAAAAATCCCTCCGGGTGCCAGCAGGGTGGCGGCTCCCATGACCAGGTGTTCATGGGTCATGCTGTGATCGTGGCGGGCGATGTTTCTCCGGGTGAAGGGTGAACGGAGCAGCTTTTCGAAAAAGGGAGGATTTGAGATGATGAAGTCGTAGGTATGAACCTCTGCTGCTGATATAAATTCCCCGAGTGAAGAATGAATTGCCCTGAGCCGTCCATGCCAGGGACTTCTTTCAAAGTTGGCTTGTGCTTCCTTCACCGAGGCATGGTCGATGTCGATCGCATCGGTGAATGCGGCTGTTTTCTGGGTCATCATCAGGGCCAGGACCCCGCAGCCGGTCCCGATGTCCAGGATTTTCAAGGCATTTCCCGGTTCGGCCCAGGCACCCAGCAGCATGGCATCGGTGCCTACCCGCTGCGATCCCGATTCATCTTCGACCTCAAACTGTCTGAAACGGAATGCCATGCTGATTTAAAGGTAAATTTCGATCAGTCCATCGGGAGCATTGATCAGTAATGTTTTTTTCTTCCGGTCGACTTTTACGATTATTTCATCCACGACAGGAACCAGGATTTCCTTTTCACCATGGCGGATCTGGAAAAGGGACTGGTGGGGCAATTCAAGGATGTCCTCTACAACCCCGATGGGACCGAACCGCTCGTCGGTGACTGCGAAACCTATGACCTCATGAAAGTAAAACCGGTTGCCGTTTAACCTTGGGAGGGAGGTGGCGGGAAGGTACATTTCAAGACCGGCAAGGCTTTCGGCATCTTCGAGGGTGTCGAATTCCTGGAACCTGACAACTGCTTTCCGGTTGTGCTTCAGATTAATGCTGTCAATAAAAAACGGAACCCGTTCACCATGAAGATCAAGGAAAACGGATTCCGTTGCAAGATAATTTTCAGGATCGTCCACATCAAGCAGGACGATCACGTGGCCCTTGTTCCCGTGCGTTTTAAGAATTTTTCCAAGGTAGAAAAAGTCATCCTCAGCCATAAGGAGCAATGGGATTTACAGGAGTGCCGGGATTATTCCGGCTCGACAGCAGTTTCTTCGACAGCAGTTTCTTCGGCAGGAGTTTCGGCAACAACGGCTTCGGCGGCAGCTTTTGCAGCTTCGGCGGCCTGGGCAGCCTCGGCAACCTGGGCAGCTTCGTCCAGGCGGGCCTTGTTGAGTTTCTTGGCGATGGCTTCTGCCTTGGCGGCATTGACCTTCACCTCGGTTTCAATCTGCTTTTTCCGGGCATCTTTCGCGTTCAGATCCTGTTCGTTTTTCTTCTGCGAAATAGCAACATGCTTTTCATCAAGCCAGCTCTGAAATTTTGCGTCGGCCTGTTCGGGGGTCATGGCGCCTTTCTGGACGCCTTTCAGGAGATGATTCTTGAACATCACTCCTTTGAAGGTCAAAATTGCTTTTACGGTATCAGTCGGCTGAGCGCCTTTCTGAATCCAGTCGAGGGCCTTTTCGAAGTTAAGCTCGATTTCAGCCGGCCTGGTAATAGGATTGTAGATGCCAATTCGTTCTATGAACTTTCCGTCACGTGGTGCACGACCATCCGCAATAACAATATGGTAAAAAGCTTGTCCCTTCTTACCTCTTCTCTGTAATCTGATTTTGGTTGGCATTTGTTAATTGATTGATTTAATGAAATATTGAGTTAATTGAAATAAGGGGTGCAAAATTCGGGATAATTTTTGAATTTACCAATTAAATAGATGTAACGAGCAAAAAAATCTTATCAGGTCAAAAAGGAATTTATTAACAACCGGATTTCATAGGTGATTTTAAAATAATTTTACCACCCCGATCCAACAACTTCCTTACCCCTCCAACATGGTTGATTTCATTCATTTACATCTGCATACACAATATTCTATTCTCGACGGCGCCTGCAGGATCAGGGACATGGTCGCCAAGGCGGTTGCCCTGGGGATGCAGGGTGCTGCAGTGACCGACCATGGCAATTTATTCGGAATCAAGGAATTTTCCGAAGTTTCTTCCAGGTACAAGGGCTTTAAGCCGATTTTCGGATGCGAGACCTATGTCGCACGGCGCGGACGCAGGGATAAATCGGAGATGGTCGACCGCAAAGGCGATCACCTTATATTACTGGCCAAAAATGCCGCCGGCTATAAAAACCTGCTGAAGCTGATCTCTTTTTCATGGACTGAAGGTCATTATTACAAACCGCGCATCGACAGGGAACTGCTCGAAAAATACCATGAAGGGCTGATCGCCTCCTCGGCCTGCCTTGCCGGGGAGATCCCCCGGGCAATCCACGCGGGGAATCTTGAAAAGGCTGAAAAGGTCATCAACTGGTACAAGGAACTGTTTGGCGGGGATTTTTACCTGGAACTCATGCGCCACCCGGCCACCGACATCACCCGTGATGGCGATGTCTACAAACGGCAGCTGGCGGTGGAGACCGAACTTGTCAAACTGGCCCGGAAAGCAGGTGTTAAACTGCTCGCGACAAACGATGTCCATTTTCTGAATGAAATCGACTCCGAAACCCACGACCGGCTGCTGTGCATCAATACCGGCAAGTTCATGGACGATCCCGACCGCATGCGATACACCGGCCAGGAGTGGTTCAAATCGAAGGAGGAAATGAACCGGCTTTTTGAAGATATTCCGGAGGCGCTCTCAAACACCATCGAAGTTCTTGACAAGGTGGAACACTATTCCCTGAACCGGGAGCCCATCATGCCCGATTTTCCGCTGCCTGCCGAGCATACCGATCCCGACGATTACCTGCGTCACCTCGCTTACCAGGGTGCCGCCACACGCTACCCTGTGATTACTCCCGAAATCACCGAACGGATCGACTTCGAACTCGCCGTCATCAAAAAGATGGGTTACCCTGGTTATTTCCTGATCGTACAGGATTTTCTGAATGCCGCACGCGAAATGGGGGTATCGGTCGGTCCCGGGCGCGGGTCGGCAGCCGGGTCGGTGGTGGCATACTGCATCCGCATCACCGATGTCGACCCACTGCGGTTCGACCTTCTGTTTGAGCGGTTCCTGAATCCCGACCGGGTATCCCTGCCCGATATCGACATTGATTTCGACGAGGATGGCCGCGACCGCGTGCTCAAATGGGTGGTGAATAAATATGGTCACGACAAGGTGGCGCAGGTGATCACCTTCGGCACAATGGCTGCCAAAGGGGCCATCAGGGATGTGGGACGCGTACAGCGGCTGCCGCTCGACGAGGTGAACCGGTTGTGCAAGCTCGTTCCCACCCGCCCGGGCATAACCCTTAAAACCGCATACGAAGAGGTTCCCGAACTCAAGGCGGCACGCACCTCACCAAACAGCCTGATCGCCGAAACACTTAAATTTGCCGAAAGCCTCGAGGGGTCGGTCAGGCAGACCGGGCTTCACGCCTGCGGGATCATCATCAGCCGCGACGACCTTACTGAATATATCCCGATCACCATATCGAAGGAGACCGACTTGTTCGTCACCCAGTTCGACGGCGATTACATCGAAAAGGTAGGCATGCTCAAGATGGATTTCCTTGGGCTGAAAACCCTCGCCATCATCAAGGACGCGATTCAAAACATTAAGAACTCAAAGGGAGTCGAAATCGACGTGGAGAACCTCCCTTTCGACGACGCCGAAACCTACGAACTTTTCAGCCAGGCAAGGACCACGGGGATTTTCCAGTTTGAGTCGGACGGCATGAAAAAGTACCTCCGTGAGCTGAAACCCAACAAGATCGAGGACCTGATCGCCATGAACGCCCTTTACCGGCCCGGCCCGATGGACTACATCCCCAGCTTCATCGCCCGGAAACATGGCCGCGAAAAAATCAGCTACGATATACCGGTGATGGAGAAGTACCTCACGGACACCTACGGCATCACGGTGTACCAGGAACAGGTCATGCTTCTGTCGCAGGAATTGGCCGGTTTCACCAAGGGACAGGCCGATTCGCTGCGCAAGGCCATGGGCAAAAAGATCGAAGCCATGATGAGCGACCTGAAACCCAAATTTTTCGACGGCTGTAAAAACAACGGCCACGACGAAGAGGTTGTAAAGAAGATATGGACCGACTGGATGGCCTTTACCGATTATGCCTTCAACAAGTCTCACTCCGCCTGTTATGCCTACGTCGCCTACCGGATGGCCTATCTGAAGGCACACTACCCGTCGGAATTCATGGCGGCGGTTTTGAGCCGCAACCTCAATGATCTCAAGGAAATAACACTATTTCTCGATGAATGCAAACGCATGCACATACCGGTGCTGGGACCCGATGTTAATGAAAGTTCTTCAGCCTTTTTCGCCAATAAAAAAGGGGAGATCAGGTTTGGCATGGCCGGGATCAAAAATGTCGGCGAAGCGGCCGTGCTGAGCATTGTCGAGGAGCGTATCAAGGGCGGCCCCTACGCCAGCATCTTCGACATGACCCGCAGGATCAACGCCCACACCGTGAACAAGCGGTGCATGGAGTCACTTGCCAAGGCCGGCGCCTTCGATTGTTTTGAGAACACCCACCGCGCACAGTATTTTTACCAGGAGAACAGCGACGATGTTATCTTCCTGGAAAAACTGATCCGCCACGCCACCGATTACCATTCGCGTAAGGATTCGATGCAGCAGTCGCTGTTCGGGGAGGCGGAGGAGATCCACTTCAGTGAACTGTCGCTCCCCGAGTGCCGTCCCTGGACAAAGCTGGAGCAGCTGAAATTTGAAAAGGATGTGACGGGCTTTTACATGAGCGGGCACCCGCTCGATGACTACCACCATGAGATGGAGCAATTTTGCAGCAAGACCATCGACGACCTCAAGCAGGACCTGAAACCTTTGAAGGGAAAGGATATCACCTTTGCCGGGATCGTCATAGAGGCAAACCATAAGATCGGGAAGACGGGGAAACCTTACGGTTCCTTTGTCGTGGAAGATTATTACAATTTTATTTCCCTGACCATGTTCTCGGAGGAGTATCTGCGGTGGAAGCACATGCTCGAGGAGGGACAGTACGTATTCCTCAAAGCCCGCATAGAATCCCGTTTCGACAGTCCCGACCAGATGACCATACGGGTCAACCAGGTCACCCTGCTGCCCGACGTCATGGAGAAATTCTCGAAGGTGCTTACCCTCACCGTCATCCTCGGCGATCTGACGCCCGGGATGATCCGGAATCTTCAGCAGGCGGCCAAACTGCACAAGGGAAAGTGTCACCTGCGCATCCGTGTGCACGACCCGGTTGAAAATATCACCATCGACCTTCCATCCCGGAAATACAGGGTCAACCCGAAGGAGATGATCAATTCCGCAGAGGAGATGCCTGAGGTGCAGGTGAAGGTGTTTGGGGAGGTGAATTGATTAAATTAAAAAATTAAAATTACTAATTTCAAGGATGGAAATCAATATTCCTGGCGGGTTTCGAGTATGCATAAATAAATTTCAACACAACAGCCACACCAGGACGCAATGTAAAGACGTAACAGGTAAATAAAAAGAATGTTCACCCTGTCATCTCATCGTTTCATTGCCTTTTTACATTTTTTTTTGACCTGATTTCCCAATCTTTCTTTTTTCCATGTAAGCCAGTACGACCAGTTTCTTCCTCCCCGTCATACCATTTCCCGGTCGAATCTGAAAGACTTTTTGTAATTTAGCAACCTGAAATCAAACTCACTTTTAAAGCATTTGCATATGTTCGAAACACTGACCGATTCAAATTTTGAAGAAAAGATTGTTAAAAGCGACAAGCTTGCATTGGTTGACCTGTCAGCCGAATGGTGCGGACCCTGCCGGATGGTTTCCCCGATCGTT
>CAIMWF010000025.1 GCA_903845055.1 uncultured Bacteroidales bacterium | reverse complement strand
GGCGAAACAGCCGAATTTCCTCTGGTTCGACGAGACCGACACCCTCACAACCAACATGAGCTGGCGTACAAGCGTATTTACCAATAACCTGGTGAAAGGCCGCGGTTATTATTTTTATGTATTCGATTCCGTGTCAGGATCATATAGCGACACCCTGCCACGCCAGATGACCGCTTCCGGGAACGGGTATTTCCCGGGCACCTTCAGCTATTCCGGCAGCAACCAGCATCTCACCTACACCCGGAGGGTTGGCGGCCAGATCAGCCAGTCGCCCACCGATACCATCTTCTACGATACGAACATCGATGACCAGGGATGGAACCTACTCGGGAATCCCACCCTCCAGACCCTCAACTGGGATGCCAGTGGCGGATGGACCAGGTCGAATGTTGATAACACCATATATATATGGGATCCTGCCTTTAACGAATTCAGGGTGTGGAATGGGGTGAACGGGAGCCTGGGGAACGGACTGATAAGCCCTTACCAGGCATTCTGGGTCAAGGCCAATGGTACAAACCCAACCATGAGTTTCACGAATTCGGCCCTGACCACGGGCGGGTTCTTCTACGGGGGCTCCGCTGTCAAATCACAGCAGGCCAATGCCGGCCCTTCGGCCATCAACCTGAGTCTCAACTCGGCGGGGCTGCAGGGCAGCGCCATGATCACCTTCATGGATGACGGCAAGGTGGGTCCGGATGAATGGGATGCCTACCGGCTGGAACCCCTCACCGATTCATGGATGGAACTCTTCTCCCTCTCCTCTCCCGCCCATACCATGCCGCTCGTGATCAACAACCTTCCGGCCAACGGCGGGGACTACATCAACCTGCCCTTGTTTACCGGTGGACAGAAACATGGGCAAAGCCTGAACGGAACCTATACCCTGAACTGGGAACTTCCGTCCGACTGGCCATCCGACTGGGCCATCACGCTGGATGATCACCTGAACAAAACAGCGATCTCCATGCGCAACCATCAAAGCCATACCTTCGAACTCTCAGGAACAAAAAGCATTTCCTCCGGTCCGGATACTGCACTGGGAGTACCCGTGCTACCCGGCAGGATCATGAACCCGGTGTCGCATAACAGCCTGCTGAAGAGTTCGACACAACTGCCGCCATTTTCCATCGTTATTCAAAAGGGAGTTATCAACGACGACCCGGTGTATTATCCCCCGACCGCCAAATTGCTCCAGAATTATCCGAACCCCTTCACCTCAGCCACAAGTTTCAGGTTCAGCCTGCCGGTTGCAACCTGGGTTTCACTGAAAATTTACGATATTTACGGCAAGGAGATGGATGTCGTTGCCGACCGCTATTTCAATGCGGGCATTTACACGGTTACCTGGTCGGGACAAAATATCAAGCCGGGCATGTACATGCTGCGCATGAAAACTGATGCAACCACCGATGTGGTCAAACTGGTTAAAATAATTCATTAAAAGAAGTCACTTGATGATATATCTTAAGAAAATAGTTCCGTGGTATCGCCTGGCGGCAATCCTGTTTTGCATGTTCTTCTTCCCGGGGATCCAGGGACAAAATACCATCAGCATCAAGGCCTCCGCCACCGTTGTTGAAGCAACGGGCATCGAGCTGATCACACTGAAGGACATCAGCATCGACGAAGCTTCCGCCGCCAACGGCATCCTGAACATCTCCCCGGTTACCGACGAAACGGCCGGCAAGATGCTCGTAAAAGGCAAGATCAATTCAACCGTCAGGTTGTCCTATCTCAACCAGCTTTCGCTTGTCAACACCTCCGGAGAAGGAACATTGCTCTTCAAATACATCGTGAGCGGTAACGCTACCGACAACCAGCGTGCCTCTCAGCTGCTCGACCAGGTTGAACGGATCGTGCAGTTCAACGACAAGGGACAGTATTATCTGTGGCTGGGAGGGCAGGTCGACCTGACCAGGGCAAAGCCGGGAAGTTATAACGGGGAATTCACCATCCAAATCGAATATATCTGACATGCATTTCAAATTCAAGAACCATTTTTCTGCAGTAGCGATCCTCCTTTTCATATTATTTACCTGCGGTGGCGCTCAAGCCCAGCACATCAGTTTCGGGACCTGGGCCGGCGGCGACATCGTGATCACACCTGGTATCCCGGGCGATCTCAATTTCAACAACAAAACCCAGGTCATCACCCCCGGGTGGAACCAGTCGGTCACCATCAGCCTTCATGACGCGGAGGCGGCAGTCCTGGCAATTGAGGGAACGGAATATTATGATGTAACCGTTACCATTGACGCTCCCCCCACCCTCGACCTGGATGCTTCCAACAAGATTCCCGTTAAAATTCATTTCGCATACTCGAATCTCAACCCTGCGAATGTGACGGTGGCCAAAACCCAGGCCATCGAAGTCCCGGTCGGGTTCAATTCGGCCACCTTTCCCATTCTCAGGCGCACCAACGGCCCCCCGGGCCCGCCACCTACGCCGCCCTCGGCCGGGTACACCCCGCCCAGGAAAACAGCATACCTATTTATTTACGGGACACTTGGGCCGGTTGGCAACGTTGATGCCGGGGCATACGAAGGCACTGTCAATGTGACCGTTGAATACAGTAAATACAATTGATCATGAATTTTCGCCGGTTTCTCCCTCCATCCAACCCCACATTTTCCCATTTTGAGAAATATTTTGCCATTTTGAGATAATTCAGTCCGTGTGCCAAATATATTTATATTGATTATCAATTGTTTACAGAATTCATTTCCTTTGGTACGGTATTGGTAACCTCTTTATCATCGCACAACTACCAACCTAACAAAATCAGGTAGTGATTGAAAAAAGAGTTTGAAAATCCGGTAAATAATTTTACATTTGTACCGGAATAAAAAAAAACCAACTGCAAACAATTAAAGATGAAAACGATGAACCAACACAAACTGACCGCCGCCCTGATCCTCGTGTTAGGGTATTTTTCGCTCACAGCGAATGTGGCCGGGCAGACGGTGAAGGTTGATCTCAAAGTCAATGCGACGGTTGAAATGATGCAGGTCACCCCGTTTGAAGTTGTTCCCGAAAACTGGGCGATTGCAACAGGCAAAGGTTTCTCTGGACGCACCCACTCCGTCAATACCGTGGGTACCTTTACAATCAGGGGCAAGGAAAACCAGGACATCCTCGTAAAGCTTGACGCACCGGAAGTGCTGACCAACAAGGAAAACCAGACCATGCCCTTCAACATGAAACTGGCCTGGCACAACACCCCCGCCGGCGACCTTAACAACCTGAAGTGGTCCAATGACAAAAGCAACGTGTTCAACCTTATGAAAAGTGCTGAAGTTGCAAACGGAAAAAATGTAAAGGATAACAACCAGCAGGCATACCTCTACCTCAAAAGCACCGCCGAGGTGCCGGTACACGCCGCCAGCCCCTTCGAAGGCAACGTAAACCTAACAATCGAATATTAGAACAGGCAACAAAAAGCAATATAAAGAACTGGTAACAAAACCATTGACCAAAAAAACAAAAAAATAGCGAACCTTTTTAACAAAATAAAGTATAACTACCCTCAGTATAAATACTCATAACAAGAAATAACAACAAAGACAAATAAACACAAACAAACAAACAAACACAAAAAAACAAACACCATGAAAACAACTATGAAATTTTTTGCATTGATCGCCATTATGTTAGGATTTGCAATTGGAGCTAATGCTCAATCAGGTACAGGTACTACCCCGGCCAAGGCAACCGTGTTACAAGCAATTACTGTTACTGGTTTAATTGATCTTAATTTTGGTACTGTATCTCCAGGCTTATTAAAGACAATTGACCTTGTTAATCATGCTACTGGCGGCCAGGCAGGTTATGGAACAGAATCAACTGGTGAATTTACAGTTTCAGCTGCTGCATCTTCCAATGTTAATCTTAAATTTACTACTCTACCTACCCAATTGGACAAATCTACTGATCACATGCCTATTGACACTTATACAGCAGGTTACGGAGTCGCAACTCCTTTCGCAGGGACAACATTTATTCCTGGAACTGGTGTGAATATTTCAACTTTCCCGACGAATGTTATCAATTCACAAAATTTAATCTATGTTTTTATCGGAGGAACTGTTCATCCTGATCCTTCACAGGCCCCAGGTGCATATGCAAGCACAATAACTCTTACAGCCACCTATAATTAATCTTTGCCTTTATTTAAGAATCAAAATCATATTTTCAAAACCTGACAGACATAATGATCTGTCAGGTTTTTTCATTTGGGTCTGTTAATAAAATATTTATTAGAATCTACCCTTTTAATCATTTTTTTGAAATAACAATAAATTGGGACATTTTTTTCCATTCTATCAAAGGGGCAAATGAAAGTTTTTGTAATTTCACAGAAAAATTGCGTAACCTTATACTCCTATTTTCGTATCAACTAATAACTTATAAATGCTATTCTGACTAACTCATACCTGTTACATTTATTTAACTCTGCAAACATGAAAAACATTAAAACTGCGGTCGTAATTTTATTTCTTACCTTAAGCTATACTTTGCTGCAAGCGCAAATAGCAATTTCGCCGCCTTATGTTTATATTGACGGTAAGAGTGGAGTTGGGAACATTTATATCACCAACAATTCAACCCAATCCCAGGAAGTTGAGATATCATTTACTTTTGGTTATCCATCCTCAGATGCTGATGGAAACTTAGAAATGAATTATAACGATAGTGTTGCTTATAAACAATTTGCCCTGGACCCACTGGTTCGCGCTTTCCCTCGCACGTTTATTTTACAGGCCAAACAACAGCGTACCGTTAGGGTTCAAGTAAAACCTTCGCCTGGAATGACTGATGGGTTTTATTTTACCAGAGCAAAAATATTAGGGAAGCCACAAACGGCAGAAGTTGCAAAACCAGTTGCTGACGGTATCAGTACAAAAATAACTTACAATTTCGAGCAGGTAATCCCAGCTTTTTATAAACGAGGGAAGGTTACAACTGGTATCAAAATTGATAAGATCGATGCAATCCAAAAGGATACCCTTCTCTTGATTAAAACTTCGCTTGAACGCCTTGGGGAAGCTCCATTTATTGGCAGTATGATTGCAAAACTTATTGACTCAAAAGGGAAAATTGTTGCTACTAGTACATCCTCAACAACTGCATATTTTAAGGTTCTGAGACGTTACGAACTTGGAATTGGTAAAGTGAAATCAGGAGCATACAAGCTTGAACTTTCCTTTGAAACCAAACGCAATGATATGGCAGCAACTGACTTGGTGCAGTCCCAACCAGTCAAAGAGGCTATCGACATATCGATCAAATAGTTTTGGGAATAGAGGAAAATGAAAAAAAAACTCATTTCCTTCCTCCTTATTTGTTTAATTACTCTTCCGGTCACTCTTGTTTTCTCTCAAGCTTCCAAGGATGAGGAAGTGATGCTTGCGTTTAGATTCCCCGCAATTGGCAGTGTATACGTTAGCAGTATACTTAATGACCAAGCAAAGCAAAGCTATCTGCCAATCACTGAATTGTTCAATCTGTTTCAAATTAACTATGAACCGGATATTAAAAATTTCACGGTTCGAGGGACTTACTTGAAGGCAGATAATCCGTTTGAGATTAATCTCTCAAAAATGCAAATTAAATTGGGGAAACAGGTATACTCCATAACTCCTGATGATTTTCGCATTGGCAATGTGGACTTTTATTTAAGTCCTGCCATCTATGAAAAGGTTTTTGGTTTAATATTCACGTTAAACGTTGATTACCTTACTATGACCCTTGTTACAGATAAAAAAATGCCTATCCAGGAGAAAAATGAGCGGGAAGAAAAGAGGAATAAAATATCATCCGATCAGCCCAACAAAGAGGACTTTCCGCTTGCATATAAAAGGGCTCGAAAAATTGTGGGTGGAGCAATGGTTGATTATGCACTAAATGGGCTTGCTTCTAGTACTTCTCAGAGTTTTGGATATACTTTTACTGGAGGGATGGAAGTATTTGGAGGCGATATACAGGGAACTGTGGTTGGATCCAAGACAAACAACATGCCGAATTATTTGCAGACGAGCAATCTTCGCTGGAGATTCGCAGTTCGTGACAATCCATTCTTTTCAACATTTACATTAGGGCAGTTATCAACAACAGGATTGATGCGCCAGCAGATTAGGGGTATTGCAATAACCAACGATCCTGTTGAACCAAGAAAGAACTTTGATGCCTATGTAATTGACGGGCATACCGAGCCTGAATCAGAAGTTGAGTTGTATTTGAACGATCGTTTGATCAGTTATATGCGCGCTGATGAATTAGGATATTACAGATTTAATGTTCCGGTTTCTTATGGCACTTCACGCTTGAGTACCCGTGTATATACCCCATCAGGCGAAGTAAAACTTACCGATCGGGAATTACAGGTTCCGTTCACCTTTTTGCCAAAGGGCGTTGTCTCCTATAATTTGCAGGGGGGGACAATTGACAATTCGGTTAGCCAGATCACCTCTGACAAATACGTCGGTCATGGAGATTTGGCGATGGGAATCACAAAATGGTTAACTGCATTAATAGGGGCGGACTACTCTACTTCAAGACTCTGGAAATCTACTCCTTTCATGTATGGAAGTATTTCTTCACGCATCGCCAAGCAATATCTTATCACTGCTGACATAGCTCCCGTAAGTTATTATCGGGCTTCTGGAAGTGTCATGTATCCCTCGGACCTAAGCATAAATATAATTTATTCCCACTTTTTGCATAAAGACATATATAATCCACTTGGGGCCATCGATGATATTGTTGGAAGTATTTATATCCCAATCAACATTTTAGGATTGAGTGCCGGGTTGCGATTGGGAGGTCAGCAAACTGAACTTTTAGGAAGTACAACGACTAAAATAAATATTGATTTAAGTTCTAGAATCCGGCAGTTCAACCTTAGACTCAATTACAGAGATGCCTTCAGCCATTTCCACAATGCTGTTTTTTTTAATGAAAATTCTCTCACGACATCCCTTACCTACACGATTGCACGTGTCCCTGGTATTCCCATATTTGTTAGAGGTACCTTTATTAGAGCCCAGGCATTTTATGATTTCAGAATAGATAAAATAGTGCAAACTGACTTACAATTGTCAAGAACATTGTTCAGAAATGCCAGGCTAAATGCGAGCATTGGTTATAACTATCAGCAAAAATATTTTTCGACCGAGGTGGGTTTCACACTTGACTTGAAAAGTGTCCGCTCAACTACGACTTTTAATTCCCTGGGTAGTCTTGCTGCAATCCGACAGAGTCTGAACGGCTCCATCGGCGTGGATGCCCGCAACGGCAAATTGGAACCCTCGAACCGCGAACAGGTGGGGCGGTCGGCGGTGTCGGTGGTGTCCTACGTGGACAACAACAACTCGGGCACCTATGACAAGGGGGATGAAATTCTCCCCTACAATTCGGTCACCCTCGACAACCCGGTCACCAGCGGGGTGGGCAGGGACGGGGTGCTGCGTCTGAGCCAGTTGCAGAGTTATTACCGGTACAACCTCAAGGTAAACCGCAATGCCATTGCCGACCCGACGCTGGTGCCGCTCAACGGCGAGTTCTCCTTCGTGACCGACCCAAACCAGTATAAAAGGATCGAGATCGCCTTCTACCGCGGCGGGATCATCGACGGGAAGGTGCTCATCGACCGTCCGGCCGGGATGGAAGGCCAGGGCGGGTTGCGGCTGCTCATCAAGGGCGTTTCCAGCAAGTTCGAATTAACCGTCCACAGCTTCTCCGACGGGGGGTTCTACGCCATGGACATCCCTCCCGGCAAATACACCCTCGAGGTCGACCCTGCACAGCTTGGATTCCTCGGGGTCACCTGCCCGCAGGGCGCCCTGAAATTCGAGATCCAGGCACTCTCGCAGGGCGATTATGTCGAAGGTCAGAAGATCATCCTGGAGCCAACACCCGATCCTGAGAAACCTGATGGAAAGTAAACGGGAAGAATAATGGATTGATGGAACGGGAATTGGGATAAAGACCGGGAACCTCCCTTTCAGAACCCGGCATAGGCCAGCTGGGATGCAGCCTGTTTGGCCTGCGACAAACCTCTGTAGGAATCACCGCTCCCCCTGAAAATATGAAGATTGACGAATTCGAGAACGAAACTGATCTCATGGGTGCCGCCGCATTTGTGGGTCCCGGCTATCTGCATGTCGTAGGTGTAGGTTAACTTGATGCTGGTGCTGCCCGACATCACGTAACGGTAGCCTCCCGACAGGGCCGCGGAATTGCTGTTGACAGGCCCGTAGACGCCATGATACCACGCACCGAAATAAATACCGTAGTTGGTCAGGTTCAAGCCGGCCTGGAACTCGTTTACATTCCCCTGGTGCTGTACCATGATCCCCGGGTTCACCTTCAGCGGGTCATCTTCGCGGGCATTGAATCCCGAAGCGCACCTGACGGAAAAAACAAGATCGGCGTGCCCCGTATATTTGCGAGCGATGGGCGACTTTGCCGTTTCCGCAAAGGATTCATCCGGTTCAAAAAGATGGTCAATCGCAACACCAACGGTACCTGAAAGGCAT
Source organism: uncultured Bacteroidales bacterium (assembly GCA_903845055.1). Taxonomy (GTDB): domain Bacteria; phylum Bacteroidota; class Bacteroidia; order Bacteroidales; family FEN-979; genus CAIVAT01. Next base: position 36,014 of record CAIMWF010000025.1, on the reverse strand, counting down.
CCCTTGTTGTTGACGAACTGAACCACGCCGCCGATTCCGACATCGGGGATATTTAAAACATTGCGGCCCGAACGAATAAAACCGGAATCATAAACATGACCATATTTCTCCGACAACCGGTCGGAAGAGTTGAACTTGTCCCACGAGATGCTCTTCTGAATCCACGATGCCCTGATCCCAACCTGCCCGATCATGTTGCGGTTGAAAGGCACCCTCGCGGCAAAAGAGACGCCAAGGTTGAAATTTTTAATGAAACTCAGTCCTTCGTTGTCGGTGTTGAGCATCACCCCAAACCCACCGCTGCCGGGAAGATTCCTGTCACCTACATCGGCCGAAACATGGTATGCATTAAACCCGGTAGCCGGTGTCGGCCCCTGGACCAGGGAGGTCAGCCTTACCCGTGCCCCTGTATAAATTCCTGTAAAGGCTGGATTGTAATATAACGGGACATTTGAAAATTGTGTGAAGTGCATGTCCTGGCCGAAAACGCCGGGAATTATAACAACCAGGAGGAGGGCAACAGATAAAAATATTTTGTAAATTTTTGCCATCAACTTTCACAATTTCGTGATGAATAGCCATCAGTAACTGTGAACAAGGCAAATATTGGTCCAAAATCAGACTATATAATATATTTACATATTTATTTTTTTATAGTATTGATATTAAGATATTTAAAATATACAAATATTTTAGATGTAAATATATTTTATACTTTTATTATGATAAACAATTTTTATTACTGTAAATTATTCGCACATGTGTGCGATTTCAAGACAGAGTCATTTTTCAATTTTCAGCTTTGCCGATGGTGATGTTGTACTTCTTCATTTTCCGGATGAGTGCATCACGCGTAATCCCTAGTATATCTGCTGCCTGCTTCTGATTATAGTTGCTGGAAACGAGGGCTTTCCGCACAAGGTCAACCTCGTTGCTTTTCAGGTTTGCAACAGGTATTCCCGCGATCGGGGAGGCATCGGGAGAGGTTGTCAGCGGAAAATCGCTGGCATTGAGTATATTATTTTTACATAGGATGATGGCACGTTCGGCCATGTTTTTCAGCTCCCTTACATTCCCCGGGAATGAATATTTTTCAAGTGCCCTGAACACATCCTTGTGAATCGCCAGCCCCGGCCTGTTGAATTTCTGGGCAAAGGTATCCGTGAAATAGCCGAGCAGCGGCCTGATGTCTTCGGGCCGCTCCCGGAGGGGAGGAATGTGGATATGAAGCGTATTGAGCCGGTGAAGCAGGTCAAGCCGGAATTTATTCTCCGATACACGCCTTACGATATCATGGTTGGTCGATGAAATGACCCGGAAATCGGTGCGAACCGGGTTGGTGTCGCCGACCCGGGTGATCATCTTTTCCTCGGTTGCACGCAGAATCTTTGCCTGGAGGTTTAAAGGCATGTCGGCAATTTCGTCGAGGAAGAGGGTTCCATGGTTGCACACTTCGAAGAAGCCCATTTTGTCGGCAATCGCACCGGTAAACGACCCCTTCTTGTGACCGAAAAATTCGCTTTCAAGCAGGGAATCGGTGATGGCGCTGCTGTTTACCGGGCAGAAAAAATGGTCCTTACGGATGCTGGAATAATGAATGATCCTGGCAATATTTTCCTTGCCCGTGCCGCTCTCCCCGGTGATCAGCACGTTGGTGTCAGGGTACTTGGAAGCCCTGTCGGCCGCTTCGATGATGTCGCGGATCATCGGGCTGACACCGATAAACTGGCGGTCGATCCTCTCTTCGAGTGTTTTGGAGATCAGGGAATTGCGCTCCTCAATCAGTTTCAGTTTGCGCTGAAGCTGCAGGTACTTGGTCGTCCGCTCGATCGCAATCTGTATATCGATGTGCCGGAATGGCTTGCGCAGGTAATCGAACGCACCCAGCCGCATGGCCTTGATAACGGTATCCATGTCGCCGTGCGCCGAAATTACAATGACCTCAACACCGGGATACTCGACTTTGACATCTTTTAAAATATCAAGCCCGTTAACGCCCGGTAACCGGACATCAAGGATGAAAAGGTCAATCTCCTGCTTGTTCAAAACATTTACCGCATCGGCATGCGTATTGGTTTCAAAAGACTCAAACCCCGACTTCTGCAGGAATTCAAACAACTCCTCGGTAAACTGTTTTTCGTCGTCCAGGATGAGAATCCTTATTTTTTCTTGCAGCGCCATTCTTTCTTAGTTAGGTTTCTTCTGTAAAACAATTTTAGCAACCGTGCCTTCGGGCGGTTTACTTGAAAATTCGATGTCACCGTTCAACTCCTGCACGATCTGGTATGATACCGACAAACCCAGACCGGTGCCTTTCCCCGCATCCTTGGTCGTGTAAAAAGGGAGCATGACCTGTTTGAGTTCCTCTTCGGCAATTCCAATCCCGTTATCCTCAACTTCTGCAATGATTTCCTGGTTCTCAGTAAAGGTCCTGATCCTGATTTTTTTTTCGAATGGAAAACCCAGCCTCGCCTCCTTTTCCATCAGGGCGTCTTTTGCATTCGAAAGCAGGTTCAGGATGACCTGTTCAAATTTATAGGTGTTCCCGGTCAGTTGGGCAAGGTGGTCGTCAAGGGCAAGATCGAGTGTGATGCCGTGATGCTTGAACTGTTCGGATATCATCGAAACCGCGTTCAGGATGCTCGAATTGATGCTGAAATCGGTCAGGATGTAATCGTCGTGACTCCTGGAGAAGACCCTGATATGGTCAATGATGTTCCGGATACGGGTGATGTTATCGAAGACCTTTTCAGTTTTCTTGTGCAGGTAACTCTTCTCTATTTTTTCATCCGAAGAGAGTTCGTGCAGGATGTTGTCGAGTGACATGGAGATGGTATTGAGCGGCTGGTTGATTTCGTGCGCGATTCCCGATGCCATCTCCCCCAGCCCGGCCATCCGCTCCGAATGGATCAGCTGCATTTCGAGCTTTTTGCGCATGGAAATGTCGCGGATGATGATCATGAAGGAGATCGGGTTCCCTCCCGGGTCGTGCAACAATGCGGAACTGGCTTCGGTGATGAAAAGCGATTTATCCTTTTTCCGGAAGCCTGTTTCCAGGTTTTGCGCCATCCCTCCCGACAGGGATCTTTCGAAGATGTCCTCAACCTTGTTCCGGGCATCGGCAGAGATAAGGGCAGAAAAATGTTTCCCGATCAGGTCGGCAGGATTTGCGGTTCCGTAAAGAACCATGGCAACCTCCGAGACTTCTGTGATGACCCCCTGCAGGTCGGTAACGAAGATGCCGTCGGGGGAAGCCTTGATCATGGTGTGATACCTTTCCTCGCTTTTTTTCAATGCTTCGTTGACCCGGGCTGATTCAACCGCCGATTGCTTCAGCAGCGCCGCATCCTTGAAGATCGTCTGTTTCTGGTTGAACAGGTCGAGGAACACTCCTATTTTACATTGCAGGATATAATTGTCGATCGGTTTAAAGATGTAATCAACGGCTCCGCAGTTATATCCCTTGAATACTTCGATGTTATCGATATAATTGGCTGTGAGAAAGATGACGGGAACCTTGTCGCCCGACCTCCTTGCATTCAGGTTCAGGGCAAGTTCGTAACCGTTCATGTCGGGCATCTGGACGTCGATGATGGCCAGGGCAAGCTCCATCCCCTCCACCTTTTCCAGGGCTTCAACACCCGACAGTGCCTGGATCAGGTTGACATTGATTTTCCTGATGATGAATTCAAGCAGGACCAGGTTCTTTTCAGAGTCGTCGACGATGAGCAAATTAGGCAGCTGGTTCATGATTCGGATTTGATTTCAGATATGGAATTCCCGCGGATCACCAGTTACATGGACTGAAAACAGCAGTGAACCGTATGGTAAAGATAAAGGAAAAATCAAAGGATGAAAGGAGCCTCTTCAGGATAATTTATTTTCATGGCAGATTCCATTCGGCATGGACCGTGTAATCGTTCCACGGGAACCTGGTCATGCCGATGCTCCATGGGAGGGACGACATCAGGATGTCGTGCGGCAGGGTTTCAACCCTTACCAGGTAATCGGCACCACTTTTTTCGATTGTTCCCTTCCGCCGGAGAAAGGCGTCGCGGAAACCCGCGCTGGTCGTATTCTTAAGCGCTTTCCAATGTGCAATGACCGATCCGAGCAGATCGGCAATTTCCTGGCGTTCGCGGTGCAGCAGTTTCTGGTGAATGTCGACGCTTGCAGACGCCGGGATGCCGCATAACAGTTTATTCAACAGCAGGACATCTTCATGAAACGCCCCTGAAGGCTCCGCGATGCGGTGCAGCAGGAATGCCGCCCGCATCCTGTGGCGGCCGGAAACAAATTCATCCTCGTGCGTGAGACCGGCATTTTCAAAAAAACGGTGCAAAAACGGTACAAGAAGAACGAGCCCGGTATTCATGATGAAGGTCCGCTCCTGAATGTCAAAAATATCAGGGGCAGGTTCCTCCTTATGTTCATCATGAACGCCCCCCGGCCTTTCCGGGAACAGGGGCACCAGTCTTTCCCCGTAAAAACCAGGCAGCATCCCATTCGCCGGCGCTGCGCGACCGGGATCACCCTCCCCTTCCCGGCGAACCTGTTCCTTTTGGGTATCGTTGTATCTTGCCAGGTCCCAGAAACGGTCGACTGCATTGTTGACTTCAGCCGTATCGTCGCCGCTACGATGCAGAAGGACCAGGTGACTTAAGGTATCGGTTATTTCCACCAGCAGAAAATGCCCGGGGTTCAGCGCTTCCAGCTGCCGGACGATCTTGCGTGTCTTTTCTTGCAAAGGGCCGGACAACAGGTCGCTGAATCTTTCGAGGAATTTCAACCTGTCTCCCGGAGCGACCAGCTGCAGCAATCTTGAAAGTGCCTGTTCGCGGTTCCATAACGAAAGCTGGGTACCCCCCAGCAGTTCATAAATCAACCTGATGAGTTCCTGGTCATCTCCCCAAAGGACCCGGCTCAGCCATTCTTCAGGCAGGGATTCCCCTGCTTTCCCGAACGGCATGCTGTAATAACCCAGGACCAGGTATGAAATAAGCATTCCCACCTCCTCCCGGTCACCAATCGCCCTTTTTTCACCGGAAAGATAATCCTGACCGTTTGTCATCTCTGAATTTGCAGCACTTTTGAATGCATCATCCATCTTCAATGCCAGTTTTTCGGCCAGTTCTGTCTCACGGATCACCCCAAGGTCGAGATTTATCTGACCGATCCTGATATCGCGGTCAGGTAAATGATCTGTAATTTTATCAAGCTCAGGCAAAATCAAATTTTCAAACCCTTTACGCGCCATTGCAAGGGCTTCTTGACCATCGGAAACCAATGGATACCTTATATCCAGGATAAGTTTGTTGATATGTACCTTGCGGTTCATTGCATTATTTTTTAAAAAACAAAGCTGATACTATTTTTTTAAATAAAAAAGTATTTACATTTGTTTGGTTGTAATAAGGTATTAAATGATCCATCTTGCATTAGGTTTCCTGTGTCAGTTCCTTAACAATGAACTCAACCAAAAACTTGGACTGTCACCGGCCACCGAAAGTGTAAAAACCGGGCCGCTTGGAAAAGAGACCACCGCTGACAACAAGATCCACCTGACCCTGATTCACATCGAAGAGGAAAACATCCTTAAGAACCAGAATTATTACCGGAAGGCCGACCCCGCCAGCGATTTTTATACCGTCATCAATCCAGAGATCAAGATCAACCTTTACATCCTGTTTTCGGCGCTGTTCGACGCCGCTGCATACACGGAAGCCCTCAGGCAGGTCTCCTTTATCATGTCGATCCTCCAGGGGAAAAATACATTCGGCCAGGCTGATCTCACGGGAGAGGCCTCGGTCCTGGAATCGCTGATGGTTGAACTTCACACCCAGACTATTGAACAGGAAAATCTTTTTTGGATATCGGCAGGACACAGTCCGGTCCCCTCGGTCATGTACAAGGTTCGGCTGCTGCTCATCCAGGATGACAGGATGCTTGACCAGGTGCGGGAGGTGACCGGGATCGGCATTGATCTGATTAACAAAATGTAGCCATGGTTATAACTTGGTACAGGAAACTATTCTGCGTCAATATACAGTACGAAACCGCAGGTTTGCCTTCGGCGACGGGTCTCCGGCTTGAACCCTCCCCCTCCACGCTTGTGTTGTTCGACCTTCAAAAAATAAGGTACCGCGTAAACCCCGGCCAGATTGAGGTATTTGTTCCCGGGATGCAGAACGGCAGTTTAACCGGAATCGATCCCCTCTACCCGATGGAAATCAATGAACTGATGTTTTTCACCCTGAGTTTTAACGATGCAGGACTTCCCGGAAAATTAATCATGTTTCCCGACCCGGCGAGCCAGTTGCTGGGTTTTCCGACGTTGTTCACCGGGAATAAGGAGACTGCCCTACCCGGTCCGGTCGCTTTGAAATATGAAAAGACAAAAGTATTGCCCGGTGCCGGGTCATGCACAGTAAACGCCTCCGATGCAGGGCTGGACGCGATAACCTATGCGCCTTACTTCATTAAAAATATTTCGGGACAAACAGTTGCCGGTGGAAATGCCATGCAATCCGATGGTTTTTTTACATGTTCATGGGACATGCACTTATATGCTCCCGGGTTTTTCATCCTGGAGATCGGGTCAAAATCGGACCAGATATTCCTGGATACCCGCAGTGAATTTACAGCTACCATCATTTTGATCCAGATTACACGGACAGGCTTTTTAACCTACCCGACCGATTTATCCGACACAAACTTTGTGAATTTCACCCATACGATCCAGAAACTTTAACGCAAATATTTTATTAAACCGACAATTATGGCAACATCTTACAAAACCCCGGGAGTTTACGTAGAAGAGATCTCTAAATTCCCACCTTCCGTCGCCGAAGTGGAGACTGCCATTCCGGCTTTCATTGGTTACACCTTCCAGGCCATGAATCTGACTGCCAACGACCTGTTGAATGTTCCAACCCGTGTCACCAGCATGCTTGAATATGAGCAATTCTTCGGGGCCGGACCCTCCTACGCCGATATCTCCGTAAACCTCGATATCTACAACGTACCCGATGCGGCCACCACCGTGGTGAACAGCAGCAAATACATCCTGTACGACAGCATCCGTCTGTTTTACGACAACGGCGGCGGGGCCTGCTACATTGTCTCCGTCGGGAACTACAGCAATGCCATCGACCTCGGGGATGTCACGAAGGGGCTGCGCGGCGGGTTGGAACAGCTGAAAAAATATGATGAGCCAACACTGATCCTTTTCCCCGACGCGGTTTCCCTTTCCGCAGATAAACTGGGGGCCCTTCAGCAAGCCGCTCTCCTGCAATGTGCAACCCTTGGCGACAGGTTCGCGATTCTCGACGTAAAGGACTCAGCCACAGGGAATACCCTTGGCGCGGATGTCGAGTCATTCAGGAACAATGTTGGAATGAATAACCTGAAATATGGCGCCGCTTACCACCCGTGGGTCAGGACCGGTTATGACAAAACATTTTCTTTCAGGGCCATCAACGCCAACCTGAAAAAATCGGGGGTCACCACAACCCTGAAGGCCCTCGTTAAAGACACCGATGTGGATGAAAACGGGAAAAAGATAAAAGACCGTCTTGCCGGTGTCGAAAACCTGGTTGCCGACAACGATGCCATCAGCACCGGCATCGCTGCCTTCATCGCCGCCCAGGGCGGGGGGGATACCATCAGCGAAATATTCAACACAAAGTTCAATGCCTATATCAACACTCCCGGTACGCTCGGGAACCTGCAATCCGTTTTCAACTTCACCTGGAATCTTCTCCTGAACATTGACGGGCTGGTCACCGACAATCCGGTCAACGCACTCACCAGGGTCATCACAAACCCCGATTTCCTGGCCTCGGCAAAATCGTTTGTCAAAAACAATGTAAAGGGGAGCATGCAGGATTTGATCGACCTTGACAATGAGGCGTTCCTGGCGACGAAGATCCTGTTCAACAACCCGAACACCTACACCGGGTTTTCGGCGAAATTCCTTTCCGACGAGCTGAAGGCCATGGTGATTAGCGCGGCCGACCCGAATTTCATTTCCGGTCCGGCGGCTACCGATAAGATATCACAATGTGCAAGTAAACTCAGGGAGGTTTTTACCGTTGCTGCCAACGCCCTCCTCTCCCTGACCGAAATGGGTCTCGCATACGAATCGACCCAGGCCGACAGCGTCGTGAAATACCTTCCGTTCTACCAGGGGATTCTCAATTCCCTGAACTCCAAATCCACCACAATTCCGCCTTCGGGGGCCATCGCGGGGATTATTTCAGCGGTTGATGCAACCCGCGGTGTCTGGAAGGCACCCGCCAACATAAGCATCAATTCGGTGAACAGTGTATCAGAATTCATCGACGATTCCATCCAGGAATCGCTGAATGTCGATCCGAATGCCGGGAAATCGGTTAACGCCATCCGGGCCTTCTCAGGAAAAGGAATCATCGTCTGGGGTTCCCGGACCCTGGCCGGGAACGACAACGAATGGAGATACGTTCCCGTGCGCAGGTTCTTCAGCTTCGTGGAAGAGAGCTGCAAAAAATCAACCTCATGGGCGGTGTTTGAGCCGAATGATGCCAACCTTTGGGCGAAGGTCCGCGGGCAGATCGACAACTTCCTGAACAACCTGTGGAGAAGAGGCGCCCTGGCCGGCGCAAAACCTGAACAGGCCTACTATATCAATGTGGGCCTGGGCTACACCATGACGGCACAGGATATCCTGGAAGGCAAACTCATCATCGAGATCGGCCTAGCAGCCGTGCGCCCTGCCGAATTCATCATCCTGAGATTCTCTCACAAACTGCAGCAATCCTAAAAAACAATCTTTAACGAATTCAACTTTATAAGATATGGCAACAAAATATCCTTTACCGGTATTTCACTTCAGGGTTGACTGGGGTGGTTCCAGCTTCGGATTTTCGGAGGTGTCGGGGTTAAACATGGAAACCCAGGTCATTGAATACCGCGACGGCTCCAGTCCCGACTATTCGGTCATCAAAATGCCCGGGATGCAGAAGTATCCGAACATTACGCTGAAGCGAGGCGTTACAGCCTCCGACAATGAATTCTACAACTGGTGGAACACGCACCAGCTGAACAAGATCGAACGCCGCGACATCACCATCAGCCTCCTCAACGAGAACCATGAACCCGTCATGGTGTGGAAAATAAGGAATGCCTTTCCCGTGAAGATTGAGGGAAGTACCCTCAGGGCTTCCGGGAACGAGGTCGCCATTGAGCTGATGGAGATCGCACATGAGGGCCTTTCGGTTGAAAACCAGTAGCGCAAACAACGGACCGGCCTGGACGAACAAATGACAGAGACGATACAATATCCCCTGCCCGCATTTCATTTTTCCGTGACCTTCAGTGGTTTGCCGGGTATGTTGCCGGCCATTGACTCACAGTTTGCCGAGGTATCAGGGCTATCGGCCGAGCTTGCCGTCGAAGAACTGGAGGAGGGAGGTGAAAACCGGTTTGTTCACAAGCTCCCGGGCAGGGCAAGGCATCCAAACCTTGTCCTGAAACGGGGACTATTCCCGATCGCTTCGACCCTCTCCGACTGGGCCTGGCGAGCCATCAACAACCTGGACATCCAGCCATGCAACGTGCTTGTCACCCTGCTCAATGAACTCCATACGCCGGTTAAAAGCTGGAATTTCAGCAATGTCTACCCGGTAAAACTCCTGGTGTCTGAATTTAACGCAAATAACAACTCCCTGGTTATTGAAACCATGGAGCTGGCCTATGACCATTTTCGTGAACTGACAATTTGAAACCATGCCTGTTGAAATTAACGAACTGGTGATTCGCGCTACGATCAGCGATAATCCCGCAGACCATCCCGTCAAGGTCCCCCCCGAAGATGATGCAAAGCGTTTGCAGAAGATCCTCGACGAGGTATTGAAAAAGTGTAAAACCAAAAACGAACGCTGATGCCTGGTACAACCTCTGAAACGGGCCACCTGACCAAGATGACCCTCACTGCGTACAGGAACAATAATTTCACGGAGAAGGACCCCGATGCCGGTGTGTATGAGACCATGTTCAACCCCGCCTCGCTCGCAGTCAAGCTCCGGGTCGACCGGGAGGAGAGTCAGCCCCCCGGTTCCACCTCCAGTGAAATGCGGTTTAAGATGATCAAGCCGCAGGATTATGTGTTTGAGTTTGTCATAGATGGCGTGAAACCTGTAAACGGCGTGAAAAAGGTGGTTCCCGACGAGGTACAGCAACTGCTCAATGTAGTATACACCTATAAGTCGGACGAACACAAGCCCAATTATGTCATGATCAGGTTCGGCTCGGTGCTGCTCAAGTGTGTGCTGAAAACCATCGACATCACCTACAACCTGTTCACTCCCAACGGGAATCCCCTGCGTGCAAAGGTAAATTGCGTCTTCACCAGTTGCATCGACCAGGAGCTCAGCGAACTGATCAACAACAAGAATTCTCCCGACCTTACGCATAAGAGGGTTGCCAAAGACGGCGACCGGCTCGTTTCAATGGCTTTCGGAATTTACCGCAGCAATGATTACTACCTGGATGTTGCCCGGAAGAACGGGATGAACAATTTCAGGGAGGTGAAAGCCGGAACCGTGGTCTTTTTCCCTCCGTTAAAAAAATTAAATTCCTAGACGATGCCCGACAGCCGGCTGGTGCCAACTTCCGCCCCGAGTGATCTCCCCTCCTACACCATCCTTGTAGAAGGAGTGGAACTTAACCCTGCATACCGCCTGCTTTCCGTTCTCATTACCCGGGAATTGTCGAGGATTCCCCAGGCCGAGATTACGCTGCTTGACGGCGATGTAGCTACCGAGGATTTCGAGGTCAGCAACGCGGATGTTCTCATCCCCGGTAAAGCAATCGAGATCAGGGCCGGTTACCACGGGATCAATGAGACGATTTTTAAGGGGATTATCGTGAAACATGCCATAAAAATCCTGCAGGAACAGGCATCAACGCTGAATATTGTGGCCAAGCATGCGGCCTTTATCCTTACCCTGACCCACAAAAACAAGGTGTTCAGCAACATGAAGGACTCTGAAGCCATTGAGGAGATCCTGAACAGCGGGAACATCACTTCGGATGTGGAGGCGACGAATGTTCAGCAGGAGAGCCTGGTCCAGTACAATGCAACCGACTGGGATTTTATCAACATGCGGGCCGAGTCAAATGGCAAGACCGTCATTCCCGGTTACGACACAATCACGGTCAAAGCTCCTTCGCTCAATGCGGGGAGTGTACTTTCGCTTTATTACGGTTCATCCATCCTTGAATTCGAAGGAGAGATCGATGCCAGGAATTCTTTCAACAATTATTCCGCCACGACCTGGAATGAGGCCAACCAGGAAATTACTGTCTCAGATGAACCCGGATCTTCTGTCGCTTCCGCTGAAGGGAATCTTTCCGTTTCCGATCTTGCAACGGCCCTCGGGACAGGAACTTTCCACCTCTTCATCAATGCACCGGTACCGGAACAGGAGGCGGATGAGTTCACCAAAGCACTGATATTGAGAAACAACCTCGCGAAGATCAGGGGAAGAGTAAAATGTACCGGCACTGCAGCCGTTAATCCTGGTGACCTGATCACCCTGTACGGCGTTGGTAACCGGTTTAACGGCCAGGCATTCGTAAGCGGCGTGAGCCAGTCAATCGCGGGAGGCACCTGGGAAACCGATCTGCAATTCGGTCTGTCGCCCGTCGCCTTTGCAAACCAGTTTGATGATGTCGGGGCGAGGGCCGCTTCAGGGGCGCTGCCACCGGTTCACGGGCTCCAGGTTGCCATTGTGGTCGCACTGGAAAATGATCCCGTGGGTGACGACCGGATTTCAATAAAACTGCCTCAAATAGCCGATGGAGAGAATACATGCTGGGCCCGGGTGGCAACCCTTGATGCCGGGAACCAGAGGGGCAGTTTTTTCCGTCCTGAAATCAACGATGAAGTGATCGTAGGGTTCCTGGATGATGATCCCAGGAAAGCCATCGTGCTCGGGATGCTCAACAGCAGCAGCCTGCCTGCGCCGGTAACGGCTGCCGACACAAACAACATCAAGGGTTTTTACACCCGCTCGCATATGAAACTGGAGTTTGACGACGAAAACAAAATCATTGCCATTGAAACACCGGCCGGAAATAAAATGGTTTTCAGCGAACAGGATAAACAGATCACGCTCACTGACCAAAATTCAAACCAGGTGGTGATGTCGGGAACCGGGATCAGCATGGAGAGCGCACAGGACATCACGATCAAAGCCAGCGGGGACGTCAGTATTGAAGGTGTGAATATTTCACTGAAGGCTAACGCGGCAATGAAAGCGGAGGGTTCGGCTTCGGCCGAGATATCGGCTTCGGGAACAACAACCGTAAAAGGAAGCATGGTAATGATCAATTAACAAACAGGCTTTGCCACCAGCAGCAAGGGTATGAATCGCAGCGGGTTGCCCAACAGTAATGATCGGAGGATAATAACATGGATAATTTTGAATCGTTTCTGGGAACCGGCTGGAGTTTTCCGCCGGAATTTTCAAAAGCCGCCGGGGGTGCCAGGATGATTTCCGATGAGGAGGACATTCAGAACAGTCTCCAGGTGCTGCTGGCGACCCGCATCGGCGAGCGCCTGATGCAACCCGGCTACGGATGCAACCTCAGCGAAATGTTGTTCGAGCCCCTGACGATCTCATTGCAGACCTATATCAGGGACCTCGTTTTCACGGCGATATATTATTATGAGCCCCGTGTAAACCCCGAAGATGTGACATTAAGCACCACAGACCAGGAGGGCCTGATCATGATTGGCGTCACCTACCGCATAAGGGCGACAAACTCAAGGCACAACATGGTCTACCCGTTCTTTCTCCAGGAGGGAACGATGACTTTACCCCAGCATAATGTTAATTCATGATCGCCCATAAACCTCCTAACCCAGCGTAAAAATGGCAAATGGTTGTAAGATCCCGCACCCCCTGAAACGCGAAGGGACCTTCAGATTTGAAAGGTTCCCGGTGGAACTGGAGGATGCCTATGTTAAAATTGATGAGCGCACCATCCTTGACCTGGTGAGGCAGACAAAAGGTTATGCAGGGCTGGTAAGATATTACAACGAACTCAATATTGAAGAAAGTTCCTGGACTGCCTTTTTTGACGAACTGACGGAAGAGAAACTTTCAAAGATGGCCAGCCGGGGCCCCGACCAGAATGTTTCACCCCACCTCGCCCTGCTCCTCGCCTTCCTGAAAATCTTCGGCATCGCACAGGAAAACCTCAACCAGGTTACAAAACGTCACCTCGATTATTATTACAAGGTCATCCTTCAACTGTCGCAACAACCAGCCATACCCGATAAGGTTGCTGTTCTTTTCGAACCGGAAAAACCGGCAAAACAAGTCAAAGTTGAAAAGGGAAGGGTGCTCCTGGGCGGGAAAGACCCGTCGGGAAAGGACCTGCACTATGAAACCGTCTCCGAACTCATCGTTAACCAGGCCAGGCCTGCCGAAATGAAGACAATTTTCCTGAACCGGAAAAATGACGGTTCCATGATCAGCCTCCATGCTTCGCCCAACGCATTTACCGACAACATCATCAGGGACAACCCGGCCGGAACCGGGAGCATGTACACCTTTGGAAACCCCGTCAACCCATACGCTTCCCTTGGCTTTGCCGTTGCCTCCCCCATCCTGAACCTGAAAGAGGGAAAACGAAGGATCACCCTGCAAATAACCGGTGCTTCGGCCATCGATCGTGCCGGGCTCATCGCCGAGTATACGAGCGAGATGGGATGGACTGAAACAGCCCTGGCGGGGCAGGTTCCATCAGCAGGGAGCGATGTGAAGAACGATTACCTGGTCATCAGGGTCAACCCCGGCCAGCCTGCCTTCACACCATACAAATCAGCGGTACATGGCGGGAACTTCAGCACACGTCACCCGGTCCTGCGTTTCACGATCAAAAACACCGGGACTTCCGGCCCGCTTTTCAACAATACCTGCAAGGCTTTAAATGGCATCACCGCCTCCGGCATCCGGGTCATCGTGCAGGTAAGCGGCGTGAAAAACATCGTCCTCCAGGGCGATTCGGGGCCGGTTGACACCACCAAGCCCTTTCATCCCTTCGGTGCAATCCCGGCTAAAAGCAAATCGACTTTTTACATCGGTAGTCCCGACATTTTCAACCGTTACCTGCAGTCCTTCAACCTGGGGATCAACTGGAAGGGATTACCCGGAAATATAAGGAAATATTATGCAACCTGGGAAGATGGTCTGAACAAGCTATTTCCCGGCGACCCCGTTTCACAAAAAAAATATTTTGACACCGCCCAGTTTGAAACGTTCGAGCCAGGGCATCCTCCGGGGAAACTCTCGGTACTGGATAACGGTCAATGGAAAGAGCTCAGCCTGAACACTCCGGCCGGGTATGCTTCGACCCTGTACACCGACCCGTACAGGATCCTGGACGGCAAACAGGGCATCAGCAAAACACACGATTTCTGGCAAAATGTTTTCAGTCCGAAGGGATTGCCGGGGGGCAACCTGGTGTCTGAATATTCCTATGAACCGGTGAAAGGTTACACCGCATCGGCACGACAGGGCTTTGCCAGGATCGAACTTCAATACGATTTCGGGCATAGGGCCTTTCCTGCCCTTTTTACCCTGGTTGCCACCGAGAATGCGACAAACAAATCGGGGCTGAGATTGCCTGGGTTCCCCTACACCCCTGAATTTGAAAGCCTTTCGATTGATTACACCGCAACAACCACACTTGGCATGTCCGCTGAGGATGAGAGCCGGTTTTTTCATCTCCTGCCATTCGGCTGCCATGAGATTAGCGACCCCCGCCAGCCGATGATCCCCGGGTTCGAAGATGAAGGCCAGTGGCTTGCCGGTCTGAGCCAGGTCAACCAACCCGAGGTGGTAAGCGTTTACTTCAAACTGGAAGAAAATACCGGTAATGTCGATAAAAGCCCTGATGATTCGAACCGGCTCAACTGGTATTACCTGGCCGGGAACCAATGGACCAGGTTCACCGACAGTGAGATCGTTGAAAACACCACCAACCGCTTCACCAGGAGCGGGTATATCAAATTCAACATTCCTGCCGCTGCTGTTTCCGCACATACCATTCTCACCGATGGACTTGTCTGGATCAAAGGCGCGGTGGCTGCCGGCAGCGACGTATACCCGAACCTGGTCGGGATTCACACCCAGGCTATTGAAGCCGTTTTCACCGATCAGGGGAATGACCTCTCCTTCCTGGGAAAAGCCCTTCCTGCCGGGACGATCACGAAACTGAAAGAGCGCATCACCGGTATTAAAAAGGTCACGCAGCCCTATGATTCCTATGGCGGCCGCCTTGCCGAAGACAGCCGGGAGTTCTGCACCCGCGTGAGTGAACGGTTGCGGCATAAAAACAGGAGTTGGTGCATCTGGGATTATGAACGGATCGTATTGCAGAACTTCCCGTCGATACTCAAGGCAAAGTGCATTTCTCATTCAAATCCCGGTTTCGAATATGCCCCCGGTGAAGTACTGGTGGTCGTATTGCCGTATATCTCCAATGTCGCATTTACGAACCTGCTGCAACCCAGGGTCAGCCTCAGCCTTTTACAGGAGGTGGCCGGGTTCGTAAAAACGGGCACCTCCCCTTTTGTAAAACTTCAGGTGGCAAACCCGGTTTACGAGTGCCTGGAGGTCCGATGCCAGGTTACGCTGAAGAAAGCATACGGTGACATCACTTTCTACAGCAACCAGCTCGTTACCGATCTGAAGGGATATCTTGCTCCATGGAGCATCGATGCCAGTACCGCACCGACCTTCGGGGGAAAAATTTACAAATCACAGATCATCGATTTCATCGAGGAGAGAGATTACACCGATTACATTACTGCCTTTGATGTTTACAAGCACCTGACCGACGGCACCATTTTCAAGTGTGATGAAGAAATCGCCGGCAGTAATGAACATGTGATCCTGACCTCTTTTTCCTCACATTCCATAACTGCAATCTGACATGTCATCCGAAGATAAATACCTGATCGATACATCGCCCCAAAGGCCAAATGCCGAAGATTACCTGTTCCTGCGTGCTGCGGCTATTGACCAGATCACACAACTGGGCAGCAACCTGTGGACCGACTACAACATCCACGACCCCGGGATCACCATCCTCGAATTGCTATGCTATGCGCTGACCGACCTTGGCTACCGGACCTCCTTCCCGGTCGCCGACCTGCTCACACGGGACGGAGACGGGGCTCCTGCAAAAGATTCGGCCTTTTATACCGCGAAGGAGATCCTTACCTCGCACCCGGTGACAGTGGAAGATTACAGGAAATACATCATCGATGCTGTGCCCGGCGTCAGGAATATCTGGTTTGACCTCCTTGACGACCAGGATTACAGTCCCGCCGTGTACATTGATGAAAAAAAGAGCCAGCTTTCATTCAAGTCACCCTATTTCGGTGCGGCGAAACTCAGGCTAAGGGGCCTCTACAACGCGAGGATCGAACTGGAAGAGACCGAACTGCTGAATACCAGGAATTTCAAACCATTCCTTGCTTCCATTGTCAAAGGGCTTCCCAACGGGGCCAATGGCAATTACTCCGTGACCCAGATCAACGATGCCTACAGGATGCATGTCAGGAAAAAACTACTTGAGAAGCGGAACCTGTGCGAAGATTTTCATGATGTGGTTGTGGTTGCCGGGGAAACCGTGGCATTATGCGCCGATATCGAACTCACGCCGCAGGCCAGACCCGAAGAAGTTTACGCCTCCGTTATCAGGGCGGTGTACCATTATATAAGTCCACCTGTTCCGGATTACACCATTGAAGAACTGCTGGAAAAGGGTAAAACTGCCGATCAGGTGTTCGAGGGGCCCGCCGCCATACGGGGTTTCATTGACCTGGATGAACTGGCACAGTACAACCACCGCGAGGTGATCTACGTCTCGGATGTCATCAACCTGCTGATGGATATTGACGGGGTGAGGGCCATCAGGGAGATCCATTTCGACAGTTACCGGCTTGATGCCAAAACCGGCGATTACACACTGCTGAAAGTCGGAGAGAAATACAGTCTTAAACTTACCGACCCGGCGAATGCCAGTTTCCGGTTCATGCTCGACTATAATCTGGTTCCCAAAAAGAAACTGAACAAAATCACATTTCACAAGGGGGCTATCTATTTCCCGGCCCATTTTGTGACCCCGCCACCCTTGTCTTCCCTGGTTCCCATCCCGGGAAAAATAACTGGTTTTACCGACGATCTTCCCTATCCTGATGGCACCAACAGGTCGGTTTCTGACTATTACTCCGTTCAGGATGATTTTCCAAAGGCATACATGACAGGCAGGGAGGGTGTTCCCGACAGCGCCACCCCCCGCAGGAAGGCGCAGAGGCTTCAGTTAAAGGGCTTCCTGCTCTTTTTCGACCAGTTGCTGGCCGACTACCTGGCCCAGTTGAATTCGGTCAAAGACCTGCTTTCATGGAGAGACAGCAGTTCTGCCCCGACTTATGTTTATAAAGCATTGTCGGACCGTGAAATAAACGATTTTCAAAAAATATTCGGTTCTTACGACCCATACCAGGATATCGTGGAAACTGCCGAAACCCGGTCGGACCGCCGAAACCGTTTCCTTGATCATCTCCTGGGCCGTTTCAGCGAACGGTTCGCCGACTTCAGCATTTTTAAGTTTTCCCAGGCCGGCAGCGGGATTTCATACGACATTTTATCGGACGAGGAAAAGATCAACGGGAAAATTGCATTCCTGAAAGACTACCCGCAACTCAGCTCCGACCGTTCCCATGCTGTCAATTACCTGGAACCACCGTCGCCGGATAATACCGCCGTCATTGAGAAACGCATCTCCAGGATCCTGGGAATTGAGAACCCTCAAAAACAACTTGCCATCCCTGTTACCGACAGCCAGGGGAATATTGTCATTACGGGTCAAGATATATACAACTTTTGCGATAACCGTCTTGAACCGTTTGAAAAAACCTTCGGCTTCCACATCGTGGAGCATATCCTGCTGCGCCCCCTCGAAACCGATCCAAAACAATCATTGCTGCAGATGTGCAGCAACGGAATCCTGCCCGACCCGTTGAACGACTGTATCTTTTACGATACCTATTCCATGCGGCTCACCGTCCTGGTGCCCGGATGGCTCGGTATCAGCGGCCGGATGGACTTCAGAAAATATATCGAGCAACAATTCAGGATGGAGGCACCCGCTCATGCCGGGGTCAAAATCTGCTGGGTCGGGCCAAAGCAAATGTACCTTTTTGAACAGGCCTACAGCGCCTACTTGTCGGCACTGCGCGCCTATAAACTGGCAGTAAAACCTGCAAAGCCGTTCAAAGACAAATACATCAAAACCCTGGGCGACCTCATCGGCATACTCTCCGTATTAAAAAACATTTATCCTCCTTCACAACTCGATTCGTGCGACTCGATGGAATTTGACGCTTCAGGAAACCTGAAAGGGAGCCCGGTGATCCTGGATAACAGTACGCTGGCAGGTAGTGAAGATTTTATATTCCAGCCATGCACTGAGGGTAAAAATGTTCCGGTTCGGGAAACCGCTGCAAATGCCTTACCGGCCGTAAAAATAAATGTCAGGAAAACAAACAAGAAGGGAAATAAAAAGTAAAAACCGCTTAAACCATGTCAATATGGAAATGAAAGATATTAAAAACCAGTACCCGGTATATCTTCCCGACCAGTTCCTCACAAGCGATAACCTCAATGAATCATTCAGTTTTCTCGAATGTCACGAACGTGTCACCCGTAGTATGATTATCGGACAGGGAATCATTGATGGCTTGGATTACAGCTATACTGCGGCAGGAGGCAAAATTAAAACGGTTGATATCAAACCAGGGTACGGGTCATCAAAGGATGGCTATTTCATCTGCCTGCCCGGAGCGTTACCAGCCGACAAGACTGTGAATTTCAGGTACATCATGAACTGGGCTATGCCTGCAAAGGTTTTGGATCCGCAGGCTACCGAAGATAAAACCATTGCCTGCCTGCGCCTGCTCTCCGATGCCGACCTGAAAACAGCAGAAATTAAGGATGCTTCCCGCCTGATCGACATTACCGAACAGGACCTCCTGTCAAAATACAAACTCCTTCTGTTTGCCGACATTAAAGTGACAAGACTCGGAAATTGTTCACCGGGGACTTGCAATACCCGGGGGGAGGAAGATTGTATCAATACCATCGCCGTCCTGGCCAATAGTCCGCAGTTTGCACGCATCAACCAATATTACAATAACATCGGGTCAATGATGCTCGGCGGGCTCAGCGGCATATCCCAGCTTTCCGGCAAGGCGGAATTTGTGACCCGGGTGACTACGCTTGCAAAAAACAACCTGGCGCAGGCGGCTGAAAAGATGACCGAAATTACCGTTACCGCAGCCACCTTGCTTCCCGACGAAGTGACCGTGCTGAAAAAGGGGATTGCCAGGTTAAAAGTCATCATCAGCAATCTTGATGCACAGCCGGTATACCGGGAGCACTACCTGCTTTTCGCGAACGACCTTCAGCTGTCCATGAACGAATTCATCACACAGTACAACAACTTTATCTATAAATACTATAACACCGAAGGGGGCCCACGGTTCAACCGCATGCTGGTCCTGGGACAATTCCCGGAAACACCAACAGATGCATTCCGCTATCTCTGGACATCTCCGCTGAGTTCGCGTGACCGGAGGGCGGGCTTCCTCATCATGGCAAACCTGTGCCGGCGAATCAGCGTGCTGGTTAATCATTTTACGGAAACTGCAAAACTAGTGGATGTTTTTGTGAAGCAGAACGGCACCTCGGCAGCGGCAAGGCTGAAATTAATACCCGACAAAGGATACGCCTTCAGGCTGGGTGACCGGTCGGTTCCATGTTATTATGAAGTGTTGAACGGCGGCAGTGAAATATTCAACTCATACTGGAGGGTGCAGGATCTCGACACCCTTGCCGACCAGGCCTTCAACTACTTTGACAGCCACCAGGCAAGCCGCGAACGGTTTTCCAATCCCTTCAGATTCAACCTGACGGAATATCCATTTTACAGGGTTGAAGGGCATATCGGTCTCAAACCAGCCGAAGCGCTGCAGGCATTGAAGTCGATGATCGCAAATCTTGACATCCCATTGCAGGCCATCCTGGTGGAGGTTGAAAACCAGCAATGGTCGGGTTTCCGGGATAAGTATTTTGAATTTATCGGGAAATATGAAGCCTTTTACAAGGACCTCATCGCCACAAGGTTTCCCGAAGACCAGGCGCAGCAAACCCAGCTTGAGGGTTTCATGAGAAAATTCAAGGATATGCGCACAACCATCAATGAAACCTCTTACCGTGACATTGGTTCCCTGAAAAGCATCATGAACGACATCAATGCCTATGGACGCATGTTCGCTGATGCTGCTAAACTCCGCACCGCAAAGAAGAAGTCCGATACTGCGCCAAATTCAACGTCACCAGCGGCAGCCCTTTCCAAAGTTGAATATACCGGTGCGGCTGCGGCTAAAATAAAAACATCGCTTGCAAGCAACAATATCTTCTCACTCCGTGACGACCTGCTTAAATTGCTCCCGGTAGTGACCACCGACCCGGGCTATTCCATGCGGGAGCTCAGGGGACTTGAATACCTGGGCGGCGCTTATAAAGGGGGCACCATCGTCCTGGTATCGGACGGCACCCTTGTTATCGGTGATTTTTCACTGCCTTTTTACGTAGAAAAATTGTAAATGGCTTGACATTTTGAAAAGGAATTCACTATCTTTACATCGACAATGTATCGTAATGTTTTTTTTATTGAGGCGAAGCGATAACCGGAAGGTTGCAGCAACTTGATTACAGGCAGGTACGAAGCAAAGTCAAAATGTACCAGGAGCAATCCGAATTACAATTTACCGCAAGGTAAAGGTATGATCATCCAACGATGATTCCCCCGGGGCGTAAGTTCCGGGGTTTTGCCTTTTAAGGGGCAAGGCAGTAAAATTTTTACACCCTTTACATTGTTGACACATTTTTACACATCACACCTATTTCAATGGTTTTAATATCTTAGTTTCAAAGTACTTAATATGATGGCACATTTTTTGCATATTAAAGTGTGCCAGTTTAAAAACACTTGAAAATTCTAATTCTGAAGCCATGAAAAAATTAAGCCTGATCAACCTTCACAAAGTCGAACTTGAAAAGAACAAGTTAGCCCAGATCAAGGGAGGTGTTGATGTGAAATGTTACTGCTCCATGAACAACCCGATGATATCCACCAAACAATCAGGCGGTTCGATCGGCGACATGTGCGTGTGCGACAATACCGCCGCAGCCAGTGCAGCCGGACAGACGAAGACATCGCTTTAAGCATTGATTTGCTGCTTAAAATCACTATTTTTGTCATCCACTCCATGGTCATTCCCATGGTAATGACAAACCATGAAACAAGCAGTTTTTTTCAACACGTTAAACGGTCATTCCTTTCTTTACAGTCCCTTTCGCAACCAGGTTCTGTTATGTCACCCGGTGATTTCCCGCCTGCATGACCTGGAAGTATCCGGAATAAACCTTTCTGAATTTATACAAACTTCAAAAAATGACGGCAACCCCGTCATTTTTGAAAATTTCCAGGTAAGCCATGCTGAACTGGTGGTGCACTGGAAAAAATACCGCTTTCTCAAGCAACATGATTTTTTCAAAGTACCCCGGCAGGTCAACCTGAATGGCAGGCTTCAACCCTCGCGCGTGGAAACCGACCTGACCAGGGTTCAGCAGGTAATATTTGAAACAACCGAGGAGTGCAATCTTTCATGCACCTATTGCACCTACAGCAAATTTTACATCAACCAGGAGCGGGGAAAGAAAAAGTTCAGCATTGCTGCCGCAAAGCGCGCCCTCGATCACCTGATGAGCGTGCGGGACAAGGCTTCAACCCACCTGATCGTCAGTTTTTATGGCGGCGAACCCTTCCGGAACTTTGCCTTTATCAGGGATGTTGTCGCCTACCTGAAAGAATCTTATGGTGACCGGCAGACCTTTAAATTCAACCTGACGACCAACGGGTTACTGCTGTCAAAACATACGGATTACCTCGTTGCCAACGATTTTGACGTTTCGGTCAGTCTCGACGGGGACGAAACAGGCAACTCCTTCAGGATTCTCAAGGGGGAATTGCCCACCCATGCAATCGTCCTCAGGCACCTGGACCTGCTACGGGAGCGCTACCCCGATTATTTTGAACGCAACATCTCCTTCCTCGCGGTCCTGCATAACAGGAACAGTTACCAGGAGGTGGTGGATTATTTCAAAAAAAGGTTCGGGAAAACCCCGCTCACCTCGATGATCAGTACGACGAACATCAACGAGGTGCACAAAAAGGAATTTTCCACGACCTTCCTGTCGGGGATGCGCAATACATTCCATCATAAAAAGGACATGCTCGGGCTTTTCATGGAACACCCCACCGTGAAGGAGCTCGCAAACACCCTCGAAAAGTACACAGGCATCATCTTCAAGAACCATTTCCAGATCATGAGCCGCATCAATGGCAATGAGGTGTCAAGGGCATTTGTCCCAACCGCTACCTGCCTGCCTTTCTCCCTGCGGGTTTACCTCACGGCAGACGGATCTGTTTTACCTTGTGAGCATATCAGCAGGGACTTTAAACTGGGAAATCTTCACAACCGGGAGGTACATCTTGACTCCCGGTCGATTGCCGACCTGTTCAACCGGAATTTCGACAAGATCAGGTCACTCTGCGAACGGTGTTATCTTGCCGACAACTGTAAGGAGTGTGTCTTCAACACCAGGACAGACCTGGAAAACCCCGTATGCGATTTTTTCATGGACGAACAGCATTTCAGGGAACTCCTGGAGAAGATGTTCAACCTGGTCGAAAATGATTACACGTTATACAGTAAATTACTAAAGGAAGCCTTTCATGCAAACTGATAATTTCCAGTGGATCATCCTTGAGCCGTATGTGCAGGTGGCATGCGTGAATAATGACGTGTTGTATTACAACACCGTAAATAGGAAATACATTGCCTGTCATGGAAATTTCCGGATTGCGGAGATTACCAGGCAGTTGATCGACCCTGCAAATGGTTATGTAACGAAGATCGGCTGGGAGGAGTTGAAGAAAAATGGCGTGGAAGAGTTCATTGCCGGACTCCAGAATGATTTCATGGCAGGTATACAAAGCCCTGGATTGTCATTGACGAAACCATTCAACATCGTGCCCCAGCCCATCGTCAAACAGGACAAATTCGCACTGGAAAACCACCTGCGTGAAATAACGTTCCATGTAAGCGCCACCAATTGGCCCGGGATGGCTGCATTTGACCGGGCATACACCCAGTTCCCCTTCCCGCTTTATTCAGCCGGGCCGGGGGAAGAATTCTCCTTGGAAACCATCATGTCGGTGATCCGCCAGACGACAACCCTGCCTTTTGCCACCTTCAACTTTACCGGGCCGGGCATCCTTGACTCACCGTGGTATGATTCAATCGGTAAAATGATGGCTGATACCCCTTTCCGCCGAAAGTTCCACATGCCGCTCAGCCTGCTGCCCCCTGCCCTTCCGGGAAAACTGAAAAGAAACGAATCGCTTTGCATCTATGTGACCTTTCCTGCCGGCCAGCAGGAAATGGACCAGATGACTGCACTTGTTAAAAAATACGGGAAGCAAAAGGGGTTGGAGTTTAATTTCGTGGTCAGGTCGAACGCGGAAGTTGAAGAAAGCATCGGGATGATTTCCGGGCTTAACACGAAACATGTCTACTTCAAACCTCACCTGGACGGGCACAACACCGGTTTTTTCAGGGAACAGGTCTTTATCGGAGAAGCCGATATCAAAGCATCACGGCCTACCCGGAACCAGGTGTTTTCGCGTATGACGATGAACGAGAACGATTACGGGAAGCTGACAATATTTCCCGACGGTGCCGTTTTTGCGAATGTAAACGACGCCCCGCTGGGGAATATTCACCGCGAGTCGGTCGCTGAACTGGTCGCCAAGGAGGTTGAAGGGGGAACCAGCTGGAAAAGAAGGCGCCTTGGGGTTGAACCCTGTAAGAATTGCCTCTACCAATTTCTTTGCCCCCCGATCAGCAATTACGAAATCAGTTCGAAGAAATTTAATTTTTGCCATGTTTGCCCATGAGGTGGTTCCCAAAGCTTGCACATAATCTTAAGATTTCGCTGCGCATCCTTTCCCGGACAAAGGGTTACACCTCCATCAATCTTGCGGGGCTTGTCCTGGGCCTGACCGTGTCGTTTATCCTCCTCATCTTTGCCGTCAATGAACTCAGCTACAACAGGTGCTTCAAAAACAGCGGCCGCATTTACCGGGTCATCAACACCTATAAAAGCGGTGAAAAGGGTGGCTTCGGTCCCTTTATCCTTAAGCCGAGCCTGTCGGGAAGTTTCAGCGAAATTGAAACTTCTGCGAGGATCATTCACCTGAATTTTATGATGGGAACTGTTTCGGTAAAAAGCGGGGATGTCAGCCAGGAGGTCCCTGATTTTTTGTGTGCCGATCCTGAACTTACCGGAATGCTCGGGATGAATTTTTACCGGGGTTCAACAAAGCATCTCCTGGAAGACCCCGGCCAGGTCATTCTCTCGGACCGTGCCGCCCGGAAAATGTTCCGCTTCGGGAACCCGATCGGCAAAACTCTGCATGTCTCCATAAACGGGGTTGTTTATCCCCTGGTTGTTTCGGCAGTATATGCCGGGCTGCCTTGGAATTCAACGATCCAGGCCGACTTTATTACCGGGATCGGGTTTTACAAGGAGGTGCTCCGCCAGGTGTACCCTGACCCTGAAGAAGAACTGAACAAACCTGGTGATTATACCGCCCAGACCTTTATCATGCTGAAAAAGGAGGCCCGGATCGACAGGATCAAAGCCCGGATCCCTGCTTTCCTGTCAAGGACCAACCTCGACCCCGGGAGTGTCAGTTTTCAGAATATGAGGGATATATACCTTCATTCGGAGAACATACAGAATGATTTCATTGCCAGGGGAAGCAGCCGCAACCTTTATATTTACCTGTCGCTCTCCTTTTTTATCCTCCTCCTGGCTTCGATCAACTATTCGATGCTGAGCACGGCCCGGGCGGCACTGAGGTTCAAGGAGATCGGCGTGCGCAAGGTGCTGGGAGCCTCCAGGGGCAACCTCATTGGCCAGATCCTGTCGGAGTCGGTACTGCTCACCCTCTTCGCCTTTCCGCTGTCGTACCTTCTCATCGGGTTGATCGACCCGGTTTTGGAAGAGTATTACGGTTACCAGCTGCACCTCAATGCAGGCAACCTCCTGCTTTACCTTTCTGTCTCTTCGGCCGTTTCGGTCGTCATCGGGCTGTTGTCGGGCGTATATGTCGCGCTGTATCTTTCAGCCCTCAACCCGGTAACTGCGCTCAGATCCAACTTCATCATTTATAAAAAGGTGAGCCTGAGCAAGATCTTCATCGTAACCCAGATATTCATCACGCTTGTCCTTTTCATCGGGCTGATCAATGTATATCTTCAGATCCGGTTTTGCCTGACCCGGGACCAGGGCATCGAACGGCAGCATCTCCTTGTGGTCAGCTTTAACCAGGACGACAACAGGAGTTACCGCATGTTCAAAAATGATATTGAAAAACTTGACTATGTAAGCTCCTGTACAGGATCTTCAATACAGATTCCCACCGCCAGCGCAAAAACGGTAAACATCGGGGTTCCGTCCCTGAACAATAAAAAAATCAAATTCGAGAGCATTTCCGTCGATTATAACTTTTTTACCACCCTTGGGGCGCGCATGGTTTCAGGTCATGATTTCGGCCACCAGGATTCTCTCAAAGACAACCCGGTGATCATCAACGAGGAGGCTGCCCGTGTGATAAATTACAACGGCGCTTCACACAATATAATATACACCCTTACCACTGTCGGAGTTGCAGGCAATTTTAACATCCATACCCTGCACAAAAAGATAGGTCCCACTCTGTACGCCCTCCGGCCATCGGAATGCAATACCATGATCATCCGGTACAAAGCCGGAAACGAGCATCAGCTTCAGGCGTTGATCAGCCGTAAGATGAAAAGCGGCTCGCCGGAGGCGCCCATCGCTTACAACTTTTTCGACAGCGAGTTGAAAGCAATGTATGTCGGTGAAGAGAATTTTGCGAGGATTGTGGCCTCCTTTTCCCTGCTGGCATTCATCATTACCGGGATGGGATTGTTTGGCCTGGCCATGCTGATCGTTGAACGGAGACTGAAAGAAATGTCGGTCAGGAAGGTCTTTGGCGCCTCATCCTTCAGCATCATCTACCTCATCCAGAAAGAATTCATCCTCTATATCCTGATTGCTGCCGTTTTTGCCATACCACTGGCATGGTACCTGCTGCCTTTCTGGCTCGACCGGTTTTACTACCACATCGACATCCACTGGTACATTTTCCTGTTATCGGTCATATTTGTAGGAATTTTTGTTTCTTTGATCCTGTTTCTCAAAACACTCCGGGTTTTACGTGAAAATCCTGCGAATGCGTTAAAATACGAATGATGAAGTTTGTCTTTTTTCACCAGCACGATGCCATGGATTGCGGGCCCGCCTGCCTTCAGATGGTTGCCCGGCATTACGGCAAGAAATACCGTATCGCCACGCTGCGTGAAAAATGCTACATCACCCGCGACGGGGTTTCGCTCCTCGGGATCAGTGATGCCGCCGAAGCCATCGGCTTTGACACGGCCGGGGTCCAGATTTCCTTTAAACAGATGGCTGAAGAGGCGCCGCTCCCCTGCATCGTACACTGGAAACAGCGGCACTTCGTGGTTGTATATGATATTGCCGAGAAACGGGGGAGCCAGAAGGTTTATGTTGCCGACCCTGCACACGGCAAACTGGTGCTTTCGAAACAGCAGTTCCTCGAAGGATGGCTGTCGGGAAGCGAAGAAGAGGGAACGGGCATCTGCCTTGCCATGGAGCCGGGTGAAAATTTCGAACAGCAGCCTGATGAGACACCCCGGACCTCGAAAATAAAATTCCTTGTTCCCTATATCAAACCGAGGCAGCGGGCAATCTTTCGCCTTTTCCTGGGGATGATCCTGGGAAGTGTCATTCAGCTGGCCTTCCCTTTCCTTGCACAGTACATCGTCGACAAGGGGATCAGGAACCACGACCTGGGATTCATCACACTGGTGCTGCTCGGGCAACTGGCACTCTTCCTCGGCCTCACCGTCATCGAGTATGTCCGAGGGTGGGTGTTGCTGCACCTGAGCATCAGGATCAACATTTCACTGATCTCCGATTTTCTCAGCAAGATCATGAAGCTTCCCATCGGCTTCTTCGACTCCAAGATGATCGGCGACCTTATGCAGCGTATCCAGGATCACCAGCGCATCCAGTCGTTCCTGACCGTGAGTTCCCTGAACGTGCTTTTCTCCACCATCACATTTGTCATCTTCGGTGCCGTGCTTCTCTATTACAATCTGACCATCTTCCTCGTTTTCCTGCTTGGGAGCACCCTGTATGCAGTCTGGGTATACCTGTTTATGAAAAAACGCCGGGAACTTGATTACCTGCGGTTTTCAAGGTTATCGGAAAACCAGAACACCCTGATCCAGATGATCACCGGCATGCAGGAGATCAAGCTGCAAAACTGTGAAGACCAGAAGCGCGAGGAATGGGAGGAGATCCAGGGCAACCTGTACAAACTCAGCATCAGGAGCCTAAGCCTGAACCAGTACCAGAGCGCCGGCGCACTCTTTTTCGTACGTACCAAGGATATTATCATCACCTTCCTGGCGGCCAGCCTGGTCATCAAGGGAACATTAACCCTGGGCACCATGCTTGCCATCCAGTACATCCTTGGGCAGTTGAACAACCCCGTGGAACAGATGGTCAATTTCATAAGGGAGGCGCAGGATGCAAGCATCAGCATGGAACGCCTCGACGAGGTAAACAGCCAGAAGGACGAAGAGGACCCGGTGGCGCCCGGACTGCGCCATCTTCCCGCAAACCTGGGGATTTCGATCCGGGATGTTTCGTTCCAGCGCGAAGGGCCCCATTCGCCTTACGTACTTCACAAGATGAACCTGCACATCCCGGCACAAAAAATCACGGCCATCGTAGGATCGAGCGGTAGCGGAAAAACAACCCTTATCAAGTTACTGCTGGGATTTTACAAGCCCGGGGCGGGACAGATCGTTGTCGGCAAAACGCCGCTCGAAGACTTCTCCAGCAGTTTCTGGCGCAGCTGTTGCGGTTCGGTGATGCAGGACGGGTACATTTTTTCAGACACCATTGCCAACAACATCGCCCTGAGCGACAAAATCATCGATGACAAAAAACTGGCCCGTGCCATCAACGACGCAATCCTCTATGACTTCATCGACCAGTTGCCCCTTGGCACCGCCACGCGGATCGGGCAGGATGGCACCGGTATCAGCGAGGGACAGAAGCAACGTATCCTGATTGCCCGGGCAATTTACCGCAACCCGGAATACCTCTTTTTCGACGAGGCGACCAATTCGCTTGATGCCGTTAACGAACGCAAGATTGTTGAAAACCTGTCGGCATTCTTTAAAGGTAAAACGGTCGTCATCGTCGCTCACCGGTTAAGCACCATCAGGAATGCCGACCAGATCGTCGTTCTTGAAAAGGGCGAAGTGGTCGAATCGGGCAACCATGAGCAGTTGCTGCAGAAACAGGGATTTTATTATAAACTCATCAGGAACCAGCTCGAACTGGTTAAAAACTAAATCATCCAGCTATGCTTAGAACAGAATCACTGGCGAGGGTATTTCAGGCCGATGAGGTGGAAACCAGGGCATTGAACAACATCGATTTCAGGGTAAAGCCGGGAGAGTTCATCGCCATCATGGGCCCATCCGGATGTGGTAAGTCGACCCTTCTGAACATCATGGGGCTCCTGGACTCCCCCACCTCCGGAAATTATTATTTCATGGATGAAAACGTGGCCAGGTATTCGGAAAAGAGGCGCGCCCAGATACGAAAATCCAACATCGGTTTCATTTTCCAGAATTTCAACCTCATTGATGAACTCAGCGTTTTTGAAAATGTAGAATTGCCGCTGTATTATCTCGGCATCGGGAGTTCCATACGCAGAACACGGGTGGAAGAGATGCTCGAAAAGATGGGACTGGCATACCGCAGGAACCATTTCCCGGTGCAGCTTTCGGGGGGACAGCAGCAACAGGTTGCCGTAGCCCGGGCACTGATCACAAACCCGGCGCTGATCCTGGCCGATGAGCCGACCGGCAATCTCGATTCGGCCAGGGGCGAGGAGATCATGGATGCCCTCACCCTGCTTAACGAAGGGGGCACAACCATCGTCATGGTGACACACTCTCAGCGCGACGCCGAATACAGCAGCCGCATCGTGCACCTTTTCGACGGCCGGGTGGTCAACGAAAGGTTTTAGATCTCAGATTTTAATGGTAAAGACGGTTTTTTCGCCGGGGATGGAGGTAAAATCAAGATTACCTCCCATCAGGCGGATGATCTGCCTTGAAAGGTTCAGGCCGATTCCCGACCCCTTCTCCTTTGTTGTAAAAAAGGGAACGAACATGTTTTCGGCAACCTCCGGTACAATTCCCTTCCCGTTATCCTCCACCTCAATCAGGATGAAATCGCTCGTACTGCCTGCCACGAGTTTAACATGACCCCCGGTTTTTCCTTCGCAGGCCTCAATGGCATTCTTTACAAGGTTCATCAGCACCTGTTCAAACAAGGCGCTGTCAATCCTGATCTCGAGGGAGGGATGGCATTCGATTTCGAGGCTTACCTGTTTTTGTTCAGCAAGCGCCTGGTAAAACATCTGGACATGCTGCAGGATGGGCTTCACCATTGCCACCTGGAATTCAGGGATCGGCAGTTTGGTAAGTTGTCGGTAATTGTTTACAAACTGGATCAGTCCTGCACCGCGTTGTTCCACGATGTCGAGTCCCATCACCGTGCGTTCGATCGACTGAACCGTTATATCTTCCGGTCCTACGATCTTGCCCGATTCGCGGCTTTTGAACATTCGTCCGAGCGTATTGACCACAGAGGTGATCGGTGTGATGGAATTCATGATTTCATGCGTGAGCACCCTGATCAGTTTCTGCCACGATTCGATCTCCTTCTGGTCGAGTTCCTCCCTGATGTCCTGCAGGGTAACCAGGTGAAGGCTTTTCGTTCCCGCCTTGAAATTGATCTTTTTAACCGAAAGCTGGGTCAGAACGCCATTGATGACCACGGTAACCAGTTCGGTTTTTTCAGGTTCAAGACCGAGCAGGAAGGTGCTGAGGCCCTCCTTGTAAGTATCGAGCCGGGTAAGGTTCTTCAACACGAATATTTTAAAAATCCTGCGGGTGGCTTCGTTGACAAACTCGACATGACCGTCATCCTCAAACGAAATGAGTCCCACCGAGGTCTGGTCGACAATGGTTTTAAAATAGTTGTTGCGGATCTCATGTTCCAGTTTTACCCCCTCGAGTTTCTGGTTGAGCCTGTTGAAATAATCAGAAATTTTGTAAAACTCCTCCTTTCTTCCCGGGTTTGAAGATACGCTGGTGACCTCCCCGCTCAGCAGTGCAAGGAACGTATTTTCAATTTTTGTATTGACCCTGTTCAGGTAACCGATCAGGGCGATTACCTGGTAGGCGATCCCCGCTGCCGCAAGGATGATAAGCGAAACATTGGGCAGCTGAAAAATAAACCAGCACAGGAGCAGGCAATTCAGGAGTATGATAATAACCCGGAAAACGATGTGGAAGTAGAACTTTCTACAAGCCATACTGCTTGATCTTTTTATAAAGGGTTGGCCGTGAAATACCAAGTTCCCTGGCGGCATTCGAGAGGTTCCCCATGTTGCGAAGCAGGGTCTTCCTGATGATCGTCTTCTCGTAATCATCGAAGGATGCCGGGATGTTGGCCGAAGCACCACCCTGCATGTGCACCTTTTTCAGGAAAAGGTCGTCAGATTGAACAATGCTGGAATCAGCCAGGATAACCGCTTTTTCGATCGAATGTTCCAGTTCTCGGATATTTCCAGGCCAGGGATAGGTTTTAAGTGCCTGGAGGGCATCCAGGTCGAAACTCATCTTCCCCTTTCCATATTTACGGGCAAATTTTTCGAGGAAGGAAAACGACATCAGTTCAATATCGGCACCGCGCTCGCGCAACGGCGGCAGGTCAATCTGGATCGTATTGATGCGGAACAGCAAATCCTGTCTGAAAACCCCTTCTGCCACCAGTTTATCGAGGTTTTTATTCGTTGCGCAGATCAGCCGGATGTCGATGGGCACCACTTTGTTCGAACCGATGGGGATGATTTGGCGTTCCTGGAGCACATTCAGGATCTTCGTCTGCATGTTCAGCGAAAGGTTGCCTATCTCATCAAGGAACAGGGTGCTTTGGTTTGCGCTTTCAAACCTGCCGATCCGGTCAACCTTTGCATCGGTAAAGGCGCCTTTTTTATGTCCGAAAAGTTCGCTCTCGAACAGGGAGGTAGGGATAGAGGACATATCAACCGTAACCATCGCTTTTTTGCCCCTTTCGCTTCTCCGGTGGATCTCTTTTGCAATCAGCCCTTTTCCGGTACCATTCTCACCGGTTACCAGGATGTTTGCATCGGTCTGGGAAACCTTTTCAACAATCTCCATCACTTTGCAGATTTCGGGACATTCACCAATGAACTCCGGGAAATTCGGTTCGGTTTCAGACGTATTGTATTCGATCCTTTCCACCCCCCTGTTCAGTTCCGATCGCGACCGGCGGAGTTTCAACCCTGTTTTCAGCGTATCGAGCAGTTTATCATTATCCCATGGCTTCAGAACGAAATCGGTTGCCCCGATCTTGATGGATTTCACCGCCAGGTCAATGTCACCATAGGCTGTCATCATGATGACGCAGATGGTCGGATCCTGTTTCCTGATCTCGGCAAGCCAGAAGAGCCCCTCATTGCCGGTGTTGATCCCGGCGGTAAAGTTCATGTCAAGCAGCACAAGATCATATTCCCCCATCCGCAGGGTTGAAGGAATTAGGTTCGAGTTGGTGATGGAGGTGATCAGATTGAATTCGTTTTCCAAAAAAAACTGCAGTGCCTGCAGGATCTCGGTATTGTCCTCGACAATGAGCAAATTTCCTGTTTTATCCATGTTGGAGAAAGTGTATTGATACTGTAAACAAAAATAAACCTATTTTACATATTATGTAAATTTAATTCTGAATGTTTACATATAGTTTTACACCGATAAATTGTTAATAACTTGACTTTGTGATATTTAATTTTATGGCATAACAATTGATACTATAATATTCCACATTTCATGTTATGGCAGATCAAACGATCATCATTCACATAAACGGGTACTGGCGCGATCAGAGCAAAACTGATCTTACGCAATCGGCAGGTATCTACTTTGTGTATGAGTCCCGTTTCAACAAAGGGGATCAGACGGTCGACCTGATGAAGTTGCTTTACATAGGTTCATCCGACAACATCCGGGAGGGCATCCGGGAACACCCGGAATATGCCTCATGGATAGATCTGCTGGCCCCGGGCAACGAGTTATGTTACGCCACTGCCGGGTGCGACCGCATATACCGTGAACGGGTAAGGTCAGCATATATTGTTTCACACCACCCTGTCGCCAATGCCCCCCTGCCCGACCCCTTTCTCTTCGATAAAACCACCATTATCTCCAACGGGCGCACCGCACTGATCAACCCGGTCATCACCGTGAAGAAGAGCGCAGCCGCTTATTCCGGATCCACCATGTTCAGGCACCTGAAGGAGATGATCCCTGTGAGGACCCTGCAGGTGTTTCATCCGGGGGGCATGGAACGCCGCTTTGCTGTAGGCGAATAATTGATTCCCATTTTTTACTGTTCATCTCGCAGGAGGCAGGACTGTCCGTTGACAGGACCTTAACCGTTGTGCCGGCATAAACGTACTACCAGGCCACAACCAAAGCACTACCAAAGTACCAACAAACCAGATAAAAGCAGCAGGAATCAACATGTTTTAACATGTATTCAGCAAGGTTCTGCATCCGGTCACGTGCAATCCGTTGTCATCAGACAGTATAACAAATAATTACGATTCATTTTAACATTCAGGCTGAAGCTGTAAATTCTCCGGGTTCGGATGGTATACAATCCTGAGCGGCAAACAGGGGTCGTGTAATCCTGTTTTTTCATCGTGAGCAAAAAACAAGTTTCAGCCGGTTCAAAGAAAAAAAACGAAGGAGTGATGGCAGGAACCTGTAACTTTATAGCAGGAATCAGAAGCACAATCGTACAGGTTTTTAACTGAACGGTACGATTTTGGGACCCCTAAACATAGTATTTAAACGAAAAAAAAGATATATCCATGACAACAGAACAGGGAATAAAAGAAAATCCGTGGTTGCTCAAAACGCCACCCCAGTCATCCGACTTCACGATGCACAAGGAGGTCAGGGAAGGCAGGGAAATATTGGTTTGCACCGTCGGGAAAACCGTTTTACATTATGATTACCGCTGCCTGGCCGACCTGCACGCGATGCTGCAAAAACATGGCGGCTGGATGGAACTGGGAAGTGCCGATGAGCAAAAGCCGGCAAAAGAGGGCACGGTGGAAGCCTGGGGGCGATCGGAAAACAACCCGGCTGGCGGCTGGTACGGACTTAAGAAAGGTTTGCGCGGCAGGTTCGGCATGTATGTTCCCCCTTTGATGGAGGCGCTGGGGCTGGCGGAACTCACCCACGAACCCAAGGGCAATAAAATGAGAGCGAAGTAGAAGAAGGATCATGCTGATGAAGCAAAAAACGAACCACAGGTCTTCAGGCTGATCGGGAGGGCAAAGCCTGTATCAATAGCTTCGCCCAGTATTATAGCTGAACAGCCACCACCTGTGAGTTGGATCCCCGTTATGGCTGGTGCGGGGATAAACACTTGCGGTAGTTGAGCAGACGGGGAGAGCGAGTCAATGGGTTATATGCCTGGCTATGCCTGCCAACTGAAAATGATTTTTGCGCCCCCGCTGGCGGAATTGAAAAATGGATCAGGAAAAGGGAACAGATCAATGTACGTAATGGGGAAATAACATGGAAAAACAGCGTCACATGTCATTTCCTCCATTATTACGCTGACGAAGGCGGGTGATGCGATCGGTTTTAAAAGTGATATTTCACAACGGCACTGGAGCCGGTATTTTTTTTTGGGAATATCGGAAATTGTATCTAAATTCGGGCAATATTCCCGGGAATTGCGATTCCATTCTAACCCGAAAAAAAGCGGATCATGGCATGTAAAAATTTGATTTTCATTCTTTTTGTACTGGCCATCGCCACCATTTCGTGCAAGAAAAAAAGCGAAGACAAACAGCCCGTAAAACCTCCCGCTGACACGCTATATGTTACCATGACCAGTATCGGGGATATTTCAACCGACGGCGCTACTTTTTTCGCGCAGAAATTTGGTTCATCCCCGCTGACGATAAATGAATACGGATTTGTGTGGAGCGACAGCACGCAATTGCCATCAGCGAAAGACTTCATCCGGTCGTTCCCCGGATCCCCTGTTTCCACATTCAGTTTCAGGGTGGACAATGACCTCGAAGCCGGGAAAACTTTTTACGCAAGAGCCTACCTGAAGACCGGCGATTCCCTGATATACAGCCAAATGAAATCATTTAAAAGCCTCGGCTGCAAACCTGCCGTCATCACCGGCTTTTATCCCGACTCGGCCTGCGGAGGGCGGTTCATCACCATCGTCGGGAAGAATTTCAGTGTAAAAAGGAATCATGACAACGTGCTGTTTGGAACAGTTCCGGGTATCGTGGTCCGGGCGTCAGCCGACACAATCCGGGTGATGACGCCCAACACCACGCTCACCCGGGATGTGAACATCACCGTAGAGGTTGCCAAACAGTCAGCCGTCAGCAACGACCTGTTCAGGCACATCTGTCCGTGGAGCGACCTTCCCGCTTTCCCGGGAGAGGCAAGGTTTATGAACACAACTTTTACCGTCGGTTCAAAAGGATATGTGTGCCTTGGTTATACCGGCATGAACAGCCTTGCATCCACCCAATTATGGGAATATGACATGCATGCGGACTCATGGCAGCAAAAATATCCTTTCCCGGTTGAACAGCGGTCGCAGGCCATTGGTTTTTCAATCCTTGGCAAGGGTTATGTCGGACTTGGCGAAAATATGACCTATTACCGGTTTACCGACTTGTGGCAATATGATCCTGTGATGGATACCTGGCAGCAGAAAAGCAACTTTCCGGGTGTTTTGAAGGACTATGCCAACCCTCCTTCCTGCGTTGTCATCGACAATAAGATGTACATGTACCTGCCGAGCGCCCAGTCATTCTGGCAATATGATCCCTCCACGGATCAATGGACGGCCATGCCCTTCAACAACACCCTGAAGGGGAAATGGGTGGAGGAAGGCCTGAACTGGAACAACAGGGGATTTTTCATTGAGACGGATGATGTGAGCTATAAAAGCAGTTTTAAACTGTGGGAATACCTTCCTTCGACCAACCAGGTAATGATGTTTGACTCTGCAATTACTGTCAATGCCGCGAAGAGCCAGGGTTCATTCATCATCGGCGACAGGTTTTACATTCCATTGATGGGGTATAAACTGATGGAATATGACCTGAATACGAAGTTCGGTTTCACGCATAATTCGCCGGTTGACACCTATGATTTCAATGCCGTGTTCGTGAATCAAAACAGGGCTTTCCTGGGAAAATCGGAAAATACGGACATGTACCAGTTTTACCCGCGATAACTCCCCCTGACTGATGAATAAAAAGATGCTGCGTTTACTGTTCGTCTGGCTGGTTTTTTGCCTTCGTCCGTATGACGGATTTTCCCAGTGGGAGCAAACCAGGGGGCCCTGTGGCGGGAGTGTGACCTGTATTTGTCCGGATGCTGACAACCTCTGGACAGGCACGGGGCATGGATTGCTGTTCACTGCGGATCATGGCGCAACGTGGATCAACCGGAGCCAGGGATTGCCGCAGTACACCCAGTGTTT
>CAIMWF010000024.1 GCA_903845055.1 uncultured Bacteroidales bacterium | reverse complement strand
CGAAACAGACTTCGAACATGGCATCCGCAGGTTCGGTTATTTCCTGGGGGAGGTCACCCTGGTGCTCGTTGTCATGATCTTTGCCATCAACGTTTACCTCCACAGGCTCGTCCTGGAAGCCTTCCTGTTTTCCCTCGCCCTTGCAGTCGGGCTGACGCCGCAGCTGCTGCCCGCCATCATCAGCATCAACCTGGCCCATGGCGCCAAAAAGATGGCAGAAAAGAAGGTGATCGTCAAACGACTCGCCTCCATTGAGAATTTCGGCAGCATGAACATTATCTGTTCCGACAAAACCGGAACACTCACCGAGGGGACCGTTCAACTCGAGTCGGCCCTCGACCTTCACGGGGCTCCCAGCGATAAAGTATTCCTTTACGCTTATCTCAATGCCTCCTTTGAATCGGGATTCACCAACCCCATCGACACGGCCATCCTCGGTCACCACAAGCCCGACATCAGTGACTACCGCAAACAGGATGAGATCCCCTACGATTTCCTGCGCAAGCGGCTAAGCATCGCCGTGACCCGCGGCGACCAGCACGTGATGATCACCAAGGGAGCACTGAGCAACATACTGGAAGTCTGCACGAAGGCCGTGGACAGCGAAGGAAAGCTGACCGACATCGCCCCGGCGCAGGCTGAAATCCGGGAACACTTCGTTGGCTTCAGCAACCAGGGCTTCCGCACCCTGGGCGTTGCCTATAAGATCCTGCCGTCGGGAGACCTCATACACAAAACCGATGAAAAGGAAATGGTCTTCATGGGGTTCCTCACCCTGTTCGATCCTCCCAAGGCCAACATTCTTGAGACCATTGCAAGCCTTAAAAAACTCGGTGTTTCCCTTAAGATCATCACGGGCGACAACCACCTGGTGGCCGTGAGCCTGAGTAAGAAAATGGGACTGTCAAACAACAGGATCATCACCGGCCCCGATCTCCGCCAGATGAGCGACGGCGCCCTGCTGCGAACGGTAGGATCGGTTGACGTGTTCGCCGAAATCGAGCCCAACCAGAAGGAACGGATCATCATCGCCATGCGCAAGGCCGGGAACGTGGTGGGATACATGGGCGACGGCATCAACGACGCCTCTGCACTGCATGCGGCCGATGTAGGCATATCGGTCGACACCGCGGCCGACGTTGCCAAGGACGCCGCCGACATCGTCCTGCTCGAAAAGGACCTCGGGGTATTGGTCGAGGGGGTGCGCGAGGGCCGGACCACCTTTGCCAATACCCTCAAATATGTCTTCATGGCAACCAGCGCCAACTTCGGGAACATGTTCAGCATGGCAGGTATATCCCTGTTCATCCCTTTCCTGCCATTGCTGCCCAAGCAGATCCTGATGACCAACCTGATGACCGACTTCCCCGAGATGACCATCGCCACCGACCGGGTGGATGATGAGATGGTCGACTACCCGCGGCGGTGGGATATCAAGGCCATCCGCAAATTCATGATCACCTTCGGGCTTGTGAGTTCGCTGTTCGACTATCTCACCTTCGGTTTGCTGCTGCTTGTGCTTCGCGCGAACGAGGTACAGTTCAGGACCGGCTGGTTTGTCGAATCGGTCATCTCCGCTTCCCTGATCGTGCTGGTCATCCGCAGCCGGAAACCATTCTTTAAAAGCAGGCCCGGGAAGTACCTCCTCATCGCAACCCTGTCGGTTGCCGTACTCACCATGCTCCTGCCCTTTACCCCGCTGGGAACGGTGTTCGGGTTCACCCCGCTGGCATTCACCACGTACCTGCTGTTGCTGCTCATCGTGGTTGGCTATGTGGTCGTCGCAGAAGTTGTCAAGAACATTTTTTACAGGAAGGTCAAATTCTGAAAAAAGCGGGAATTTTGCAAATCTTCGTAAGAATTATGTAACACAAAAAAGGGTTCATCTGCCTACTTTAGGTGCTTAATACCACCAGAGCAAATGAAACCGAAAGAAAAACCGCAGAACAGGACCGAAAGAAAAAAACAAAAACCCGCTGATACGCAAGTAACCTATTTCCAGGAATTTGTAGAGAGTGAAGAGAATGACGAGAATAATTTTTTCATGCCGGTTCTGACTTCTGTTCCCATGGCCCGAAGAATACGCGTATCGTAACATCTCCTGAATACCTTCGTTGCCAGTCCGCACAACAATCCGAATGACTGCCAGTTGCATGTGTGAATCATGCAACTTTTTCCAATAGTTGTGTAACAAACCCCTCCGCCGCGGTACCTACCTTTATCCTATAATTTACATGATCAAAAACAGGCAGCATTGCCTGTTAAACCATTCCCGTGAAATCTCTTAATCAAATAAAATGAAAATCGTCATCAACAACTACAGGAAAATCTTCGCCATCCAGGAAGAATTTTCCGGGATGTTCCCGGGGCTGAAAATCGGGTTCCATGCGAAACCAAACAAACAGGGCGGTGCGCCATCAGCAAAGGTGATCATGCACAGTGGCAAAACAATCCTGGATTGCAGGGTCATCAGCCGCAAGGGAACCATTGAGATCATTCCCACCATGTCCATATCCGAACTGAAGGATAACTTCAGGGATGTATACGGGTTGTCGGCCGAAATTTTCAAAAAGGGTGGCGTCGGAAACAACGAAAACCCGCTGAACGAGAGCATGACACTGGGTGAAACCAGCAAAAAAAATCCTGTCTGAATTCAAAAGTCCCGGACCCCGCGAAGTCCCCGGGGCCTGCTTTGCAATGAATGATTAATAGGAAAAGAACAGGAACCCGGGAGGGTTTTGTTCACAAATTTCAAAATACCGCCTGCCTTGCGGCGGGCATAAAACCACATCGAAAATGATAACCACAATCGAATTGGCAGGAAACTGGCAGGAAGACAAAGTGAACCTTAACAAAGCGATTTCATCGTTGAAAAGAAGCATGACCGATTATAAATCGCTGCGCAGGACTGAATGGAAATCCTTTAAACGGAAATTCAGCGACGACTTGAAAGACGTAGAAGATTCGCTTAAAAAGCTGAAGGCCGACCATAAAAAATAAGACCGGGGCCTGTTCCGGGCGACCGGCATCACTCTGTGCGTACCTGACCGTTGACCGGTGGAGCGAACCGGCTGCTTCAGGCAGTCAGTTCATTATCAACACTTCATAAATAAACCCGGGTACCATGAAAGCATTTTACATAATCGCTGTATCGATCCTCTTTTCGCCGTTCCTGAACGGGCAGACCGTTGCGCCCCAAAATCCCGTAAAAGTGGCTCCCACTGATACGATTGTCCCGGGAAAGGGCACCCTGGAGACCCAGATCAAAAAAATCGATTCCGTAAAGGTCAAAATGCTCTCCGATTCGGCCGGGAACGAGCCGCGCAAAAGCAAGCTTGTCGATACGACCAAACAGAACAAATACGGGGACCTTCTCGACGATGACCCGGAGTACAATAAAAGATACCCGTTGTGGATCCCCGCAGTTGAAGTGGTGGGGGCGCTTTCGCTCACCTGGGCCATCGACCGCTACCTCCTCAATGCCGATTACGCCCGTACCGGGTTTTCCACCTGGAAATACAACATCGAAAAGGGATGGGAATGGGACAAGGACCGTTTTGGGGTCAACTTTATAGGCCATCCCTACTCGGGGACCCTTTCTTACAATGCAGGCCGTTCAAACGGTTACAATTACTGGCAGTCCTTTTCCTTTGCCGCTGGCGGAAGCCTGTTGTGGGAATATTTCGGCGAAAATACACGTCCATCCTACAACGACATTATCAATACTCCTGTGAACGGGGCGTTCCTGGGAGAGATCCTTTACCGGCTGAGTTCCAACATCCTCGACGACCGGACACGGGGCAGGGAGCGCGTCTTCCGTGAAATATTCGCCGGTATCATCGATCCCATGAGGGGATTCAACCGGCTGGTACAGGGTAAAACCTTCAGGAGGACCAACAAGGAGGTATACGAGAAAGAGCCTGTGAACATCTCCCTCTATGCCGGGATGCGCATGGTCAACAATACCCCCTATTCCATGTTCGGCAACGGAGTCTCCAGCGCGATCATCAACGCCCAGTTCGATTACGGGAATCCCTTCGAACTCAGAACCCGGAAACCCTTTGATCTCTTCAAACTCCGTGTCGATCTGAATTTCGGGGTTGGACGTAAATACCTCGACAACATCCTGGGATACGGAATATTATTCGGAGGGAACAGCCAACTGGGGAAACTGGCCACCCTGGTCGGGGGATTCCAGTATTACGATTACTGGGACAATAAAAAATTCGAACTGGGCACCATTGGTTTCGGCATCGGTATAATTTCGAAACTGCCTGTAAGTTCGGTCAGCAATCTCTATACCAGCATTCATGCGGCCTTTGTTCCATTTGCCGGGAGCAGCGACCGTTTCGGTCCCGACACGACGCAGGTACGCGACTACAATTTCGGCGGCGGCCTGGAGGCCAAGTTTGAAAGTACCTTCAACCTCAGCAAATACGCCACGGCTGCGATGAAATATTATTTCTACTGGATCCGCACCTACATCGGTCCTAACGGGAACAACTACGTGCAGATCCTCAAGCCAAGGATTACGGTGCATATTTTCAAGGGGATCAGCGTGGGCGGGGAATATACGAT
Organism: uncultured Bacteroidales bacterium; assembly: GCA_903845055.1. Taxonomy (GTDB): domain Bacteria; phylum Bacteroidota; class Bacteroidia; order Bacteroidales; family FEN-979; genus CAIVAT01. The sequence goes on along the minus strand of CAIMWF010000024.1, from coordinate 25,322 downwards.
TTATTTCAACGATCGCTACAGCCGCGATACTCCCGCCATCCACCTGGTCCAGACCGAACAAAAGGTATTCCTGCTGTTCTACCTTGAGGACAAGCAGCGGCGGGGGATGTATAACTGATGTCGGTACAATTCAGGCAGTAGGCAATAGGCAATAGTTAAAAGACAGCCGGCCTGCTGCTTCTGATTTTGCACCTTGCACCTGACACCTGGCACCTGCCATTTTACCATTCTATCATATTACTATCTTACCATTTTACATTTTACCATTTTCCGTTCCCGGCAGCCCCCCCCCGGGGTAGCGCAACTCCGTGTAAAACCCACAGTGCTGGTTTCTCACGGGAATTAATTCCCCGCCGCCCTGCGTCGTAAATCGTAAATATATTACCTTTGGATGTATGCTCAAAAACGGATGAATCTTCATGCAACAGCTAAAAACATTCCTATCCGGCATTTCCAGAATGATTTTCATGTTGTTCCTGCTGCTGCTTATAGTTGTCTTCCGTACAGATTCCACGCGTTGCCTTAATAATGTCCCGATTGCCGCCTATTCGGTTACTGCCGCCGATCTCGACCTGGATGGAAAGCCCGACATCATCACCGGGCATAATTATAATGTCGTAACCGGTTGGATGGGGTTAACTTTTCTTAAAAACACCGGAACCGGGAAATTCCAGAAAACGGACTCGTTGTATTTTACCGGTGGCCAGACAACATTATATTGCGGTCAAATGGATGACGATCCTCACCCTGATATCATTTTCCGTCATTGGACAACAAGTCAATTTGTGGGTATTTTGTATAACAACGTTTACGCAGACACATTTTTTCTTGCGGTCAATTCCTTAAAACCTATCGATGAAATAGTGTTGGGGGATATTGATGGTAATGGCAGGACTGACATTGTTTTTTCTTCCAACAGTGACCGGTACTGGGGAGTATTTTATAATTACGGGTATAAAAACTTCTCTCCTCCTGAATTTCATACAATTACAGGGTATTATCCATTAGGCCTTGCGTGCGGAGATTTGAACGGGGATGGCAGGGATGATTTAGCGATTGGCGGGCAGAAAGTTGTTGTTTATTATTCAACACATTCAGGTTTCCGGGAACAGGTTCTTACAACGGCCGGGTATGCATTATACCTTTCCATCAAAGATTTCAATGGCGATGGTTATAATGACCTGATCACGGCAGGTCAGGTCCCTTTCAATAACATGACAGGCATCGTGATTTATCAAAACCAGGGAGACAGCAGCCTGGTTGAACTTCCTGCGGTCTATTTCCAACCTTCGTCAAGTGCAATGTGTATCAACGATTTTAACAATGATCATTTGCCCGACATCGCCTTCCTGACAGATTTTCCCGACACGGTGACAACAGGGAAACCCGATACTACAAGCGGGATTAAAATATTATTTAACCAGGAAAATTTTCAACTCTCCGAACCGGCGTTTACCCGTTTAAATAATGTTCGTGAAGCATCTCGTCATTTCTTTAGTGCAGATCTCGATGGCAACGGGGCGATTGATTTTGCCATCGTCAGGTGCTCATACAAGAAATTAGCAAATAACCTTGAGCTTCTTTTCAATGATGGACATGGAAATTTTTCAGAGACGCCAGATGGCATTGTTGCTCATGGGCAAACCCGGGCAGGCAGTTTAAAGTGTTTTCCAAACCCGTTTTCCGAACAAACGACTTTTGAATTTGATCTGGAAAGCCCGGCCCCTGTTGAGCTCTCCCTATATGACCTCCGGGGTAAATTTGTTGTTTGTCTGATCAATCAAACGGTGAATCCGGGACATCACTCAATTAAATGGGAAAGCCCTGACACAGCCCCGGAAAAAACTGCATCACACACCTTTATCGCCTGTCTGAAGGTCAATGGACAAATTCGTCAAACGACCAAACTAATCAATTGATATAGTAATTATTAATTTTAAATTTTTAATTATTCCGCCCCTTGCCCCGGCACAATTCCTGCTTTCCTCAGAACCGGTAAATCACGGTCGCCCCGACTCCCGTTTCACTGACGGGGATGACCTGGATGGTTTTGTTGGTATTGAAATAGACCATGCTGCCGATTGCGAACCCCAGGACGGATCCGAAAAGCACATCCGACGCCCAGTGGTCATTGACGGCGAGCCTGTAAAGAGCTGTAAAACCCGCAAGTCCGAAACAAACCCCGGGGACCCATTTGGTGTCCCAGTACTCCAGGGCAACAACGGTGGCAACCGAGAAGATCGCCGATGAATGGCCCGAAGGGAAGGAATTGTACCCAAACATCCCGTACTCCCCACCCCAGCTGAGGGGCCCGTCCCAGTTGTGCGGGTTTGGCGGAACATCCTGGTAAGGCCGGTGTCGGTGGGTGACCTGTTTGATCACATTGGTCATCACTACGGTGATCACATACGATTCAAGTCCCTTCAGTCCGGTTTCCTTGGCCCTTTTGTTCTTCCAGATCACGCCGCAGGCATAAAAAACACCAATGGCCGGGATGCTGATCAACCCCGTTCCCAACGGGCTGAAAAAATAATAGGAACTTTTACTGATGAAGGTGGACTGGTTGCGTGAATAAAACTGCTGGATGGGCTTATCTCCGTAAGCGATCAGCCCGACGGTAACCCCGGCAATAACTGAGGCCGTGATAACCTGCCCCTTGTTCCAGTGAAACGGGTTGGCAAATACCGACTTCGTGTCCGTCCAGTAGGATTTTGCATATGCCCTCGAAAAGGAACTGGTCGGTGCAATGTTCTGCGGTTCTTTTGTGATGATCAGGGTATCAACCGGAACAGCAGCGGTATCCGCAGGTTTGGCCGGCTCTGAATTCTTGTTGTCCTGGGCGTAAAGATTGATGAAGGTGAGCAAGAAAAAAAGGGATATGACAGTGCGAAAAATCATGGTCTTGTTGTTTGATTCCGTTTCAAAGATACCGCGAACCCGACCCTGAATCGTTATAGTATTCCGGGAATAAATTGCATCATTCACACATTTCGGGCCATTCCGGCATATCATCACCCCTGAGAAAAAGCGGGCATGGATTCCTGAATGGTTATTTCAGCGGAGAGGTTCTGTGTTTTTTCCTGAACATGTTGAACCGCATCCCGCCCCAGAACCGGAATTGCGCGATATCGTAGCTGAACAGGGCGTTGTTCACCTGCACCGGCACCTCATTGAACCCGGTCTGGATACTGCCCCCAAGAAACCATTTTTCTGAATTGTACCCCACTGCGAACCGTCCGCTCAGCTGGACATTCCATGCATATCCCGATTGTCTTCCAGTTACATTGTCGAAGGATGAAAACTGGAGTGCGATGCCCGGGAAAAGGGCCGCTGTAAGGTATAGGTTTTTCAGGAAAACCAGGGTGTATGCATATCCCGGGGAGATCCCGATGGAATAAAACCTGCCGCTGACCAGCTGCTTTACTGCAGGAATCCCGAAAGTATCGGCCAGGGCCTGCGGGATGATCCCGTGACCGGAAAAAATTTTATAATAAAGAAATGAAGGCCGTACGATAATACTGCCGGCACTCCTTCGCTGAACCTCATTCTGGATAAAAGCAGCCCTGATCGAGAATCTATTTGCATGAACGATCCAGTATCCCGAAAACCCGATAGAAAAGGTCCTCATGTCGGGCAGTTTGTAATGCGACCCGCCGGGCTTTTCGGGTGTGAGGATATAATAACCCCGGTATTGCTGCATGAACAACTCACCCGCGACCGACCGCCCGAAGGCATTGACACGCAAATCGAGGGTGGTTGTCTTTCCATATGCCGCCTGGTCGGTCTTGTAAAAGGGATTGTCGATCGACAACCCGAGCCCGAACCATTTCCAGAATCCCGCGATGCCGGTCCTGATGTTGACATTGGGACGGTAAACGATCTTCGGGATGTTATCCCCGGCCGGGTTCAGGAAAAAGGTTGCATTCTGGTACAGCAGGAAGAGCCGGGTGGTCAGTTCGCCGGTATAATCGGCGATGTAAGCGCTATCAAACCTCATTACCGGCTTCGAAGCTTCTGCCGGTTCATTCTGGCAGACCGACGTTGCAGCCGTGGCGGCAAATACAAGGATAAAGGCTCCGAAAACCCATTTTTTCACCGGCATACCCTGTGTTACACATGGATATTCATCAGGTAGGCAAACAGGCCGAATACTTTGAGCAGCCAGATGATCAGGACCACAACGACGACGACGTTGAAGATCTTCTTGATCTTGCTGTCCATGGGGATGTAAGAATTGACAAGCCAAAGCAGAACCCCTGCTACGATGAGGACGATTAAAATTGTGAAAAGTGGCATAATGATACGTTTTAGGTTAGGGGACAAAGGTAGCGGGGCCCGGTGCCATGCGTGTTACACAACTTTGCAATTAATTTGTATCATTCACACATTTTGAAACGCGGCTAGAGCAGGGCCCTGTTGTTTTTCCGCTCCCTGCGGAATTTTTTCCTCGGGGATTCCCTGTTGAGTTTGTTCATCTTATAGTACGCGCCAAGCAGCGATTCGGGAAATTCTCCCTTGTAGCTTATTTTGTAAACCGAAAAGCCGTTGAAGGGGATCCTGGCGTTTACAGCGATGAAACGCACCTGTTTTTCAACACCCATTTTCCTGAAAAAGGAGGTGAAAACCTCCTGCCGCGCACGGGTCAGTTGAGCGAAGAGCCGGTTGACCACCGCCTGCCCGATGATCCGGGTGCATTGTTCCTGCCGGGTATACAGCAACGGGTCATTGGCCTGCTTTTCCAGGAAATGAACGAACAGGGAATCGGTGGCCGATATCCGGTCAACCTTCTCAGAGTCCTCTTCGCAGAATGACCGCGATTTTTTTTTGCTGATCGCCAGGTAGAACCTTTTTTTTGCTTCAAAAAACAAGGTGTATTCTTTTTCCTTTGCTGTGAAAGGCTGTGGCCTGACAGAAATTACCGCTGCAGGATTTTTCACAAGAAAATCCCCCATCAGTTCAATAAAACGAACCTGTTGTGCCTCCAGGGTGCTCTGCCGCATCGGCCATTTCACCATGAGCGACTTTTCAATTTCCGTTTCAATGGTCTTCACCTCCATCCGGTAGGGAGTGGTGGCCGGTTTCACAAAGATGTTGGTGAGCAGGTCCATGATCACATCATGCAGGTGGAATTTCGGATCTTTCAGATTCCCGGTGATCGGCACCTGGTAATCGATGACATTTCCCCGCTCGCGTATCAGCGACATGACAAGCCGCATGGGGAGCCACCGTGCGCCTTTGTTTTTCCTCCGCCAGCCGATGCGCGGATCGATGATCACGATATGGTTATCGCTGGCAATCACCCCATGTCTCACCTTCCAGTTCCCATTGAGTTCAAGGGTACCGCGGTCAACCGGGAAGGAGGTATAAGTGATCAGGTAAGGGTTGAATACCGAGGTAGGTATATGCTGGAGATGGTAATGAAGGTCAAAATCGGTGCTGTCCTTTGGATTGACCCGCAGTGCCAGGGCAAGGCTGCCATAGGGCCTTATCCCCGAACGTATCGTCATATTCGCCCACTCGTGGTGTTTGTCGATGGAGTCGGCCAGAATAACAAGCGGGTCGAGGTCGACCGAAAACTTTTCACTCACAGCAAAATCATTGAATTTAACATCCCCGTTGTAAATAGCCATCCTGTTGATCCTGTAATCGCTCTGAAAAAAGTTTTTAGCAAGCACCTTGACATACCGGGCGATCTCGATCACCAGGTTAAACCGTTCGGGATCGCCCCTGACCGCGGTAATGTTTGCCCCGTTTTTCCCGAACATGGCCTGCAGGTTATCCATTTTCCCGTAGCGCTCATAAACAAAATATGGTTTTCTCAGTGTGACCGAATCGAAAAGATAGAGGTGGTTGGCCGGACTGATTGTATCGATGACCAGTTCCAGCCTGTCGAAGGATGCAAGGTCGTCGCACCGGTTTTTCCCGAAATGGAATTCATTGACAGCCAGCATTCCCGATGCTGTAATGCGTTCCTGGTCGGTAAAATTGCCGGTGGCTTTCAATGAGGCATCAAGGTTGGCAGAGAAGCATCCGTGGTTGGTCAGTTCCCTGAGATACTGGGCAATGATGCCCAGGTCGAACGTCTGGGCAACCACCGAATAACGGTAATCCTTTGTTTTGAAATTAATGGTAAAATCGCCTTTCACATTTCCCCCGCCGGTTGCCGGGATGAATGCAACACGGGCGGCGATGGTATCTGCATCCCACCTCTTCCCGGAACTTTCGAGGTTGAACTTTTTTACGCCCCAGTTGACCGGTACCAGCAGTTCGCGGTAGTAAAATTCACCGTCGGTGATTTTTATCCCGAGAAAACTGACGTGAAAGCCAGGCGAACTGGTCTTCTTATTCGCCGGGGTAAATTTTTTAATGAGGTCGCTGATGTTGTATTCCTTTTTTTTCTGGATGAAAATCCCCCGTGGCCTGACCAGTTCGATCCGGCTTATTTCGACGGTCCCGGAAAACAGTTTGAGAATGGCAAAACGGGCATTGATCTCCCCTGAAGAGAGGAAGATGCTGTCGGGGTTAAGGCTCCCGGGAATTCGCGATTCGGAAATCACCACGTTGCCAAGGTGAACATAACCGGTAAAGGGGTTGACATAGACGTGCGCCACCGAAATTTTCCTCCCGGTAACGGCAACATCATATTTTTCAATGAGATATTTCGCGATGGGTGAGGCAAGCAGGATGACCGTCACCAGGAAAGCGAGCATGACGCCTGCAGAAATCAATAAAATCTTCAACAGCCGGGAACGGAATACGTGCTTTTTCAAATTCGGGAATCTTTCCAACCTTACTTATTGTAAGTCAGCTTGCGACCGCTGTCGATGTTCCATGTAACGCCCACCCCTACTGCATCGGCGGAAGTAGACATATTGAGGGATATGTTCCTGCTGCAGGGCAGTTTGTGCAGCGCGGGGATAACAATCCCAATGATGGCCCCCAGGCCGAACCCGACAGCGACATCCGATGGAAAATGGTCCAGGGAGCGTACCCGCGCATAGCCCAGGGCCAGTGGCGGGATGGATGCTGCAAGGTAAAGCAGGTACTTTTCGGCTCCCATGTTGGGGTGATAGTCGCAATAAACCTTCGCCATGAAAAAAGTGCTGTAGGCGCATGACGCCACGTGCCCGCTGTAAAAGGAGTTGCGGTTGTTGCTGTTGGTCCTCGCATCCATTGGGAGGTCGGTATTGTACACCGCGGGGCGGAGCCGGTTCTGGAAAAAGGGCCCGAGCGGGCTGTAATTGTAAAAGGTAAAGGTAACGGTATGACCCTCGACATACATGAACAACAGGTGAAGCCAGTCCTTGCGGATGTTTTTGTCGATCATCAGCAAGCTTGGCAGCAGAAATATCCCGATCTCCCCGTCGTCAGAGATCTTCCTCCACATAGTGCGGTTCGCTGCCGGCTGTTTCAATGCCCACCGGTCTACGGTGTTCAACAGGTCAACCTGGTCCGGGCTGCTTGCAAATTCCACTTCGGCATTGGTAAGTGTGGCCTTGTGTTTCAGTCGCGGGATGGCGATGATGTCACCACCCATACCTACCGCGATGATGGCTCCCGAGACAAAGTAGTTTACCCGGTAAACCTTTGTTTTTACAGGTTTATCGGCGATCCGGGCCGGTTTTGAAATGGAGTCGGTCGTTTGGCATAACGCAGTGAATGAGATCATTACGGTCAAGATGGTACAACAAAGGTTTCTCATGGAATTTTACATCAACTGAAGTGAAGGCATGACGCCGGGAACGGCTGGAAACTCCATTCCTGCCTGTTCCCGGGCGGTATGTCCAATTAAGTGTAAAGGTCCGGAGTTCCCCGGGGGGAAGTGTTACACAACTTTTGCGAAATGTTGTATCATTCACACATTTTCCAGTGTGCTGCGCTTTTTGTGCTTGAGCGACTTGAAAAAGGAGGGGGTCAGCCCCGTCACCTTCTTGAACTGGTGCGACAGGTGCGCCACACTGCTGTAATGCAGCTTCCAGGCGATCTCAGAAAGGTTGAGTTCATCGTAGATGATCAGCTCCTTGACCCTTTCGATTTTATGCAGGATGATGAAATGCTCGATGGTGATACCCCTGGTTTCCGAGAAAATGTTGGCCATGTAGGTATAGTCGTAGTCAAGCTTCTCACAGAGGTAATCGGAAAAATTGGTTTTCGGCATTTCATCCGCGTAATGGATCATTTCGATGATCACATTCTGGATTTTCTCGATGAGGATGGCCTTTTTGTCATCCATGAGTTCAAGCCCCGACCGGAGCAGGGCATGCTTCAGCACTTCACGCTGGCTGCCGTCAATGTCTTCCATGATCTCCACCACCCCCAGTTCAACGGTGGTGTGGTGGATCCCGAGTTTCTTCAGTTCCTCCTTTACCAGCATCTTGCAGCGAATACTGACCATGTATTTGATGTATAGTTTCATGCGCAATCCTGTATTTTACAAATTCATGGTTTTTGTCAGCATTTATTTTTCATAAACCGGTAACTGTTCCACCCGCAGCAAGTGGCATCCTCGTCGTCTGCAATCAAAGCTGTACGATTTTAATGGACTGATGGGCTGTTTCCAGTACAAATATAGTGGAAATTCCGGTTGGGACTACTTTGCCTTTGTGCCGTGGATGGTATTCCTGAACTCTCCCCGGGTAAAACTGAATGCGCCGGTCGTAAAGGAATACTTTTCGGCACCGGGATTGCTCTTTTTGCAGGGATTACATACCGGCACGAACACCAGCAGGGTAACGAAAAATGCGCTGCATCTCAACGTGTTGCCTTTTTTCCCCCACCGCAGGCAATAACTTCGACATTCGACATCCGATATTCAATGTTTTTTCAAAAGCATATTCCGACCAGAAAACTGAAATTGATCGTCGCATTCCTCTCCTTCAGCGTTTCATGAACCGGCGGATGGTTATACCTGACAGAGTTGGGGCCGGTGGAAATCCCGGAGACAACCATCTGGTGGTTTAAAAAAAGTTCTCCCGGACCGAGGTTGATGTCAAAGAAAAAATTACGGGTAACAAACTTGACCCCGAAATCGACGAAGGCGCCGTATATATTAACCTTATCCTCCTGTTTCCTGTATTGCCAGTAATAGTCGTCATCGCGGGTATACCATGCCAGTTTTTTCGTTGAATCAACGGTCATGTATTTATATACGCCTTTCAGCGCAAAATAAAAACTCCATCCCCAATCCCCGTTTTTGGGTTTTGACACATAAAAGTTCACCTGCGGCTCCAGGTAAAGGCCGTGGTACCATCCAAGGGAGGCGTAATTGGTGGGGCCGGCGATAAAATAGTTGCTGTATTCCTGCCGGTTGGGATAGATATAACCGGCCGACAAACCAAAACCAAGCCAGCCGGGCTTGAATTCGTAGGTAAGCCCGGCTTGTTGGAAGAAGATCATGTTCACCGGGTTTACTGAAAAATAATGGTGCGGGAGGTGCTTTTGCCCGGCCGAATCAGGAATTTGTCCGCATGCCAGCCGCGGACCAAAAACCACGAGAATGAAAATGCACAGGGTTCTCATATAACATTGCATATAAGAATAGCGGTTGCCGGCCCGGTAGACGGCTGGCAGTCAATTATGAATTATTTTTTTTCAACATGCTGATCATCCTGCCGGCAAGTCCACCGATGAGACCCAGGATCAAACCCATCATCGCCCCCAGGATCACCAGGTGCATCATGGCTCCCGCCAGGGTTTGATAGGCAAAGTAAACGGCCATGCTTTGAAGACCGTTGGCGGCTTTAACATCCGACCACTCCCTGGCATTCAGCGGATCAAGTAATATAAGGTTCATGCCAAAAACGATGAGGACCAGTGCAGTTAAACAGGCGACTGCCCCGCTGGCAAGGCCGCTCCAGAAACCGGCATTGATCCCGGCTGAAATTTTCCTGACCCGGTATGCCTGGTAAATTGCCGTAAATAAAATGAGAACGGCGATGGCTGCCCAGAATGAATTGTCGATGTGGTCCCTGAGCGGCAGACCCGGCCTGATGAAGTTATTGATCCCTATTTCGATGGTCCACAGCAATCCGAAATACAGGCCAAACTCCACACTCCTGCCCTGTTTGCTGTCAAGCCAGCCGAGCTTGTTTTTCCACAGGAAGGTGGCAAAACCAGCCAGGACGAATAAGGACATCAGACATTCCAAAAGCTCCATCCCTTTTGGGAAGGTCGCAGTACGGTACTGGAAAAAGATAACAACTACCAGGACTGCGCTGATTAAAATAATTATTTTCAGAATAAAATTACTTTTCATAACCTGTGGTCAGAAACGCATCAACCTTTTCCGGGAAATCAGGCAATAAAAGGCATCCGGGCTTCCCGGGCTATGAAGCCGAAGTAAACGATCGTAAATGTCCGTGGCAATCAACATATGTCAGGTAAAGATATACCATAAAAGAAATAGTTCGGCAATTATTTAATATTTATTTTAAATTTACGATTTACGATTTTGGAATGACGAGTGACGAGTGACAAGTGACAGGGTGAATAAGCCGGTTACCTGGAATGCCTACTGCCTATTGCCTATTGCCTTCTTTTACCGGGGATAATCTTCAACCTTCGAGCCTATTAATGAAAAGATTGACTGCGATGTCCCGGACCGGGATCAAAGCCCGGGATTGTCCAATCCGGCCTGTCTGAGAATCGCCAGGAACGTTCCCTTTGGTAAATCTTTGTTCCCGTGAACTGGAACAACAATGAGTTTCTTTTTTACAGGGTGAAAATAAATATGATGGCTTCCATTGGAACGACGAAAAATGTACCCGTTCTGTTCCAGTATCTTGATCAGGTATTTTGCCGAGTAATTCACTCTTCGGAAAAATTCAGCGAATACTCGAGGGTCATGCTGTCGTCAGGAATGGCCTGCCCGGTTGCCCTCAGTTCTGTTATATAGAGTTCAATTGCCTCCTTTGCCATGTCGATGGCATGGTCTACATCATTTCCATAGGTCACACACCCGGGCAGGGCCGGAATGGTCACGGTGTAGGATCCTTCCGGCTCTTTATGAAGCATGATCTTATAGGTCAGCGATTTTGACTTTTCCATTGGTAAACCTGTTTGATTCCCTATACAAATATACTGATTTAAAAATTTACGATTTACGATTTACGATTTATTGGGTAGCCGGCCGGCTGCCTCTTCACTATTGCCTACTGCCTATTGCCCATTGCCTCCATTTCATTGCCTTACCACTTTCGCCCGCCCGATCTCAATTCCGTTCGATTCAATAACCGCAACATACATCCCTGCCGGCAAGTCAGCCAAATCGATGGAATACCCCGAAAGCCCCTTGGCAACCCGGGCGATTTTCACCTCTAGGCCAAACAGGTCATACAACCGGATGGTGACCGGACTGCCGGTTGAGTTGGTGACAAGCCGGAGGGTTGTGATGCCCGATGCCGGGTTCGGGTAGAAATAACATCCCTTTTCGGCTACATGATTTTCGATCCCGGCAAAATTACCATTTGCATCTGTTTTGATCAGCAAGGCATGCTGGCCCGACGATGCTGTTTCCTGTACCTGGCCGCAAAGGATGTACCCATTATCATAGGCCGGTTCAACGGAAAGGCCATAGGCGTTCTTATAGTTGCCAATCTTTTTCTGCCATGTAACGGCCCCCTGCGCCGAATATTTTACGAGATACACCTTACTGGAATCGGAGGTCATGCTGTTACTCCCGCAGGCAATGGCCCCACCGTCGCCGGTTGACCTGATGCTGTTGAAATACTGGCTTCGCGGAGCCGTCTGGACCCTGGTCCAAACCGTATCGCCGGAGGCTTTCAGCCGCATGACCATGGTATTGCCGTCGGTATTGTGTTCAATGCCACACACATACAGGTCGCCGTTCAGGATGGTATCAAGCGAATAGATGGTTGCATCCATAAACCAGCCATACGACCGGCACCAGGTGGAGTCGCCCCAAGTACCGACTTTGAGGACAAAGGGTTTGCTGAAGCCATAGTTACTCATGATCTCGCCGGCCGCGACATAGCCGATTCCAGGTATCTCCCTGACCGTCCAGCTCCTGCACCTGGATGTAATTCCGGATTCGGGACGATAGGTTTTGGCCCATAAAAAATCCCCTCCCACTCCCGCGAGCGCAAGATGAATCACCGGACCCGTTGCATCCTGGCCGGTCACAATATAGTTCTGGAAAGAGGTTCTGGCAAGTGAAATGCCGATCCCTGTAAACAACTCCGTTTCCCATAGCGAATCTCCTGTTGGGGAGAGATGCAGCAGGTCGGCCTTGCCGTTGCGGTTGGCAATGAGTGTAAAACCGCCGTCGCCCGACTGGACCAGCGCGCGGTCGCCGTCTTCGTTCCCGATTCCCCGGAATGTTTTAGTCCACAGGGTGTCGCCCATGTTGTTGGTTTTCACCAGCCACCGGTCGTAACCCGGCGCAGCGCCAAAGTTGCCCAAAAAGGCATAGCCACCGTCGAAGGTCCGGATCACCGACCAGGCGGTTTCGGTCGATCCTTTTGTGATGATCTTTTCAAAGGTAACCTGCGTTTTTGCTGTTATCTGTAGCAGCAGGGCGAGGATGATCAGGATGAAGTTTTTCATGGGGTGATGTTTTATCATTGGTTGTGGTTGAAAAGAGATATTCGGGCCAAAATAATTGGCAAGGGATTCAAGACAATATAAAATTTAAAATCTTATTTCTCTCGCCCCTTCCACGTATCCGGTTTGCTGCAGATTAATTGTCTGTTATCAAAAGAAACCGGTAAATTCTTACAAAATACCTGTGTTAAATATACAACAAATGGATGATCCCCTGGATTCTTTTCGATTATAAATTTAACTGGTCAATCACCATTGTAATTAGAGAATCCACCATCTGAGAAGGTGGATCCTTTAATTTAACAGGACCTCTCCCCGGCCCTTGAAGGGCTACTCTTTGTACACATCTTTCCCTGCCAAAATAAAATGCTGACAGGTTGATTACCTTTTCCTGTTTTTCCGATTAAACAGAAATAAAGGATTGCAATATTCCTCATGATTAATTTATCTGGTGCTTACCACTCTGTGTTTCTCCGTGTGGACTCTGTGTCTCTCTGTACAACAAATAATTACACGGAGTTCCACGGAGATGCAGGGAGAATCACAGAGATAAGTTGAGAACTTTTGCCCTGTTCATGAAGCTCAAGTAGATATTCCTTCAGCCATTCCAAAATCCATTTTAAAAAGAGATGTGTATGAAGAGTAGCCTTGAAGGGGAGGGCCGGAGAGAGGTCCATTAATAACAAAAAACCTTTTCATTGCTCCTGTATTATTGGAATGTATCAAAATAACAAAACCTGCCCGCAATTCAACTCCCGCCTAATCACTTATTTCTGCCCCTTTTTATGAAAGCAGTACCTGAACCCGAGCTCCACATTCAGCCAGCCCACGGCAGCGGGACTGTTCGTCCCCTTCATGCCGCTTTTTGCAAAACCGGTGATTTCGGGATTGATGGCCATAAAAGTGGAGATTCCCTTCCCGATCACCTCCCGCAGCTCGTATTCCAGCAGGAACCCCAGTCCGAAGCGGTACAGATTCGACGAAACGGATGAATAATGCCCCCCGGGGATGATCCCGTTTGCGGTGCGGTCGATTTGTTCATGGATCCAGAAACAGTTCAGACCGACCTCCGGCCCGAGCAGCAGGTTTGATTTCGGGTGGCGGAGCAGCCCGAATGCATAGTTTACACGTAACGCGAACCGTTTGTTCCGGGGCGTCACCTGGTCGATGTAAAGGGCGGTGCCATAGGCCAGCGAATGTTGTATGTCGTCGTACTGCGCGTTGCAAAACCCCATGGAGAGGGAGACGCCCAGCCGCTGCCGGGGATTCATATATTCGTTGTATTCCAAACCGAAGCCGAAGGTATGGGCGAACTTGTGGAAGGTGCCGGCAGCGTATGAACCGCTTAGCCCGATCTCCTGCGCGGGCAGGAGAAACGGGATAAAGGAAAGGGCAGCGATGAGGATGAAGGTTCGCATATCGTTTTGATGATTAAGCAATTTATTGGATCTGTCATGCCTGTGTTCACTATCTCCACGCAGTTCCGTCACTTTAAATAAAACAATTGCCCTGGTATACGGCGGTTTCATCGCCGGTCAGGTGATTCATATCATTCATTTCCAGGGTTCCACGGTGGACCAGGATGTATGTTATCGTATCAACAGCTTCCTTTTTTCAACACCTGAAGATGTTGTTATCTTCACGAGGTAGATCCCCTTTGTTAATGCACTCACATCCATCTCTACGGAACTATGACCATGAATACTTTTGTTCAGTACCTGAATTCCATTCATATCAGTCAAACTTATCACAATCTCTCCATTTGAAGGATCTTTCCAGGAAACGATGCATGTATTTGTTGAGGGGTTGGGGTAAATTTCCGATACGATCATCCGGTGCTCCGGCACATCCACAAACCATGAATTACAATAGTTGCCCCAAAGACTGACATTGTTCTCCTTCACGCAAAGCATTGATCCTGCCTGTTCAAAGGTGAAGATGGGGGTGAATAATCCCTGCTGCCCGCCGATACCTTCGATATAGTAACCATATCCCAATGTGGGCACCATAAAATTTGTTCTTCTCCTGTATTCGCCGGTTGAGAGCATGACCGAATCGACGGAGGTAACGGCCCAATTCCCCTGGAATGCCGACAGGAGGGAATCGCCCGGTTTCAGCGAAAAATCATAAAGCAACTGGTCGGGGGCCTGTAGTATAAATACAGGATAATAGATATAGACCTTCCGTGCGACCGTATCTTCACGGATATACTGGTGATAATTCGCCGCGGTATTGCTGACGGAATAGGGAGGGCAGTTGAAACCATTCGGGGGATCGGCCTGCATCGGGTAGGCGTAGGCGATTTTATAGGTTACCCCTTCCAGAACCGTATCGGGACCGGGAAAAAAGATCCGGTTGACCGTATTGGCGCACCCAGCGGGGAAACCGGTATAGACCCACGAACAATCCCAGTAAGTATTGGGCCTTATGAATTTGTGATAGGCCTGGGACCATCCAAAAAATGATGCTGCGGAAAATAAAACCAGGAGGAAACACTTTTTCATGATTGTGGTTTTTATTCAATGACAGTTTATGGTTTAATAAAGGTTGAATATTTATTGCATCAATTGTTAAATTTTTGAAAGATGGAAATGCTCATTTCTCAAATGATCAATGCATTTAATGCTTGACAAATTTCCCTGCCTCCACCGTCCTGTTATTGATCAGCCTCACAAAATAAACCCCTGCGGGCAGATTGCCAACATCAATTTGCGTTTTGGGCCTGATGAGACTGCCAGTCAAAACCTGCTCCCCGTTCATGTTCATCACTGATAACCGGCCCGGGGCATAATCTTCTGATGTTTCTATGGTTAATTTATCAGTGGCAGGATCAGGGTACAGCAAAAACTTTGATACCCCGGATTTATTTATCCCAGCCATCACGGAATCATATCTCATGACTGCCCCGGAAAACACAGACACCGCATCGTCGTATGCCACATAAGGCTGATGATCAGCAGGACTGAAAGCAAGACTTGTAAAAAAAACTTCCCCGGGTGAAAAACCCTGGTTTCCAACATTGACCCAGTTCGTTCCATTATATTTCATCACGGTCGCTTTGTTTGAATTGCCAAAATCTTTAAAGGCAACATAAGGTTGGCCGTTTGAAGGACTAAAGGCTAAACTTGTATAATCAGCCTCTCCTGGTGAGAATCCAGCATTTCCGGCATTTACCCAGGTTGCCCCGTTAAAGATCATTACTGTTGCTTTTTGTGAATTTGCCCAATCCTGAAATGCCACATAGGGTTCGCCCGAAGGACTTAACGCAAGACTTGTATATTGAACTGCGCTACCTGAAAAACCAGGATTTCCGACATTGATCCAGCTGGTTCCGTCAAATTTCATGACGGTTGCTTTACTGGCATTCCCTTCGTCCACATATGCCACGTATGGCTGACCGGAAGGACTGAAAGCGAGACTGATATAATGAACCTTGCCCGCCGAAAATTCAGCTGTCCCGACATTGACCCAGGCGGTTCCGTTAAATTTCATGACGGTTGCTTTCCCTGACACATCCGTCACATAATAGGCATAAGCCACATAAAGTTCACCTGACGGACTGAAAGCAAGGCTAACACAACCGGTTTGACCAAGATCCTGCCCCACCTTGACCCATGTGTTTCCGTTAAATTTCACTACTTTTCCTCCCTCTCCGTTCGCCATATACGCCACGTAAGGTTGATTGTCCGACGGACTTACGACGAGACTTATTTCATCCACGGCACCTGTGGAGATACCACCATTTCCCACATATGCCCAGTTGGTTATAAAATACATCTTTACGGATAACTTTTTTGATTTTGTCCCATCCATAAAAGCCACATAGGGTCGGCCGGATTGGCTGAAGGCAAGGTTTATGAAACCAATTTCACCGGATAAAAAACCCTCATTCCCGACATACTTCCAGGCATAATCCAATGGAGATTGTTTGTATCCAGGTTGCTGGGCCAGGGCAGCAACCGGAAACAGGAAAAATAAAATGCAGATAAGTTTTTTCATAATGATCGGATATTAACTTTAAAGATAACTCAAACTCAATGCTTCACAAACTTCCCCGCCTGCACCGTCTGCTCCACCGTCAACTTTACAAAATAAACCCCTGCGGGGAGAGTGCTGATGTCGATTTGCGTCATAGCCCCGGTTATCGGTCGTGTGATGACCTGCCGGCCGGTAATATTTTCTATCGATAAAATCCCGGCTGCAAAGCCCGGGGTTTTGACGGTTACCTGGTCGTGTGCCGGGTTGGGGTAAAAGGTGAAACCGTGAAGACGCTCCTTTTCCTTCATCCCCAGAACAACCGACAACTGCTCTTTCCATACGCCATTCCTGTTGGTCCCCGCAAAGACGACATCATTCAGAACGGCAACCGCGGTCACTTCCGGGTCGGTCAAGCCATAACCGGCATAGCTCCAGGAGTCGCCGTTGTCTTTCGACAGGTATAGCCCGTTTTCCGTCCCGGCCTGGATCCCCCCTGCGACTATCGCCATGGACAAAACCGCGCCGGGTGGCAGGTCGTAATCCACCTGCGTCCAGTGATTACCCTCATCGGATGACCTGAATACGCCGGTACTTGTGCCGGCAAACAGGTACGAAGCATTCATCACCAGCGCGTTTACATGAATCCCGGCAAGGCCGGTGTTCCTTGCGGTCCAGGTATTGCCCAGGTCGGCGGAAAAATAGACCCCGTTGTCGTATAGTCCCGCGTACACCCCGGTTCCGGCCGGCAACAGCGCCATAACGTAACTGAAGGATGGTATCCCGCTGCCGGGTGCGCCCCACGAATTTCCATTGTCAGCTGAAGCGCAAACCCCGTCCCTGGTGCCGGCAAGCAGTTTGCCCGGCACTTCCGACAGGGAATAAACGTCCGTAGCGAGTCCGCTGTACGACCAGGTCTGGCCCTGATCGGCGGATTTGTAAATTCCATACCCGTTCAGCAGCCCGCAAAACAGGTTTTGACCTGATTGAAGCAGGGCAGGAACGGCCGCCGGGGGCAACCCTGTGCTGCGTGGATTCCAGGTATCTCCATTGTCATCCGAGAAAAAGATGCCGCTTTCATTGGTGCCGCAATACACCCCGGATCCCCGGGGAAGAAGGATCTTCACGGAGGTGTTGATCATCCCTGAATTTCCAGGGATCCATTGATTCCCGGAATCATTGAAGGAGAATACCCCTCCCCCGCCGGTACCCGCCATGGGGACGGTTCCAAGACACTCCAGGGAGAGCACGATTTTTTTGAAGATTCCCGCGCTGTGAAGCGTCCAAGTGTTGCCATTGTCGGCCGAACGGTATACCCCGGTGATCCCGGATCCCGCATACATCACCCCGCCGTTTTGCTTCAGGGCCATGATGCATTCCCCCATGGGGATGCCATTGCCCGAAACGGTCCAGAAATTTGACCCGGCAGAGGCCCGGATGACTCCGCCGCCCGTGGTCCCGGCAAATATTTCGTCCTGGCTGACGGCCAGCGAATTGACCGGCCAGCCATTGGGCCCGTACGACAATGTCCAGCTGCTGCCGTGGTTAGCGGATACGAAGACCTCGCCGTTGTAGGATGTCCCGGCGTAAATTACAGAATCGTAGCATGTAAGTGAAGTGACGCTCAGGTCGGTGAGCCCCGCATTTTTCCCAACCCAGTTGCTCCCGGTTAAATCCGACCTGTAAACACCACTGCCAGTGTTTCCGGCATATTTGTAATTCCCGCAGATCAAAATTGAACTGACACGGAATGATAAGCCATCATAACTCCAGGATACCCCGTCATCGGTTGATCGATACAGCCCCTGCGCGGATCCTGCAAAAATGACAGAATCCTTTTCGGCAAAGGCATAAATATCCAGGCTCTGAAGCCCTGTATTCGACGTATTCCAGGTATTGCCGCCGTCGGTCGAACGGAAGATCCCAGCCCCCGACGAACCGGTCAGCAGGGTGCCGTTATGGTT
Source organism: uncultured Bacteroidales bacterium (assembly GCA_903845055.1). GTDB lineage: Bacteria > Bacteroidota > Bacteroidia > Bacteroidales > FEN-979 > CAIVAT01. The sequence continues at coordinate 6,822 of CAIMWF010000024.1, read as the reverse complement.
GACCATGGCATTGATGACCCCTCCTTCGGGGCCGGAGGTCTGCTGGAACTGGGCAAAAATCACGGTATGCCAGGCCAGCGATAAGGCGAGAAACGGAACCAGGCTCCGGGCAAGTTTCATCGGGTGAAATTTTAAAAGTTTGTTATCCTCATTGTTTCACAAATTTGCCCGCCTGCACCGTCTTCTCCCCCGTCAGTCTTACAAAATAAACCCCGGCAGGCAGGGCACTGATGTCAAGTTGAAGTTGCGCGCTGGTTATATCCTTTTGAATGCATTCCCTCCCATTCACATCAGATACCAGCAACACCGCCTTGCCGGGAAAAGGGGCGCATTCAATGACAATCTTATCCGTGGCCGGGTCGGGGTACAGGTTGAGCGGGATTTCCTTTTGTTTCTCCTGCATACCAACCCCGCCGCCATTCATGGTTTTCAGCTCGATGCCGTTCTCACCCGCCACAAAGCCCGTATCGGCATTGGGGAAGTAAACCGAATGCAGGTGAAACAGGGTGCCGGAATTTTCCCACGTCCAGGTCGCTCCCCCGTCGATGGTATTGAGGAGGGTCCCGCCATTTGCCACGATATACCCGGTGTTTGCGGTGGGAAAACTGACCGAATTCAGCGTTTTTCCCGTGCCCGAATACTGCCCGAGCCAGGAATCCCCTCCATTCACCGTTTTGATGATGGTTCCACCCATTCCAACCGCATACCCGACATTTTTCTCCGGGAAACAAACCGAATAAAGACAGGTGCCTGCGGAATACATCTGGGATGTCCACGAAGCGCCGCCATCCGTGGTCTGAAGTAAAATGCCCTGGTTCGAAGTATATCCACCCACCACATAACCGGTATCAACCGAAGTGAAAAATACGGACCAGTAGCTGGAGCCTGTCAGGCCTCCGGTAACATTGTTCCAATGAAGGCCCCCGTCGGTTGTTTTAAGCACCACGTTGTCCTTCCCGACCACATAGCCATGCCAGTCGTCGACAAAGTAACACGACGTAAAGTAATAGGTCGGGGGTCCCTGGTATTGCGAAATCCATCCTCCTGCGCCCGTCCTTTTCAGGATCGTGCCGTTCGTTCCAACGGCATAGGTGACATTCGAATCCGGGGTGCATACCGATCTCAGGACCGCCAAGGGCCCCGGTCTTTCAATGGTCCAGCCTGCCCCGCCATTGATGGTGTGTGCTATCACCGCCTGGTTGTCGGAGATATCATATCCAACAGCATAACCATCGCTTCCGCTGAGAAAGGAGACGGAATAGAAATAATCACTGCCGGTTCCCGGCACCTGGGTGATCCAGTTCTGGCCGGTTGCCGTGAGGCACATCCACAATCCAATGAAAATAAGGCTGAATGTTTTCATGGTACGCGGTTTTTCATTGCGTAGCGGCCGGAAGCCCGGACGCATTTTTATCGGAGGTGATTTTGCATAAATAAAATTCAATTAATAAAAATGAATTATTGAATTATTTATGGAGTTTAAATATACAAAAAAATACAATACCGGGGATTTATGATATTTATTTTAACGATTACACCGGCTAATTTCGATTTACGATTTACGGTTTACGATTTCAAAGATAGCCGGCCGGCTGCCTATTGCCCTTTGCCTATTGCCTATCGCCTGTGGCAATGGACTTCTCCCCGGCCCTTGAAGGGCTACTCTTTATACACATCTTTCCCTGCCAAAATGAAATACTGACAGGTTGATTACCTTTTCCTGTTTTTCCGATTAAACAGAAATAACGGATTGCAATATTCCTCATGATTAATTTATTTGGTGCTTACCAGTCTGTGTTTCTCCGTGTGGACTCTGTGTCTCTCTGTGCAACAAATAATTACACGGAGTTCCACAGAGATTTGAAGAGAACCACAGAGATAAGTTGAGAATTTTTACCCTGTTCATGAAGCTCAAGTAGATATTCCTTTAGCCATTCCAAAATCCATTTTAAAAAGAGATGTGTATAAAGAGTAGCCTTGAAGGGGAGGGTCAGCGGAGAGGTCCGTTGCCACCAGGCAAAAACTTCAAACTTCAAAATTCGTTGATCAAATTTCGATTGTTCAATTTACAATTTACGATTTACGATTTACGATTTATTTAGTTACCGGCCTGCTCCCCATCAAAAAGTAATTTTTAATTTCTAATTTTTTATTTGTTAAAACTCCTTGATAAAAATATTTCATCCCCCACCCTATTGGAAAGGTTTATTACTATCTTTACATTTCAGTTGCATGTACTTTGTGAATTTTCATGAAAATGCACAGAAATACTCGGTTGATCCTCCCGGGAACGGCAAAAACCAAAACGACCGCCTGTTTTTTGCTCCTGGGATGCTTTATCCTCCTTCTTTTACCCCCTCAAGCCTGGTCACAGAGCCGCTCAGCCACTTTTAAGCTCGGCCCGCAACTGGTGCCCGGCGTGGCAGACTGCCATTCAGGGAATAACGCCTACAACAAGCCGATGTACGACCCCCTCACGGGGAACCTCAACACCTCGTGCGACAACTCCAACTTCAACCTGGGCACCTGGGCCGGGTGGACCGGTTGTTACGGCTACGGCACCAATCCTCCCCTGAACTCTTGCCAGACCAATGGGATGATCACCGGCGGCCCTTACCCGCCCAACTATACCGTGCCGCTCCATGTGCTGATGCCTGCCCCCGGCCACACCGATTACTGGAGCTGCGGGATGATCCCGACCGTTTTCCCGGGCGAAAGCTTCTCCGCCCGAATCGGGGACACCACCACCGGCCGCCACGGCGCTGAACTGCATTACGTGATCTACGTGACCAGCGCCAACTACCTTTTCGTTTACCGCTATGCGGTAGTCCTTGAATCACCGGCCCACAACGCCAACCAGCAGCCCAACTTCCAGGTGGTCATCCGCGACAGCGTGGGCAATACCCTCGACCCCGCCTGCGGCTATTACTACATCTCCGCCCCCACCACCACCGGCACCCCGCCGCCGGGATGGACCTACTGCTCCACCAATAACCGCCCCCGCTACGCCCGGCCCTGGACCACCGTCGGCATGGACCTCACCCCCTATGTCGGGCGCCATATCACCCTCGCCTTCATCGCCAAGGGATGCTGCATTTCGGGTGGTTCGCACCGCGGCTACGCTTTTGTTTCGGCCTACTGCAGCTCGCTGCTGATCCAGACGGCCATGTGCCAGGGAGATACCTCCGCCACCCTCACCGCCCCTCCTGGCTTTGCTCACTATCTATGGAGCAACGGTGACACCACCGAGTCGATCACCGTGCCCCACCCGGTGACCGGCGCCGGATACAGCTGCACCCTCACGGCCTTCAACAGTTGTTCGGTGACCCTCACCATGACTCTCACCTACACGGTGGTCACGGCCGATTTCAACTACACCGCCAACTGCCCCACCTACCTCTCCCATTTCACCGACAACTCCACCATCAACCAGAACCAGGTGGTGAGCTGGAATTGGGAATGGGGCGACGGCACCCTCGGGGTCTACTCCACCAGTCCCACCGTCACACATGCCTTCCCGCATGCAGGCACCTTCAATGTCCAGATGATCGCCCACTCTTCCGAAGGATGTTCCGACACCATCGTCAAAACCGTGACCATCGACAGCCTGGCCCTCGTCACCAACACCCCCATGCTGAAAAGCATGTGCACCGGCGAAGCGGTCAACCTGCATCTTACCAGCAATGTTCTCGGGGCCGGGTTCACCTGGACGGCCACGCCGCAGTACCCTGCCACCACCACCGGGTACCACGGCAACACCATCCCGGGAACCTTCCTCAACGATACCCTTTACAATGCAGGGCTGCTGCCCGACACGGTAAAATATTTCATCAGCTCTCACCACCTTAGCTGCACCAGCAACGACACAATCTACCGGGTGGTCGTCCTTCCCAAGCCCAGCCTGACCAATAGCGTTTTGAGCCAGCAGGTATGTTCGTTCAGCCCCTCCGCCGCGGTAACCCTGGTGCCCGCCCCCGGCCCGCCGGCCGTCGTCACCTTCAACTGGACTGCCTATCCGTCGAGCCCGCTGCTGACCGGCTATACGCCTTCGGCCAGCAATTCGCTCTCCATCCCGGCACAGACCATTGTCAACAACACCGGGGTACAGCAATATGTCGACGACAGCATCACCCCGGTGCTGCAGGCGGCCAATTCATGCCCTGGCGATAAAAAAGTTTACAGGATTTACGTGAATCCCCTGCCGGTCCCGGTTGTTTCGGGCAGCGCGTCGGTGTGCGCCAAATCGGCCGGCGTCGTCTACAGCTCCCCCAACAAGGCCAACCACGATTACATCTGGACCGTCACCGGCTCGCTCTCCTTTACCGGCAACCACACCAGCACCATCTCCGTGAACTGGGGATCGGGTGCCTCAGGGACCGTGCTGGTGCAGGAGACCGACCAGTCTTACACCACCAACTGCACCGCTACCTCCGCCGTTTTCAACGTGATCATCAACCCCAACCCGGTGCCTGTCATCACCGGAAACCAGTTGCCCTGCGGGATGAGCCTGCAGAATTACACCCTCGGCAGCCCCCAGGCAGGACATTCATACGCATGGACCATCTCGGGAGGCGCCCCGGCCACAGGCACCGGGGCGAACATTGTGGTTACCTGGGGCAATTCGAACCCTGTCACTATCGGGGCCACCGAGACCATCACCTACGCAGGGGGCATAGCCTGTGCGTCTTCAGCCCCGGCATTTCCCTTATCGCTCATCCTCTTCCCGCTGCCAGCCGGCGCCATCACCGGCACCCCCGGGGTGTGCTACCTGTGGACCCGGACCTACACGGTGCCGCCTGTTGCAAACTCCGACAGCTATACCTGGTGGTATGTTCCCCCTGCGGGCGTTACCATCACCAACAACGGCAATTCGGCCGACCTGGCTTTCGATCTCACAGCCGCCAGCGGCAATCTCTACGTGACGGGCAACAAAACCGGCTGCGGCAGCGGCATTGCATCCCCGGCCTACGCCATCAAGGTGAACCCGCTCCCCACCGTAACCCTCATCTCGTGCAACGACACCAAAACGACCACTTCCGCCAGACCCTATTACCTCAAGGGAGGGCTGCCGCTGGGTGGCGATTATTTTATCGACGGATCGCTGCTGCCTGGCGGACTGCTCACCCCGTCGGCACTCACTGCCACCACGCACCAGATCACCTATCATTATACCACCGTCAACAGCTGTTCGGGGGCTTCTCCTTCCGTCAGCATCACCGTGCTGCCGGGAAGCAACCTGCCCACCTGCCCATTCAGCTTCACCGACGCCCGGAACAGCAAGGTATACCATGCCACGACCATGGGCGGGCGCTGCTGGATGCGTGAGAACCTCGATTACGGGTCGATCCTCAGCCCCGACATCCAGCCGCAGACGGACAACTGCGTGGCCGAGAAGTACTGCGCCACCTCCGATGTCAACTGTACGACCTATGGCGGACTTTACCAGTGGGACGAGCTGATGCAGTACCGTGTTCCCGCCCCCGGCGAAATGATCCAGGGACTCTGCCCGCCCGAATGGCACGTGCCTACCTCCGCCGACTGGCAGGCGCTGATCGACGCACAACTGGCTCCCGGGAACGGCCTGGCCGGGGGAAGCCTCAAGGATCCCAACCCTGCTCTGGGCTTCAGGGCCCTGCTTTATGGAATCTATTATCAAAACAACCTGTGGGATTTCACCAGCGGTATCCTGACGAACACCATGTACTGGTCCTCCTCGCTGGCGAACGGCACGCAGGTCACCGTGCGCGGGATGAATAGCTACAACGCCAGCGTCTCCCTGTACAATTCCCTGCGTTCCAACGCCTTCCCGGTGCGCTGCGTCAAAGATTATTAAAGCCGGGATATTCACGTCCCAAAAGAGAGCGGCAAAGCGAAATTTCCCGATCTTTGCGCCATGCCGCTTTATATCGCATCACTCAATTCGGGAAGCAACGGAAACTGTTATTACGTGGGCAACGGGGTTGATTCCGTGTTCATCGACGCCGGTATCTCCTGCCGGGAAACGGAGCATCGGATGATGCGCCTGGGGCTGCCCCTGCGCAAGGTGCGGGCCATCTTCATCACCCACGAACATACCGACCACACCCGCGGGGCCGAGGTGCTGTCGCGCAAGTACGGCATCCCCGTTTACATTACTGGCGCCACCTTTCGTAACAGCAGGATGAACCTGGAACACGGGAACACGCGTGATTTCGCCCCCTTTGTGCCGGTCAACTTCGGCGACCTGCAGGTGAATCCCTTTCCCAAGATGCACGATGCCTCCGAGCCCCACAGCTTTACAGTGAGTTCGAACGGGGTCACCGCCGGGGTGTTTACCGACATCGGGATGGCCTGCGAGAATGTGATAAACCATCTCCGGTCGTGCCATGCCGCTTTCCTGGAGGCCAACTACGATGAAAACATGCTGGAAAATGGGCGCTACCCGGTCTATCTCAAACGCAGGATCCGGGGGATGGAGGGGCACCTGTCGAACGACCAGGCGCTGGAGCTTTTCACCAGCCACCGTTCACCCGCGATGGAGCTCCTGGTATTGTCGCACCTCTCGGCCGAAAACAACCACCCGCAGATTGTCCACGATCTTTTTACCCGCAACGCAAACGGCACCCGCATCGTGGTGGCCTCGCGGCACGAGGAAAGCGAAGTTTTCAGGGTTGGTTGAAGTTTTTGCCTTCGGCAAGGGACCCCACCCCAGCCCTCCCCTTGGAGGGGCTAACATGACTTCTGGACAGGCAGTGTTTACTAATGTTTTAATAGGTAGTGTCTAAAAACTGTCAACTTTACTGACATGTGTTAAAATCGTACACACCTAATTTGTAAACAAAT
>CAIMWF010000023.1 GCA_903845055.1 uncultured Bacteroidales bacterium | reverse complement strand
GCGGTTGCGAACATATAAATGAGAACCACGATGGAAACCGGCGTGACGCCCACCTGGACGATGGCCAGGAGCAGACCGATCAGCGCCCAGAGACCGGCCAGCGGAACCCCTGCCACCAGGAAGCCGATACCGGCCAGGGCGGCCTGTATGAAAGCAACACCGATGATGCCCCTTGCAACGTTGCGGATGGTCACCTCGGTGATGCGGGCGAAACTCTCACCATGGTCGCCTGCCAGGCGGACGAACAGGTTCCGGGCGGCGATGGCCCCCTCTTCGGAATAGATGAGGAAAATGGCTGAAACGGCAATGGAGGCAAGCATCATCAGGAGTCCAAAACCCGCCTGGGAAACAAAAGTAACCACCCAGCTGAAGGCGGTGGTGATGTATGGACTGTACATCTTCAGGATCTCGCCCGGGGTCTCCGAGGCTGTTTTCCACTGGCTGAACAACTCTTTCCCGACCAGGGGCCACGACTTCACCGACTCCGACGGGGCCGGGATTTTCAACTGGCCGTTCTGGTAGAGGTCAACCAGCGACTGCATGCCCGAAACCATCGACTGCCCGAGGAAAAGACAGGGTATCAAAATGATCAGCAGGAGGGTTCCTGCAAGAATGACCGCGCTGAGGGTGTTGCGCCCGCCCAGCCGTTTGCGCAGGGTGGCATGCAGCGGGTACATGGTCACCGCGATGATGATCCCCCAAATGATGATCCCCAGGAATGGCTCGAGGATTTTAAAACACCAGGCGATCAGGATGAAAAGGATGCCGATCAGGATGGCTGATTCAACGATGTTCTTGATGAATGATTTGTCGGACATGGGGGAGGTTGTTGAGGGGGTAAAGATATAAAAAGAAATAGCGAAGTAGCGAGGTAGCGAGGCAGCGAAATAACAAAATAGCGAGGTAGCGATTTTTTTTAAAAAACTGCCGGAAGCGGTGCACAGGGTGCAGCCAGGATCCGGCAGTTTTTAAGAATAGGAATTCGTGTTATCGGATGATATAGCTGAGACCGATTTTCAGGTTGCACATCTGCAGGTTTTTCGAGGTATGATCGAGGCCCTCGATCTGGTTGGTGGTCCATTTGTAGTTGAAGGCCACCAGGGCGCCCCACTGTGAGAAGAAGCCGAATTTCAGCAGCGCGCCGATTTCAGGGGTAAGGGAAAAATCCCAGCGTGTGGCATAGAGGTCGTATTCCTGCACGAGGAGGTGGTGTTCCATGTAATCACCGCCGATGCCGAGACCGAGGTAAGGAGAAACCATTTTATCCGACATCAGGTGGTAAGCGATTACCCCCTGGAAGGGAACCATCCAGGTGAACCGGTAATTCGTCGCGGTGATGGCTGTACCATCGGTGCCGTGGTAGGTCTGGTAACCGTAGCTCTGCGAAACCCGCTGCCAGCCAAGGTTGAAGCCGGCAACCAGCCCGTGGTTGATAAAATAGCGGCCTCCCAGGTCAAACCCGGCGGGGCTTGCGTTGCCGACCCATTTGTTGAAATCGCCCATGGTGAAGGTGGTGTTCCAGGAAAAGGTATAATAGGAACTTGGCCTGAAACCCAGCGAAGCAGGTTTCTCCTGGCTCTGAACCATTCCCGTGATGAGCATAAAAACTGCCAGAAATAATATGATCTTTTTCATCTTAATGTCTTTTTTAGGTTTTGTAAATGGATTATTTCTGCGTGGTTACCAGGGCCGGGGTCTGGATAAAGGCCTGGTCGACACATTTCAGGACATCAGCCTGGGAATGGCTCCCGGTAAGCAACCCCCTGATGTAGGCATTCCACCGTACCATGACCGTGTTGCCAACCGGCTTTTTCAGGTCGACCAGGTCGATGAGGACCGTGCCGGTTGAATAGGAGGAAATGTAGGTCGGGTAATACGGATAACCATAGCCGTAACCGGGATAGCCCCACCAGGAGGGAGGGTAATAGCCCGGGTAACCCCAGTACCAGCCCGGCGAATAAACCGTGGTGGTGGTGTTTTTAATGGCGGTGACGTTGAGGCCGAGGTCTGCCTTGGTGGCGCCCGTTACGGCAGTATAGCCGCGGCTGACCATGTTTTTCGACACTTCGTTCAGCAGGGCCATGGCATTGGCGTCGGTGAGGGTGGTGCTGTCCTTCCCGTTGATGTACGAAACATAAGGAACGACCTTGAACGTTTTATAATCACTGAAATTTGCAGTGACATCATATTTTGTGTAGACTGCCAGGTCCTCGGTAAGCCTCCCGGAAGAGGGCGGGTATTTCGAGCAGGAGGTCATGGCAATCATCCCGATAGCCAGGATAGTCAGCAATTTTGTTTTCATAGAATTTTAAATTTGTTTATAAATGATTGAAAAATAAGATGATTTTTGAATTACTGTACTTTCCCGAGGCGGAAAATGAGCCCTCCTGTAAAGCCGAACTGGAAGAGGGTCGAGTATACCGAAACGCCGCTGCTGGCGCCGCCGGTACCCACGAACATCGAAAATGCTGTTCCCTGTACCGGGATCATGCCCTGGGCCTGGAGGCGGAGGCCTACCCGTTTGCTGAAATAGATCTTGGCACCTGCGTTGACTCCGACGGAGAAGAACCACTGGTCGACATAAGTATCCTTGGGGGCCATCAGGCAGGCGCCCAGGTTAAACCCGACAAACGGGCTGACTTTCGGGTTGACCCTGAAGTTCTTGGTGAACCCAACATGCATGTAATTGATACTCAGGGGAACCTCTTCATACTTGATGTTGTTGATGGCATTCAGGTAGGATATTTCACCCTTGGTGTCCGACCTGTTGTAAAGCAGATCAACATCCATGACGCGGCTGATGGCGAAACTCAGCATGCCCCCGTATTGTGCATTGTCCCTGAAACGGATGTTGCCGTAATCACCATTCATGGTACCTGCGAACACATATCCGCCGAATGGCGTAAGTTCAACAGTCTGTGCCTGTGACATTTTTGCCAGGCAGATAAAAATGGTCAGCAGTAGTATAAGTTTTTTCATAGTCTGGATTTGGAATAATTATGCGCAAATATAGAAAAAATAAAAAAACGGCTATTCACAAACCGTAAATCGTCAATCGTAATTCGTCAATTGATCAGCGTTTGAGCTCCTTTTTCGACTTCCACAGCACCGGTGAAAAATCGATCTCCAGGTTGCCTGTACTGATGAAGTGGTTTCCCCTGAAATTCCAGCCGTTGATCTCCTGTATGGATTTGCCCGGGATGATGAGCGCATAGCCCAGGGTGATCTCCAGCGTCTCGAGCGGGTCCCAGGTCAGGAGCAGGTCCGCCTCATGCATCAGGCTCGATGAAACCTTTGTCAGCGAGGGTTTCGCGGTGACCGGGTCGGCACTCACCATATAAGCGTTGGGAACCGTAAACCAGTGATAGGTTGCTTCGAGGGACAGCGATTCGCTGAAATCAACGACCGCTTTGCCATAGAGATTGTTGAGCCCGGGACTCACGTTGCTGCGGGCGGAGAGGTTGAATATCCCCGACAACCCCATGGTTTTCTTTGTATTTCCATACAACATGCTGAATCCGTGGGCCACATGTTTCCATTCGGCCGTATCGGCAAGGTTGTCGCCGGTCATGTGTTCGTTCGCCGCCACCAGGGTGAGCCAATCGGTAGCCTCAAAGGTGATGCAAATGTTATTATAAAAGGCGCTCAGCCTCCGCCCGTCGGTGATATGCCCGTGCTGGTAATACAAGGCGGCGAAAAAATTCCAGTCGCTGGCCACCACCCACGAACTGAACCCGACGGTGTTGCGCCCATAGAGGTTCTGCATGTCAACACCGTTATCGGAAGCATTGAAGATATCGGATACCGTAAGGAAAAACTTTTCATCGAACATCTCCCTGTGCGCATAGAGGTATCCCATGTACCGGTAATTGTTAACCGCGGGGTTGGTATTCAGGTCGGCGCCGGCACCGGGAAAACGGTTGGCGGCAAATCCCAGGTCGGTCATGAAACTGGTATCAGTGTTGTACCAGTGCCCGATGACGGCATTGTGGCTTACAATGAGGTTGTCAAGTGACCGAGCCTGGAAAAACTGCTCGTCCTCGTAGGATATTTCGATCCTGCCGGCCTGCAGGGAGAAATTTTTGCTGATCCCGTATTTTGCCCACGCTTCGCTGACATTGGCGCTCCATGTCCGGCTTCTCTGGGAGGAATAGAGGCTGGTCCCCGAGGTATAGGCCCCCTGCATGGCAAGATAGGCGGTAAATTTCTTATACTGGTATTCGGCATCCAGTTCAGCGGTTCCCAGCAGGTTGAAAGTCTTGTTTTTCAGTGAATCGGCGACCACGCGGTGGAGGTTCATGTATTCGCCCCGTGCATCGAAATCGCCCGACAGCACAAATTGCCCGCGGCAAATCATCACCGAAAACAACGATACAGCGATGAAAACCATCCGCAAATAACCCCTTGCCGCGCTCAAACAAAAAAAATGTGAAAAATCCAGTCGGACCATATGGTATCCCTGTGTGTAACCATGAAGCGTAATAAATGAAATCCAACGCCTAACCCTGTTACCTTGTCACCCTGTCACCCTGTCACCCTGTCACCTCGTCATTCGTCATTCGTCATTCGTCACTCAAAAATGCACCCCCACCTGCACCAG
>CAIMWF010000022.1 GCA_903845055.1 uncultured Bacteroidales bacterium | reverse complement strand
TCTGCAGGGCAACACTGCCGGATGATTGTATCCTGTTTGCCGCTTCGTCTGTTTTGCCGTCGCGGAACAGCCGGAGGGTTTCCGCCCGGAGGGAATTCCAGATGATAAAGGCCTGTTTCAGCGAATCGACGTCGGTTGCAGGTCCGAGGTAGAGGTTATGCATGATCTCAACCTGTGTAAAACCATCTGTGCTTGAAAGCTCGATCCGGTTCATGTCCGAATCGGCCTCTTTCCCGTCCTTGACGAGGAACAGGTCCTTCAGGTCACGCTGCATGGCCAGCAGGTCGGAACGGAACATCCCGATGGCATGCTCCACTTTAAATGGATGGTTGTATAGGATGTCATTCTGTGTCTGTATCTTATCCACCTGTAAATAGGAGACCACCCCGAGGGTGAGGACAAAGAATATGATCAGGGCAAAACCGATCTCAAGCTGCAATCCTATTTTTAAGTTTTTCATATTTTTCCCCACTGTTAAAAAGCGTGTTTAGTTTCACGGCAATAAATTATTTCAAATATCATTTCCGAGGCTTCTTACCGTTTGGTCTTTAACCGGAAAACGGCCGAACCGGGAACGACTTCGTCGTACTGGTTTTGTGGAACAAGATCCCTTTCGGCCTCACCGGTCACCAGGAAACCCCCATTCGCCAGGGAGTTTTCCATTTTGCGAAGGATCAGGTCGCGGTAGCCGGGCTTGTAGTAAAAGAGCAGGTTTGAACAAAAAACCAGGTGGAAATCCCCGAAAATACTGGCCGGGGGTGCGCTGAACTGTTCGCTGAATAGGTCGAAAATCGAAAAATCGACCTGTTTTTTTAACTGCGATTTCACCTCATAAACCTTGCCTTCTTTTGTAAACCAGTTGTTCACCCGTCTCATTGTAAGGTTCAACAGTGCGTCGGCCTGGTAAATCCCGGTTTTTGCCCTGATCACCTGGATCGTGTCGGCATCGGTTGCGAAAATACGGTAATCGCTGCCTTCGTTGAAACTGTTCATCTCCTCGAGCAGCATGGCGATGCTGTAAGGTTCCTGTCCTGCCGCGCAGGCTGCCGACCAGATACGGATCTCCTTCTGACCCGCTTTTTTGTTTCTCAGGGCCAGCGACGGCATGATGATCCGTTCGAGTACCGCGAATGTCAATGGGTTGCGGAAAAATTCGCTGTAACTGATGCGGATCGATTCGGTGAGGGTCTGTCTCTCCTCCGGGCTGGCATCAAGCAATACTGCATAGGCTTCCTCCGAGGGACATCCTGTCGCACTGATCCTTATTCCGGCAACCTTTTCAAGGAACGATTCATCGTACTTCGACACATCCATTCCGGATGCCTGCAGGAGCGGCCCAATGTTGCTGCGATTGTTCTTCATTCGACGATCCTGTATTTCTCCTCTTCCCCGGCCTTCTTCAGCAGCAGGTTCACCTCTTTTTTCAGTTCAATCATGGTAAGCTCCCTCCCGACCGTGAGGTCATGGAATCGTTGAAGGTCCTCCATATGCCTGATCAGTTCATCCTCGGCCCTTTTCCGGTCGGTAATATCCTCCCCGATGGAGGTCATGCCGATTGCGTTCCCATCCGGATCGCGCAGCAGGGTATTGTTAAAACGGATGATCAGTTCCTCCCCGTTTTTTTTCCGGATGGCGGTCTCGAAAAACGGGGTGATGATCCCCCCGTGGTAACCGTTTAAAAACAGCTCTTTCCCTGCCTGTTTGTTTTCAGGAACGAACAAACCGAACCAGTTGCTCCCGAGAACCTCCCCGCGTGAATATCCTGTAAGTTCGAGGAGGTAATCGTTGCAGAAAGAGACCTTCCCGTCAAGGTCAACCAGGATCGAGATGAGCCTGATGTTTTCAAGGGTTTCGCGGAACCTCCGTTCCAGCCCCAGCGATTTTTCCTCCGATTTCTGCAGGTCGTCCCTGGCTTTTTCCCGGTCGGTAACCATCCTGTTGGCCGCTTCCGCGATGAAGGTAAACTCCAGGTAATTCACCTGCGACGGGTCAATTAAAAGATTTTCACCGGCAGCCTTGTCAAAAAAGTCGGTGAACAGCTCGATGTTTTTCCGGAAACGACTTGAGAAAATGGAAACCAGCGCATAGCAAAGCAGGGAAGAAATGAACAGGTAGCTCAGCACCTGCAGCATGCTTTTTCCCAGTTCACCGAACAGCGACTTTCGCTTCAGTTCAATGAAGGCGTCAACATCATCTTCGTAAAACCCGGTGCCGATGATCCATTTCCACGCGGGAAGGTAACTGAAATAAGAGGTTTTCAATGAAGTATCGGCCGGAGAAAGCTTCTGCCATGAATAGGAAAAATAAACCCCTTCAGGGTGGTTCACGGCGGTCTTTTCTACATTGAACACTTTCATCCACGCGGGGTTGCCGGCACCCGGGATGTCGATAGGCGTTTTATTGTAGATCCCGTTCGAGATCAGGGCCTTGCCGGAAATGGTGTTGACAAACACATATTCGTTTTCGCCGTAACGCAGTTTGCTCAAGGAGTCCAGGATATAGGCCTGGATCACAGGATCAACATGCGGGGTGGTCACGATGGATATCACCCTGAACCCGGGTAACAAACGGTCGTTGCTGCTCGCAACCGCGCCTTCGAGGGCTTCAACCCGGAATGGCCCGCCGGCTGTTCCGACCCCATTGCCCGGCCCGTCTTTTTTCAACCGGCTGATCAGTTCAGTTTCAATATCCGAAGGTTTTTTACTGCCTGATGGATCAAATGGGTTGCAGTACCAGGCGATCTTCCCGGGGCCATCGAGCAGGACCAGGATGAACCCGGCTGCTTTTAAGGAATCTTTAAACTCACTCGGAAAAATCCCGCGCGGGTCGCCCGGTTTCAGTTTACCGGCATAAGGCCGTAAAAGGCTTTCGGTGAGCAGGGGGAGGGATTTCGAGACTGCAGCATTGGGACTGCTGCGGATCCACTGGATGAAGTCCTTGATCTGCAGGATTTTGGTTTTGATCTCCAGTTTCTTGTTGTCCGAATAACTTATTTTCAGCATTTTAACATCCCTGTGATAATTGGTCAGGTTACTGTCGAGCCAGAAAAAACCGAGTGAAATCACGGAAAACAATACCACGATCAGGAAAGATATGAATATTTTCCGGCTGAGGCTGCTCCTGTGGTCTGTTATCTTTTTCTTCATGAAATGCTGTTTTATGGAACTTTCTGTATGTCAAACCGAGTTACGATGGTCAGCCGACGATGCGATATTTAGGCTCTCTTCCCGCATTCTGTAAAAGTTCATTTACCTCCTTCTTCAGGCCGATCATGGCCATTTCACGCCCCACGGTGAGGCGGTGAAACCGCTTGAGTTCTTCTATCTTCCTGATCAGTGAAATTTCGGCAAGTTTGCGCCCGGTAATGTCCTGGGTCGTCCCGAACATCCAGAGCGGCTGGCCGTGTTCGTCGCGGATAACCTCGCCTTCATCGTGGATATAGCATTCGGAGCCGTCATTCCTTATAATCCGGTAATCTATGCTGTATGGGGTCCCGTCGCTGATGGCAAGCCTCACCGCCACCTTCATGCGTTCCATCTCCTCGGGCGTGAAAACCGATGTGGCTTCCGCTTGCGAAACCGGAGTGCCGAGGGTGAACCCCATGATGCGGTACATCTCATCCGACCAGGTAAATTCACCGGTGGGGATGTAACTTTCCCAACTGCCGAAATGGGCGATGTGCTGGCTCCTGGCAAGTTTTCCGTTCATTTCCTGTAGTTTGTCTGCGGCACTGTTCAACTCGATTTCCAGTTTTTTGTTACCGGTAATGTCAACCAGGGTCAAAAGGCAGTTCCTGCCGGTTTCGGTAGCCACCCCCGATAGGGCTACGGTAACCTTTTCCATGTTTCCATGGGTCAGGGTTGCCTCAAAATTCAATTTCACCCTGCTGGTGAAAACATCATCGAGGAACTGCTGGAAATTTGCCCTGTACCCGCTGTCGAGGAACGAGACGAATGAATGGTTGATTAAATGAAGCCGGTCAGGCCCGAGGATCTGCGACCCGGCGAGGTTTGCCTCCAGGATATCCCCTGCCTCCGACAGGCTGAAATACCCGAGCGGTGCAAAATCGTAGAGGTCTTCGTAATGTTCAAGGGCCAGGCGGGCCGCCTGCCTGGCCGCCATGAGCTCCTCATTCTGCATTTCCAGTTCTATCTGGTGCACCTCCAGTTCGTGGAGCAACTTTTCCCTGCCTGAAACCGTCAGGTCGGCACCGGATGACGATGCCTTTGATTTCATTTTCTCTTCCGCGCGCGCGCGCAGGGCTTCGGAATTGGACAAGGCATTTTTCTTCATGGTTCGCTTTTTTTTCTCTTTATGATCCGCTTTCCTGCGCGATCGCTTTAGAATGCCTTTACACCGTGGGAGATGCCTGGTTCTTCAGGTATCCCGACATCATGTTGAGCAGCTGTTCCTTGTTGATTGGCTTCGAGATGTAATTGTCGCATCCTGCTTCCAGGCTTTTCTGATGGTCGCTTTGCATGGCATAAGCCGTTTGTGCGTTGACCGGCAGATCGGGTCTGATCGCCTTGATCTCCCTGGCCAGTTTCCACCCGCTTGCATCGGGCAGCCTCACGTCGAGTAGGACCATGCAGTAATGGTCAAGATGGTCGTATTGTTCGCGCAGCCGCGCGCCGTTTTCGGCGGAGGTGACCGATATCCGGGTTGGTTTGAGCAGGATTTTGAGGAACTCGAGGTTGGTCGGTTCGTCTTCAACGACAAGGATGTTCCTGCCCTTCCAGTTATAATGGTTTTCTTGCATGGCGGGCTGTGATTCATCCACCTCCGCGATGCCGGCAGGTTCCACGACACTGCCTCCGGGGTTGAAAGGCAGGGTAAAGAGGAAAACACTGCCCTGCCCGGGTTCCGATTCCACCCTGATCGACCCTTTGACCAGGGCGAGCGAGCCCCTGCAGATGGCAAGGCCCAGCCCTGTTCCGCTATACTGGTGAGGGTTTTCAATATCCGCCTGCCTGAAGTGCTCGAAAATGACCGTTTGATTCTCGCGTGAAATTCCGATGCCGGTGTCGCGTACAAAAAAAGTTACCTGTCCGTCCTCGGGCGGAAGGTACCCGAACCGGATGCACCCGGAGGGTGTGTACTTGATGGCATTTTCGATGAGGTTCGAAAAGACCTGCCTGAGGATGTAGGGATCGGTGAAGATAACCGACCGGTGATCGGGAAGAGCCATCTCCACCCGGAGTTCAAGGTCTTTTTTTCCCGAGCGTTCGAGCCGCCGGCCGAAAACAGCCTCCACCTCCGCAAGGACCGCGTTGATCTGGAATTTATTCCTGATGATGCTGACATTCCCCGATTCGATCCTCGAAATTTCAAGCAGGTCGTTGATGATATGCATCAGGTCGTCCGAACGGGTCTGGATGATGCCGGTGAACTTGTTCCGTTCTTCAGCCGTCAGTTCGGGATCGGAGAGCATTTCGGCAAAACCGACGATGGCATTCATCGGGGTGCGGATCTCATGGCTCATGTTGGCCAGGAAAGCCGATTTAAGTTTGTCGCTCTCCTCTGCTTTAAGGCGGGCATTCACCAGGTCGGTGATCATTTTTTTCCGTTCCGAGATATCCTCGATGGTAATGATGAAATTTAAGATCAACCCGGCGGGATCGAGGATCGGGGCGACCGAGACCGATTCCCAGTATTGCTCACCGGTGATGCGCGTACTCAGGTATTCGCCCTCCCAGACCTTCCCGGAGGTGATGGTCTGCCAGATATGCATATGAACATCTTCGGGGGTTCTGCCACGTTTGAGAATCCTGGCAATCTTCCCTTCCACCCGTTCGGGGGTGTAGCCGGTCATGGCGGTGAATTTCGGGTTAACATACTCGATCAACCCCGTCGGTCCGGTAATGATCACTGCGGCGGGGCTCTGTTCGATTCCGTGTGAAAGTTTCCTCGACTTGTGTTCCGATTCCCTGATTTTATCATCTGCCATTTTCCGGTCGGTGATGTCCCTGAAATTGATGACAATGGCGTCAATGCCGGGTGTGCCGATCAGGTTGCTGAAGGTGCTTTCGATCCATAACCAGCTCCCGTTCTTGTGCCTGAACCTGTACTGGATCGTTGGAACAAGCGACGGATCCTGCATCAGGCCGCCGAGGGTCTGCAGCACCATGGGAAGATCGTCGGGATGGGTGAGATCGTCGGGGCTTTCAAATTCCAGGTCTTCGGAGCTGAACCCGAACATATTGGTCGCCGGCGGGCTCGCATAGGTAAAACGGCCGTCGCTGTTCACCATGACGATTCCGTCGGGGGCGTGTTCGATCAGCGCCCGCGAACGCTGCTCGGCAAGGCGAAGGGCCTCCTGCGACTGTCTCCGCTCGTTGATGTCGCGCGAAATGCCGACAAAGCCGGTAAGGTATCCCTTATCATCGAACATGGGCTGCGCAAGCGATTCGGTCCAGACCGTTGAACCGTCCCTGCAAAGTTTCTCCAGTTCGAAGGTGACAGGGTCGGCTGTCAGCGTACCTTTCCTGATGGCCTCTGTCGCACCAAGCATGGCGTTCCTGACCATTTCGGCCGAAGCTTGGGTCATCACCTCCTCAAGATCTTGGTGCAACACCTCTTCGGGCGTATACCCCCGGAGCCGCAGCACCGACGGGCTGATGTAGGTGAAACGGGCTTCGGTGTTCAGGATCCAGATGACATCGGCACTGTATTCGGCCATCATCCTGTATTTTTTTTCACTTTCCTCGAGCGCGTTCAGTACCCTTTTCTTTTCGGTGATATCGGTCAGGATCGACCCGAGGAGGGGTGAACTTCCCGGGATGTCGATCCTGAATTTTTCCGTGAAAAAAGTATGCGATATATTTTTAATGTCAATCCATTCCTCTTCATAATGGGTGTATCCGGCCGTAATGGCTTCCGAATCCTTCCGAACCATGAGATCCGCAATTTCCGGTGAAAAAATTTCGTGGGGTTTTTTACCCATCCATTCCCGGAAAGGGAAGAGATTCCAGGCATTCTGGTTGGCAAAGATCGTCCGGAATTCATGATCCTTGATCAGGATCAGGGCGGGGATAAATTCCAGGAAAGCGGATAACCGTGCTTCGGTCGACCTTATTGCAGCCTCCTGGTCGGGCAGAACAGCGCCGGCTTCCCTGGCATTGTCATTGCAGCAGGTTTGCCGGAGTTCATCCTGCAAACCCTCCGGGTTGTTGTGATCCGTTGTTTTCATACATCCCAGTTAATGCGGTATATCTCCTTATCCACCTTGCATAATCTATCCCGGCAGGGTGCCCGGTCTCCTGGATGCCGGGTGTCAGTACCGACCTACCCGGCTATTGTTTACGAAGTTAGGACAGATTTCTTACAAAAAACAAAAATTGTTCTGCAATAAGTGAAAAAGATGAAAAATACCTCAAAAATTAAAAGGGCAGGTCATCTTCGGGAGGCATTTCATAATATCCCGGCAACGGTTCCGATTCGGGAGGCGGGGGTGCGCCGGTCCCTTTTTTCGCCACCTTCCATCCTTTGGCTTCCGTATACCAGCGGCCGTTGAATTCACGGCTCTCCAGGTCGAACGATACTTCCGCATCTTCCCCCTCTTTCAGGTTGAACTGATCGATTTTATCACCCCACAGGGAGAAACATACCTTCCTGGGAACCTGGGCGGCCGTCTCCAGTATGAATTCCTGCTTCTTCCATATCCCGTTTTTCCCGGTACCCGATTGAAGGGGCAGCACACGGATTATTTTTCCTGAAATTTCCATATATGTCAAGTTAATTTTTATCGTGTTGTCAAGGGTTATTCCATCGAACTAAATTAACACAATTTAGCGTACAGGGCGAAATTATTATACATATTTTGCGGGAGACAGAGGGGGAGTGACGAGTGACGATTGACGAGTGAAGGGTGCCCCCGGTGCGATTTGGAAATGCGGGCGGTCAATTACCGGAATTTCGTTGTAATTTTGAGTGATCAAGCTGCTGTTCGTGATGCGCCTGTTATTTTCGGTTTCAGTTATTTTTCTGATTGCTTTTTCCGGGTGTGCCGTCAAAAGGGCAATCCCCGTTTCGCCGGAAGGAGTGGGTTCCGTGTATGAGAGCAGGTTTCCTTCCGCCAACGCCTCGGGAGCGTTGGAGCTTATCTCCCGGTCGGTGAAAAAAGTTTACAGCATCTCCTCCTACCGGACCTGGCAATTCAGGCGTGAAGCGCGGATCACGGGATATCATGTCATGCAGGGAAAATTCAAACAGGCGGCCTGGGGCGTGCTTTCAACCAACGAAACGGTTTTCGGAACGGCAACCGTGGCGGGGATGTCGGGAACATCGGTCGCGCTGCTGACCTGCGCCCACGTGGTCACTTCACCCGACACGGTCATGAGTTTTTTCGACCCTGCCGGCGACGATCCGGTGAGTTATCTGAAAAGCTTTTCGGTAAAGGAAAAACAGGAGAACTGGGTCAGGGATCTCTCCTCATGCGGCAGTTTTACCATCCTGGCCTCTGATCCGGCAAATGACATCGCCATCATCGGGAAAAAGTGCGAAGGGCTTGCCGATACGGTAACAACATTTTCCATCCCGGCAGGACGTGCAAAGGATCTTTCGTGGGGGAGTTTTGTTTATCTCATGGGCTACCCAATGGGCAACCAGGTGATTACCTCCGGTATTGTCAGCCCGGCACGGAAAAGACCCATGGGCGAATTTTCCGCGGATGCCCTTCTGAACAAGGGATGCAGCGGGGGGATCATCCTGGCCGTAAGACGGGGTGTCCCCGATTTTGAACTTGTCGGGATGGTCAAAAACGTCAGTTCGACGGTGGAGGAATTCCTGAAACCCGCACCCGACAGGCCACGGTCAGCCGAATGGCTCCCATACGAGGGTGCGGCTTACGCCGGATCACGGGAGGAAATCCAGTATGGACTGAATTCCGTGGTAACCATCGAAACAATCGCCGGATTCTATTCAAGAAACCGCCAGGCGCTCTTGAAGCAAGGATATGACCTTGATTGCTTTTTTGGGGTGAAAAAACCCTGATAATATTTTCGATTTACGACTTACGATTTACGATTTGAAATTAGGCATTAGGAATGATCGCGGACGTGGAGGTTAATACATTCAGAGGTATCTCTTCCGGCCAACCCCTTGCAAACAGTAAAATCGTAAATCGTAAATCGTAAATCAAGTGTCCTCACTTTTATGAATTCCTTCCATTCAGGCATTCCAATACCTGAATTATCGTATCTTTGTCGGGCAATTTGCCAGGTCATCTGCACCGGCACGAAAAATGACTAGTTTTGCACTAAATTACTGATCCATGGAATCCGAAGCGAACAAGATACTCGATGAGGTCACGCAGGGTGATTACAAATATGGTTTTGTAACGGATATCGATACGGAATTTGCACCCATCGGACTTTCTGAAGATACCGTCCGTTATATCTCCCTGAAAAAGAACGAACCTGAATTTTTACTGGAATTCCGCCTGAAGGCCTACCGTCACTGGCTTACTATGACCCGGCCGAAATGGGCTCACCTTGACATCGAACCCATCGACTTCCAGAAGATTATTTTTTATGCGGCGCCTAAGAAAAAGAAAGAGCTGACGAGCCTCGACGAGGTGGACCCGGAGCTCCTGGCCACCTTCAACAAACTAGGGATCTCGCTGGATGAACAAAAAAAACTGGCCGGGGTTGCCGGCGTGGCAGTCGATGCCGTGATCGACAGCGTTTCGGTTAAAACTACTTTTTCGGAAACGCTTTCAAAACACGGGATCATCTTTTGTTCTTTCAGCGAAGCCGTCCAAAACCATCCCGAACTGGTGCGCCAGTACATGGGCTCGGTGGTGCCTTACACTGACAACTACTTTGCAGCCCTGAACTCGGCTGTTTTCAGCGACGGTTCCTTCTGCTTCATACCGAAAGGGGTGCGCTGCCCGATGGAACTCTCCACCTATTTCCGCATCAATGCAGCCAATACCGGCCAGTTCGAACGCACACTCATCGTAGCGGAGGAGGGCGCCTATGTGAGCTATATGGAGGGCTGCACCGCCCCGCAGCGCGATGAAAACCAGCTTCATGCGGCTATCGTGGAGATCGTGGCCATGAAGGACGCGGAGGTGAAATATTCAACCGTGCAAAACTGGTACCCGGGCGACAAGAACGGGCTGGGCGGCATTTATAATTTTGTAACCAAGCGCGGGATCTGCAAAGGCAGCAACTCCAAGATCAGCTGGACGCAGGTTGAAACCGGTTCTGCGATTACCTGGAAATACCCGAGTTGCATCCTGCTGGGCGACAATTCAGTCGGCGAGTTTTATTCGGTGGCGGTCACCAACAACCACCAGCAGGCCGATACCGGTACCAAGATGATGCACCTTGGAAAAAATACACGCAGTACCATCATCTCCAAGGGGATCTCGGCCGGGAAAAGCAACAATTCATACCGCGGACTGGTGCGCATTTCAAAGAATGCCCTGAATTCGCGGAATTACAGCCAGTGCGATTCGCTCCTACTCGGGGCGGGCTGCGGTGCCCATACCTATCCCTACATCCAGGTTGACAACAAATCGTCGATCGTGGAGCACGAAGCCACCACCTCGAAGATCTCTGAGGACCAGCTTTTTTACTGCCAGCAAAGGGGCATCTCGGCCGAAAGCGCCATTGGCCTTATCGTGAACGGCTATGCCAGGGAGGTGCTCAAACAGCTTCCGATGGAGTTTGCCGTGGAGGCGCAGAAACTGTTGTCCATTTCGCTGGAGGGCAGTGTCGGGTAATTAAAATGAAAAATTATTTACCGGTTAAGCATATTGTTTGTCCGTTTTGACTTTTGAACTTTGACCTTTGAACTGTTTTTATGTTGTTGAGTATTAGAAACCTGCATGCCAGCATCCATGGCAAAGAAATTCTGAAAGGTGTCAGCCTTGATGTCAACAAGGGCGAGGTCCATGCGATCATGGGACCGAATGGCACCGGCAAAAGCACGCTGGCCTCGGTCATTGCCGGCCGTGAAGTGTTTGATGTCACCTCCGGTGAAATCCTTTACCAGGGCAGGGACCTCGGTAAATTATCCATCGAGGACCGGGCCCGCGAAGGTATTTTCCTCGGGTTCCAGTACCCTGTTGAAATCCCGGGCGTAAGCATCACCAATTTCATGCGGACCGCGGTAAACGAAGTGCGAAAATACAAGGGTCTCGATCCACTCCCCGGCGGTGAATTCCTCCGCCTGATGGAAGAAAAGAAAAAGTTGGTGGAGATTACCTCCAACCTTACCAACCGATCGGTCAATGAAGGCTTTTCGGGCGGGGAGAAGAAAAAGAACGAAATTTTCCAGATGGCGATGCTTGAACCCACCCTTGCGATCCTCGACGAAACCGATTCGGGGCTCGACATCGACGCCCTGAGGATCGTGGCCAATGGTGTGAACAAATTGCGGCGGCCCGACAATGCCTTTCTCGTCATCACCCATTACCAGCGGCTGCTCGATTACATCGTTCCTGATTTTGTGCATGTGCTGTTCGAGGGAAAGATCGTGAAGTCGGGGGGCAAGGAGCTGGCATTCGAACTCGAGGAAAAAGGCTACGACTGGATTAAAAAAGAACAAGTTTAACTCCTCCCGGCTCCCCCTCCCGCCGGGGAGCGCGGGCCGGGGGGTGAGGTAACAAAAGCTACAATGCAAACCGAAATTCAGGACACGATTACAAAAGAACGATTAGCCGGTCTTTTTGAGAAGAACCGGACCTCTCTTTCGCAGTACGATACCCCATTGCTGGCGGAAAAAAGGGAAGAGGCGTTCGCTTCGTTCACCAAACTCGGATTCCCCGATACCGCGATGGAATCATGGCGCCTGACGGACCTGCAGGAAAGCTTTGCACGCGGGTATGATTACCACCTGCATCCCATGGAGGGAACCGATTTCCAGAAGGTTTTCAGCTGTAACATCCCACACCTTGACACGGCCATCATCGGCCAGCTGAACGGCTGGTATGTGTCCAAGGAGGTGCCCCTGATGGAGCTGGGCAACGGAATCATCATGGGGAGTTTGGCCGAAGCCCTGAAGAAATACCCGGCACTTGTTGAAAAGTATTACGGACTGCTGGCGGATGATGCGGTTGACGGGTTTACCGCCCTGAACTCCGCATTCATGCAGGACGGGGTCTTCATCTATGTTCCCGAGAATGTTCAGAGCCCCAGGCCGGTCCAGCTGATCAACGTGATCCACGACGACCGCAACCTTTTCCTCCAGTCGAGAAACCTGGTGGTGGTGGGGGCCAATGCGAAACTCTCGCTGGTCCATTGCGACGATTCATACAACCACCAGGCCAGCTTTTCGAATGTCGTTACCGAGATCCATCTTGGTGAACATGCAATCCTGGATCATTACAAACTTCAGAATCTCAACAACAACAGCACCCTCATCAGTACGGTATGTTTCAGGCTGGGAGCAGGCGCCTCCCTCGAATCCCACTATATTTCACTCAATGGCGGACTGCTTCGCAACAACATCCGGCTTCTTTTCAACGGTCCTCACGGCAAGGCCAATATTTACGGCATTTACCTGATGGACCGCAAACAGCATGTCGACAACCAGGTATTTGTCGATCATGCATTTCCCGATTGCACCAGCAATGAAACCTTCAAGGGGATCCTCGACGAACACGCCCGGGCGATCTTCAACGGGCATGTGCTGGTTCGCCGCAAATCCGTCAGAACCGATGCCCGCCAGACCAACAAGAACATCCTGCTGACCGACACGGCCCGGGTGAACTCAAAGCCTTTCCTTGAAATTTACAACGACGATGTTAAATGTTCCCACGGTTCAACCACCGGGCAACTCGATCCTGAATCGATGTTTTACCTGCGCCAGCGCGGGATCGGGGAGGAGACGGCCCGCATGCTGCTGATGTTCGCCTTTGCCGATGAGATCGTG
>CAIMWF010000021.1 GCA_903845055.1 uncultured Bacteroidales bacterium | reverse complement strand
GGCATAGGGCCCCACATTGCCGGAAAAGCCAAAGTGTTTCATGTTTCCCTCCTTGGCTTTGATGTCGATGACCGACGACAGGCGGTCGCCGAATTTCGCCGGGAAATCGCCCTTGTAAATCTGTACATCGTTGATGGCATCCGGTGCAAAGGCCGAAAAAAAACCAAACAGGTGCGAAGGATTGTACACCGGTACCTCGTCGATCAGCAATAAATTCTGGTCGCTGTTGCCGCCCCTGACGAAATAGAGGGAGGACCCGTCGCCGTATGTCTGGATCCCCGGAACAGCCTGGAGGGCGCGGATGACATCCAGGTCGCCCCCGAAACCCGGGAGTTGCGCCAGGTTCTTCTGCGAAAAGCTGAAATCGCTCATCTGGGTATTCCGGTGATCGATTTTATGATCATCCGCAACCACCTCCACCTCTCGGATATCCAGTTTGTTCTCTTCCATTTCGATCGTGAGCCACGTATTTTCATTCATCACGACTTCGCGCGTAATCTCCCGGTAGCCGAGGTAGGAAAACACCACAGGGCAGGTACCGGCTCCGAGTGTAAGCGAATAAAAGCCATAACCGTTGGTCATCGCCCCTGTCGTGGTTCCGCGGATAAAGATGTTGGCCCCGATCAGCACCTCCCCGGTTGACTTGTCCTTCAGGTAGCCGCTGAGGGTGTACCGGTTCAGGGGGGCCGGCGTGATTTCCGGTTTTTGTTTTTCTGACCTGTCATGCAATTTCAGCACCACATGATTTTCAACCGTGAAATAATCGATCCCGCGACGCACCAGTACTTCATCCAGGATCTCCCTGATGGTCCGGTCTTTTGCATCCAGGGTGACGGGCTGACCAAGGGGGAGGGTCTGCGGATTGTAGGAGAAATCAACCGATCCCAGCAGGGTAATCTGCCGGAGTACTTCAGAAACCGGTTTGCTGTTCACCTTCAGGGTGATCCGTCGTTGCAGATCTTGTGAAAACAGGGGAAATGAAATGAAGGAGACCAGGAAGGTAAGCAGCAGGGTGTATTTTGCACGGGGCCGGGTCAATTCCTGGAAAGATTGCAAATTAATTGCAGCCATGGCCGGAGAGTTCGATCCCCGCCCCGGTATTCCGGATCTGCAAATCAAGGGTGGCTTTGAGCACATGTAAAACCGATTCCAGCGATTGGTTATCAAAGGTAGCAGTAATCCTGCAATTACTCATGCGATCGTCAGATACGCGGATGCTGACATGGTAAATTTTTGCAAGCAGGGCAACCACCTCGTTAAGCGGGGTGTTGCTGAATTCCATATGTTTTGTTTTCCAGGAAAGGAAATTCGGATCGCGGTTGACCGACTTTTCAATCACACGACCGTCGGCAAGCGCCTCTGCCTTGTCGCCCGGAAAAAGGAACTGCCCCCTGCCGGGCCGTCCTTCAAAATAAACCTCGACCTTCCCGGTGACCAGGATGACCTCCTGTGTGTTGCCCCAGGTCTTCGTATTCACAAAAAAGGAGGTGCCGATATCCCTGATCCTTAAATCGCCGGTTGTGATGATAAATGGTCTTTTCGCATCATGTGAAACGACAAACCATCCCTCGCCCTTCAACGTAACATTGCGCACCTTCCCGTTGAAACGCGAAGGCCAGGACAGCGTTGAGCCGGCATTGAGGGTAACGGAGGTGCCATCGGGCAGAACCTGTTCGGTTACCGAGTTCCCTGCAACGAGTTCCCTTTCGGCAGGGGGGACGAAATAGTGATAGAGGAAAAAAGCGGGAATTGCCAGCACCACGAACATCGCCGCGATGCGCAGGGACCAGGAAAGGATTTCAGATTTCAGATTTACGATTTTGGATTTTTGGAAGGGAATGACAAGTGGTTCATTGGCGGCCTTTTCTGTGTTTGCCAAGATCGTTGCCTGCAGTTTGGTCCATTCCCGGTCGAGGTCGGCTGACGGGCTGCCGGTTTCGCCAAGAACCTTCCAGGTTTTATGGTACGAGGAAAAAAATTCGTCGTTGGCCGGATCAGCCTTGACCCAGGCCTCCAGTTCCCGAATATCTTCCGGGGTTGCCTCACCGCAAAAATACCTGGTAATCAGGTCGATGTAATATGTGGCATTTGTTTCCATGGTATTTTTCTGCTTATCATACACACAAGGGGGGGGGTTACCCTGATACAATTAAAATAAAAAATAGCGAAATAGTGAAATAGTGAAATGGCGAGGTAGCGAGGTAGCGAGGTAGTGAAATAGGAAAATAGATAGAATAATCATTGGCAGGTATTCGGCCAGGCGGATGCGCATATGCTGCAGCGCTTTGGACATCTGTGTTTCGACGGTTTTAACCGAGATTTCGAGTTTATCGGCAATCTGCTGGTATTTCAGGTGATGGTGCCGGTTGAGGAGGAAAACCTCGCGGCATTTTTCGGGAAGTTCGGCAATCGCAAATGCAATTCTGTCACTGATCTCCTTTTCCACCAGTTTGTCGGGCTGGTCGTACCCTTTATCCGCCGACAGGTTTTCAAGGGCGAGAAGATCGCCGCTGAATTTTTTATGATCGCGCAGGTGGTTGAGGCATTTGTTCCTGACCGTAGAGGAGAGGTAGCTTTTAACCGGTTTCGATGGGTCGATGGTCTCCCTTTTTTCCCAAAGGTTTACAAAGGCATCCTGTACAATTTCGCGGGCCTCGCCTTCGTCTTTCACATACCCCATGGCGAACCTGCAAAGCCCATCAAAATGGGCCCTGAAAAGCACCTCCAGCGCTTTTTCATCAAATAGCTGATTTTCTGCCATTATTTCGGGTTACAGGATATACAGAAACGAAAAACCGGTCGTAAAAGTACATTAAAATCAATTGGAATAATGGGGATCGTGAAAACAAGAAAACAGGGAACGCAACAAGCCAGGCTGTCCGTTCGTAATTTTTAATCTTTAATTTTTAATCTTTACCCGGTGTACATGAACCTTTTGATCTTCTGTGTTGCCGTTTTCTGAAAGGGATCAGCCTGGGCGATGACCAGCTGCACCTGGGAGAATTTGTTGACACGCGCATTCACATATTCCTGGAGTTCAAGCCGCAGTTCCTCCGTCTGCTGGTCGACATAGTTGGCCACCTCATTTTTCAGGTACCGGTAACGTTGTTCGATCTCCTCCTGGTTGAAATGGACCAGTGCGATGAGTTTCCCTTTTTTTTCAACGACCAGCGACTCGACCACGTGGCGGAAATTGTTGATCACCGATTCGATATCTTCGGGGTAGACATTTTCACCGTTCGACCTGACGATCATGCTTTTGACCCTGCCGCGGATAAAGAGATTCAGGTGTTGATCGAAGGCACCCAGGTCGCCGGTTTTGATCCATCCTTCGGGAGTGATCATATCACGGGTCATCCCGGGTTCCTTGTAATACCCTTTCATGATATTGAATCCTTTGGCCCAGATCTCCCCCTCTCCGGTACGGGGGTCGGCATTCATGATCTTCAGTTCAACGCCCTTACAGCAGGGCCCGGTCGATTGCAGCACCGGGTGTTGCGGGTTAAACCCGGCCAGCAGCGGGGCGCATTCGGTGAGTCCGTAACCCACCGCATAGGGAAAATGGCTCTCGATGAGGAACCGTTCGACTGTTTTGTTTAGTTTGGCTCCCCCGACCCCGAAAAAGGTCAGTTCACCCCCGAAGGTTTCCATGAGTTTTTTCCCCGCAACCCGGTGCAGGATTTTTCTTACAGGAGGTATTTTATAAAGGAGCCTTACCGTTTTTTTCTCCGTGAATGCAGGCAGGATTTTCGACCGGAAGATCTTCTCGATGATCAGCGGAACCGTGAGCATGGTGGTTGGTTTCACCTCCAGGAGCGCGGGAAGCAGCAGGGCGGGCGTGGGAGGTTTCCCGAGGTAGTAGACGCAGGCGCCGCCGTACATGGGCAGGATCAGCCCCAGCGTATTTTCGTAAGTATGTGAAAGGGGAAGAATGGAGAGAAAACGATCCGTTTCGAGAATTTTTTGAATTTCATAGCCCTTTACCGCGGTATAACATATGTTGCGGTGCGTCAGCATCACCCCTTTCGGGTTCCCGGTTGTTCCGGAGGTATAGATCAGGGCCGCAAGGTCGTCTTCCTTTACATCATACTCATTTGCCGGCCAGGCATCCGCGTCAAATTCGGGCCAGGATTCATAGGACCTGACCACCCCGAAATTTTCAATCCTGACAACCTCCACCAGGAAGTCGGTGGTCAGTCCGATCAGTTTGGGCAGCAAACCTTCGGAGGCAAAAACCACTTTGGTCTCGGAATGTTCAAGCAGGGTGGATATCTCGACAGGAAGGAATTCGGGCAAAAGGGGAACTGCAACGGCGCCCATGAAGGTAATGGCATAATAAACGATCGCCCAGTGCGGCTGGTTGGTCGCCAGGATGGCCACCTTGTCGCCAGGATGAATTCCCAGTTTCTCCATGAAGGCCATCACAGCCCGGATCCGGTCGTGCGTTTCCGTATAGGTCAGTGGCTTCTTCCCGACGAGTGCAAGCGCATCGCGGGAACCAAACCGGCTCAGGGTATGTTCAAAGAAAGCCGGAAAAGTCAACATGGTTCTGTCTTCCATGATTTACTGTGACAAGAAAAACCTCCGTAAAGCGCTTGCGGGGGCTGCTTCAGGAAAGGACTGTCTGCAAAGGTACGAATAATTAATTCGTTCTGTTTTTGAAACATAACGAATTTATGCAACCACAAGGGTCATCTTTGTCCAAAAATCCAAAATAGCTATTGACTTTCAGTAATTTAGTTTGTATCTTTGGATCTAATCAATTATAACCTATGAAAAAATTATTTGCAATTTTAGTCGTGGTGGTGGTCTGTGCTTCAGGCCGCGCCCAAACCGCTGAATACCTGCAACAGAAGGACTTCAGGGTTGAAAAGCAAAAAATTTATGACGGAATCGGCGTCATTAAAAAACAACTCGCTGAAATGAAAAAAGGTGACCTGAAACTGCAGCATTCGCTCGACAGTTCGCTGCAGGTAAACACGATTCTCAGCATGCAGGTGGAGGTGATCGCTGATTCGCTCGGAAATACCAGGTCGGAGCTTTATGCACTGAAGGAGAAGGTCGACAACCAGAAATTTCTTTCCCGGGGAGCAAAGGTTGCCACCTTCGGGATTCTATTCCTGCTGGTAATGGCCATGATCATTATGCTTTACAGGCTCATGGTTAAATCGGGCCGGACACAAAAATCCATGACTGCGATGGAAAGGGATATCCGGGAACAGCTGGCGCTCGAAAGCACACATTCAAGGGAGGGAATTCAGAATTGCAAAGATTTGGTCATCAACACCTCGAACGAGATGGACCAGCGCATTACCACGGGCATGGCCACCATGGAACACAATAACCGGCAGCTGGAGGGTCATTTGAATGAAAGTCTCGCCGCAATCGATGGCAGGATTGAACTCATCGGGCCCCGGATCGACAGGCTGCACGCAGACCTGTCGGCCGGGCTCAGCACCGCCGACCAGGCATTGATCCAGCTGAAACAGGAGATGGAACAGAAGACCCTTGACCTCATGCTCCAGGCGACCAAACTCGAGGAGGCCATCAAAAGACTCCGTTGATTTTACCATTTACCCGGTTGATGTGCCGGGAGATTTGATAACCTTCGTCGCCATCCCCGCAAACCGGAACCAGCGAGCGGATCGGATCGTTCAAGCTCATCAGGGGTCTGGATTGTCTTCATCTCAATATATCTTGCCCCGCATAGCCAGGCGGCAAGGATGTTTTGTGAAAGTTGTCTCTGTGGGTCAGCAGGGGCAGTGATAAGGGATATTATTTGTCTGACACGGTTTACTGGGGTTTTTCGGAATTCGCCGGGGTCAAAATCAGAGAATGAGCATGAGACCAGCCCAGCCCGGCATGAAAAAATGATTTGGTTTGCCCGGGAGATGTATTTCGCGTCGTTTTACCCGTTAATTTTGTCATCCAACAGGAAGTGATCCTACCTGAAGGGGCGTGATTTGAAAAGTATTTCTATATGGAGACAAAAGAATCTTGCATGGATGCGGCCTTCAAAGAAGCATACCATTCCGTGAGAAATAACCTGGGCGGACCCTTCGGGGCCGTGATCCTCCGGGATGGCAAGATCATCGGGAAGGGAGGAAACTTGGTCAGCTCACTGAATGATCCGACCGCCCACGCAGAAATCATGGCCATCCGCGATGCATGCTCCAACCTGGGCACCTTCGACCTCGAAGGCGCGGTGATCTGTTCCACCTGCGAACCCTGCCCGATGTGCCTTTCTGCAATTTACTGGGCCAACATCAGTTCGGTATATTACGTTTCCGACCGGCATGAAGCAGAAGCCATAGGCTTCAAGGACAACGACATCTACAAGGAGCTGAACCTGGACCCATCCCGGCGAAGACTGTCATTCACCCGGCTTGACCATCCAAGGGCCGTTGAACTCTTCAGGGAGTGGACCGTGAAGAGCGATAAAATTACATATTAACCAGGTCTGACTTCGTATCGTGATGACGTCCAAGATAAATGACAGCTTTCCGGATAAGAATTTGCAACCTCTTTTCGTTATTGCCATGATCAGGGGGAAGGTCAGTTCATCCCACTGCATCAAAACGCATCCGGTGGTTATTCATTCACTTATATAAAATTTGTGGCAAAATGACAAAAAACATCCTGTTTACGCTCGTGCTCCTGATTTGCACTCTTGTCTCCCTGGCTCAGCAGCCAACGCAGCCACCTGCGCAGTCCCCCCAACCGCAACAGACGATTTCGCCGGAAGACCGTACGAAAATGTTTGTGGATCATATTGCACCGAAGCTCAGCCTCTCGAAGGGACAGAAAGATACCCTCACCCGCATTTTCCTGCAGTACACAGACGATATTCAGAAATACCACGCGGAAAACAATGCCAAAGTGATCGCCTTCATGATGAAAACCCGGGATGACAAAGTAAAAAAACTGCTGCGTGACTCGTTGAAATTTGAAAAATATGTCCTGGTCCTGGAGGATATTCAAAAACAGTCAGATCCGCATAACCAGACCTCACAACCCCAGCATGAAGGGGGACATCATAACCGGTCGGGCGGAATGGGTGGCGGCGGTCCCGGTGGCAATGGCCGTGGTTACTAACGGCTGATGACCAGGTATTCCCTCGACAACACCCGTTGATCCTGTTTTACAACCACCAGGTAATTCCCGTTCTGAAGGGACGATATACTCATTTCGACCGTCATATCGGCGGCAACAGATTCGGTAACCTGCCGGAGAACCAGATTCCCGGCATGATCATAGATGCCGGTTTCTACAGGCGTTGCCGAAGCTTCGGTGAAATGAACGTGCAGCACATTGTTGCCGGGGTTGGGATAGATCTTCACGAGGCCATAGGGGGAACCTGCCGGGGAGGGTCCGGTGATGGAAAAATTATTGTCGCTGAAATCGGCAAGGGGTGCAGTACCGGCATTGCTGACGGCTGAAATCCTTACCTTATAATCAGACCCCGTGGGCAAGGTAACAGGGATCGCCCAGTAACACGACCCGGTACTCGGGGTGGAGGCATTGATCAGCGAATAGAAGGCTCCTCCTTTCCACAGTTCGATCCTGACATCCCATGGAATGTTATCCTGCCAGGTGATGATCCTGGTGCTTCCTTTGGCCCACATTTCTCCGCCATTAGGCGAAGTGACGATGATAAAGCTCCCCTGGGCGATGGTGAAGTTGTTGTCGCTGAAATCATAACTTGCCGTTGAGGTCAAACCAATTACCTTGACCTTGTAATCATTCCCGGCAATGACCGAAGCGGGGATAACCCATGTATAAGGGCCGGGTGTGGAAGGGCAGATCACGGAATTGAAAACACCGTTTTTCCATAGTTCAATCTTCACATTTTCGGCAATGGCATCTATCCATTTGATGATGTAACTGCCCCCGCTATACCACACTTCCCCGCCATTTGGGGTGACAACCGTAATTGGTGTTGCAGGTGTTCCGATGGTGAAGTTGTTGTCGCTGAAATCGAAAACCAGGCTGGTGGCCCCGGTAGCAGACGCGATACTCATGATTTTGATCTTATAATCGTTCCCTGAAACAACGGCCGCTGGGATGGCCCATGTAAACGATCCGTTCGAAGGGGTCGAAGTGGTGATCACCGAACTGAGGGTGCCTCCCTTCCAAAGCTCTATTCTTACATTATCGCAGATATTGTCCGTCCAGAGGATCTGGTGGGTCGATCCCTTCTGCCACACCTCGCCCCCGTTCGGAGAGGTGACCGTTATGGTCCCGGGATTGATGGCAAAATTACCGTCGCTGAAATCAAATGCCGCCGCACTGGTCAGGCTGGTAATCTTCACCTTGTAGGTTCCGGCCGCGACAACCGTCACGGGCGGGATCCAGGTGTACGACGACATGGTTACGGGAACCTGGCTGCAGATGGTCATGCAGAAGTTGTTGTCTTTGTATAGTTCTATTTTGATTGTTCCCGCTGTGTTGGACGACAACCACTGGATGGCATAGGGGCAGCCGATGGTCCAGTTTTCGCCCCCGTTGGGAGCGACGACGGAAAGGGAAGCAAAACTGAAAGAAGGGACAAAGACCCCTAACATCAGTAAGGAAAGGGCAAACTTTTTCATACCGGAAATTTTTTATAAAGATACGTCAGCAACCAGGCGAAGTCAAGACCATTTTACATAATAATAACTGTAAACGCTCATTTCATGGTCACTCGTCACTCGTCATTTATCATTCATTTATGATGCACCTGACGCTAAATCCGTGCGCTTTGTTATGGTAAAAATCCTTGAACATGACCTGGTAGTCGTAGTAAGTGTAGTGGTACCAGGCATGCGACGGATCGTAAGATGTTGTTGACCAAAAGATGGCGCTTCGGTTCATGTTTGCGAAGACCCCGGTATCGTTTCGGTAACCGGCCGGCAATGCCGTGAACCCGGTTTCGTTGGTCGCGGCGGTGTTGGGGGCCAGCCAGTGGCTGAACCCAAACTCCTTCAGACGGCCGCCTGCCGTTGTTTCACCTCCCGCAAAGCTGACGAGGGTGGCCCATTCGTTCTCATCAGGCACATGCCACCCGGCCGGGCATAGGTTGCGCTGGTCATGGACGGCAGGCCAGTTATACAACTTTCCGTAAATGAGGCTGTTCTGCATCATGTTGTTGTAATTGCAACATGCCCCTGAATCAGACCTCCCCCACCGGCTGGTCGCGGGGACCTCCGGTATCGGGTCGCCGTTGCGGTAGTGCGTAGTACGCAGGTTTTCAATTAGCCACACCTGGATGCCGATTTTTACCGGGTGGTAAACATTGCCGTCGATATCGGTCACCGAATCGGGTATGGCCATGGCAGGGACTGGTCCATCACTCTTTTTACAGCCCGGGGGCAAAGACAGGATCATCACCACCGACAAAATGCAAGTCGCAAACCGCAGATTTTTATTCCATTGCATAGGGAAGGTTACAATTTATGCCTGTTCCCCGGATGTTGCCAGCCTGGAAAACAGGGTGTAAATATGCATCTTTTTATGTTATCAGCCCCATTTCAGCCACCGGGAGGTATTCCTGAATCCCCTCCGATGGTTGGATCCGGCTGAAATAAATCCGCCGTGGACGAACAACCCCTGTGAATATATTCACTAATTTTGAATAAAAAATCAGATCATATGGCTATCTCATCACTTTTACTGCTTGCAGTCATCATCGTGGCTGTTATTTTTGTGGTTTTTTTCCTCTACAGTTCGGTCCTGATCGTCGGGGGGAAGGAGATCAACGTACTGGAACGGCGGTGGTTCGGCAAGGAAATGCCCAAAGACCGGGTCTTCGCCATGAGCAATGAAATAGGCATCCAGGCCCGCACAAAGGGTCCCGGGCTGTACCTGCTGATCCCTTTCATCTATAAAACCCGCAAACAGGAATTCACCGTCATCGGCAAGGATGAAATCGGCGTGATCGCCTCCGTCGACGGCAACCCCGTTCCATCGGGCAAGATCTTTGCAAAAACGGTTGACTGCAACCTGTTCCAGGACGGGGAGATGTTCCTGAAAAACGGGGGCGAAAAGGGAACCCAGATCCAGTTCCTTCCCCCGGGGATCTACCGCATCAACCCGCTGCTGTTCAACGTACGGATCGAACCGGTAACCATCATCGGGGAAAACCAGGTCGGCATCGTCGAATCAATTGACGGAGCACCGATCCCGGCGGGACGGATCTTCGGCAAGGTGGTCGACTGCGACCTCTACCAGGACGGGGAGGCATTCCTGAGAAACAGCGGCGAAAAGGGCCCGCAGATCAAAACCCTGCCCCCGGGGAACTATCGTATCAACCCGCTGCTTTTTAAGGTGAAGGCGGTGAATGTGACCATGATCGACAAAGGCCAGATCGGGATCGTCACCTCCCAGGACGGCAGGCAGATCAGCGGCGGACGCCTGCTGGCCAGAACGGTCGACGGCCACAGCAATTATGAAGATGGCGAGGCCTTCCTGAACCACAACGGGGAAAAGGGGCCCCAGGTCTCCATCCTTCTTCCCGGCAAATACCGTATCAATACCGACCTGTTCAGGATCGAGATCAAGGAAACCATCATCATCCCCGATCAGAAAATCGGCATCGTGGTCGCCCGGGACGGACAGCCCCTGCCCGAAACCGAATTCGTTGCCAAACCCATCCCGGGCCACAACAATTACCAGGATGTGACAAAATTCCTTGAGAACGGAGGCCAGCGAGGCCCGCAGTTCGACGTGCTCAAACCCGGAACCTATTACATCAACTCGCTCATGTTCAGTGTCGAACTCGACAATGTCGCCGTGGTCGAACGCGGACAGGTTGCCGTGGTTGTATCGAATGTCGGCATGGAACCTCCCCATATCAGGGAGATTGCAAAAAAGGTGGCTGAGGCTGAAGTTGCAGAGGTTACCCCGGAGGTTACCACCGATGAAACAAAGAATGCCGAGACCCGCATTGACGTCGGCATCGAACGGTATGTGGTCCCCAAGGGGTACCGCGGCATCCAGCAGGAGGTGGCCGGCCCGGGGATCTATTACCTGAACCGCCGTGCCTACATCGCCTATATCGTTGATACGACCAACATCACCATCGACTGGGATGAAGCCCAGGAGACCCGTTTCGATCCACTGAAAGTTGTCTCGCACGACGGTTTCGAGATCAGCGTATCGGTCAAGGTGGTCATCCGCGTACGTCCCGACCAGGCACCTTACATGGTGGCCAAGATAGGCTCCATCCAGAACCTGATCGAACACGTGATCCACCCGATGATCGATTCGAGTTTCCGCAACCAGGCATCGGCAACATCGGCCATGAATTTCATGCAGAACCGCCATGAGGAGCAGCAAAAAGCCGAAGACCGGGCCCGGCGCGAACTGGAAAAATACCATGTCGAACTGGTGTCGGTCCTGATCTGCCAGATCCAGCTTCCCGAGAACCTCATGAAGACGCAGACCGAAAGGATCATCGCGCAGCAGGAACAGGCCATGTATGTTGAGCAGCAGAAAGCACAGCAAACCCGTATCGCCATGGCAAAAACCACCGCGGAGGCCGACAAGCAGGTCGACCTGGTACAGTCGGAGATCGAGGTGAAGATCGCTGAAAACCGCAAACAGAAAGCCATCAAGGAGGCGGAAGGGAAAGGCGAATCAACCCGGCTGGAAAAAGCCGGGGAGGCCTCGGGTATCGAATCGATCGGGAAGGCCAAAGGGGTGGCCATCCTGGCGGAAGGAACCGCCACGGCCGAAGCCTATGAAAAACAACGGCAGGCCATTGGCCAGGAAGGGGTCATCGCCGTTCAGGTGGCCGAAAAACTGGCCACCGGCAATGTCAAGGTGGTCCCCGACACCCTGGTTACCAGCGGCGACGGCGGAAGCGGCGGACTGGGACAACTGCTCGGTGCGTTCCTGACAAAAAAGATCGTGGAGCCCGGCGAACGCAAAAAAGAGACAACCCCATAGCCATGGCGGACCATCCCAGGAAAAAACACTTCCTGAACATGCCCAGTTATCCCGGCGGGACGCAGGCCTTCAGGGAATTCATCTCCGGCAACCTTCAATACCCGCAGGCCGCTCTGGATGCAGGCATTGAAGGAAGCGTCATGGTTGCATACGATATCCTAGATACCGGCGCGGTGAAGAACCCGCATGTGCTGAAGGGGCTCGGGCATGGGTGCGACGAGGAGGCTTTGCGT
Source organism: uncultured Bacteroidales bacterium (assembly GCA_903845055.1). GTDB lineage: Bacteria > Bacteroidota > Bacteroidia > Bacteroidales > FEN-979 > CAIVAT01. Next base: position 3,903 of record CAIMWF010000021.1, on the reverse strand, counting down.
GTGGTCTCGATGCTGCAGTTCGAAAAGGTGAAGAACCGGGGCGTCCGCCTGAAACTCACCACCAAAACCAACATCAACTTCATCCTGCCGCCGGGATTGAGGATTACCTATACCCAGGCCGTGAAAAAAGAGCCGGCAGAAAGGGAGGAAGATAAACCGGTCACCTATGGGTATACCATACAATTGTAGGTAGCGAGGTAGCGAAATGGCGAAATGGCGAAATGGCGAAATGGCGAAATGGCGAAAATGTGTATTTTTGCCGCTGATAATATATGAACCATGATGAATCACACCAGGCTGATTCCGATATTTTTTCTGCTCATTTTCCTTTCCTTTTCCCAGCATTCTTGGGGTCAGAAGAAGATATCGAAGGCAGAACTGAACGCAAAAACAAAATCAGGGAAAGAGGATCCGTGGGCAGATTACAAGGAGGAAAAGGATTCAATCAACAGGTGGGCGGTCGGCATCAACGTCGGCGCTTTCTTCCCCAACAAATACGCCGCCAATTTTTACAACGGGAGTCCCGGGAATATCAACAATGTAAATTATGTCTGGAACAATACCTATTGGTACCGGGATATAAGGCTGGCGCTGGGAAGTCCCGACACCCTCATCCTTGACAAGACCAAGAGTTACGACACCAATATGCACTACCAGGTGGCCATCACGGCAGGTGTTTTCATGCGGTTCAACATCAACCGGAAAAACGGCATTTTCATCGAGGCCAATTACACGCAATTGAAGGCAACCAGTGTGGTGACAGTGCTGGAGATCAAGTACCAGGAAGCATTTCAGAATTTCCTGATGATCCCGGTCATCGGGAAGGAAGAGAGGGCCATGCTCGATATCGGGTACCAGCGGTCGTTTCCCTTTAAATCAAAAATTTGCTTTTTTGTCAACGGAGGAATGACCATGGTTTACACCCACATCCTTAAATCAGCCCTGGTGGTGGAGGGAACCGAATACAACCTGATGAATATTTACGGGAACAACGGTTACGTCCCCAATTCGAACAGCCAGTCGTTCAGCGTAAACCAATACGGCATTGGATTCGGGGGCCTGCTTGGAGCCGGGTTCAGCCTGCCGCTGACCGACAAGTTCGGGCTGGAGCCCGGGGCCAGCATGCAGTTTTACCCGGCCAACCTGAAGGGATATACTGCCTTCAAACCGAGTTTCAGTGTTTATCTCAGGATCCTGCTGGGTTTCAGCCATTCCAAAGTCACGTAGCCTCCTATTCGATCTTTCCCAGGTAAACTTCCCACACCTTCAGCGTGTCGCGGCCAAAAATTTTCCGGTGCCTGACAGCATAGATGTCGGCCATCCGGTTCATCGATCCTGAAGCTGCCATGGAGCCCTGGTTAGCTTGTGGTTGACCTATAGAAAAAACAAGTCTGCCCGAACAGAGGGTGTCATTTTCACGCCGGAACGGCATAGCGGTTTTGATGTCTGCGAACTTCATGCCACCAGCCAGGCCTTCGGTTTCAAATCCCGGTCTTAAAAAATCCATTGGCGAAATTGTATTTTCATTATTGCCGGGGCTGTACGACAGGTTAATTGATACATCCGGCGCAATGAAGAGGCCGCAGATCATCTCCCCGGCCTTTTTCCTGAAAACAGACCCGGTCGACGTGTCGCTGAAAACCCTCAGGTAGTCGGAGAAATCGGAAAGCCGGTTTATTGCCGCCATTTCATAGCCCGACAGCACAGCGGCCGGGAGAGAATCAAACGAGGTTAATTCGGATATGCTGTCCCTTGCCGACTTTGTGCGTTCAAGTTCCCCTGATGCGGCCGTTTCACCGGGGCCATTGCAGCCATTTGCGCATACAATGAAGTAAACGAGGATGATCGCCGATATTTTCAGAAATCTCTTCATCGCGTCGTGGTTTTGACGCGGAACCTGAGCACCGCGATTTTGTTATCCCTGTACCGGGTATCGAGGATTTCGATATTTTGCAGGCTCCCGGAGGGCATGGTCAGCCGGTCGATGAATTCCTGCCTGTTGAAGAGTTCCATCCCTGCCGCATCCCTGCCGCTGAATACCTGGCAGATCATGGCGTCGTCGTCGATCATCTTTTCGAGACTTTGCCTTCTTTTTTCCCAGTCGGCCACCTTTGTCTGCGAAAAGAGGTGGATGATAAGGGCATAATCGTTGGCATGCAGGCTGATGGTTTCGGACCTGTCAAACTTCTTCAGGATCCTGACGATGGTATCGGTTTTATAATAGGGGCCCGAAACCACCATCCGTATTTTACCCTTATCCGTTTTTAAAAGATAACTGCCGTCGGGCCTGCAAAACCCGGTTTCCGGCGATTCGTTGTCATACAGCAGCCTGACCTCAATCTTACTACTGGTAATGGGTTCTTTCGTATCGGCATCAATAAAACAGAACCGGTAGTCGCGTGTGTTGAACAGAAGGAAAACACCCCACAAAATACCGGTCACGGCGATCACCAGCAGCGGGATCAGGATAAAATAACGGTTGGCTGATTTTTGAACAGCAACTTCCGGCTGACGGACCTTGTTCCTGAAAACAAAATCATCCCAGTTCGCATAACCGGCATACCTGCTTAAAAAATTCAGCATATCGATCCTGGGAAGAGAGGTATGTTTTCCTTTCATGTGGGTGTAAAACCATTTTTCGCTGATATTCGCGTTCACCTTCTTCCGCAGTTCTTCCTGGAAATCGGTGATCTCCTGCCCTTTCCATTCTGAAAGGGATGAATGAATACCCGGGTACGACTGCTGCATCATGGCCACAATCTGTTCTTTCAAGGTTTCGAAATATGTCTGTTCGTTGCTGGACAAATATTGCGGTTTTTTCCTGTTTACAGATGCACAACGGTTGTAAAACGATTTACAAATATTTTACAACTATATTTCAACACGCTCCGGCGACACCCTGTTACATTTGCCGCCGGTCCCGGACAAAAAATCCGACCGGGATTCAAAAGTATGAAAAAGCAGGTTACATAATCATCATTCAAAAAAAGCAACCCATTATGAAAAGAGAAAAAAAAACCAGGTTCCAGACCCTCCTGTCAGTTTTCATTACACTGACATTCAGCGTATCAGCCACCATATACGCCCAGCAAAAGCCCGCATCCATAAAAATAGGCACCTACGATTCCAGGATCGTCACCTTTGCCTGGTCACGTTCTGAATATTTCGGGGAACGTTTGAAAAGGATCGGAAATCAGACCGATTCGGCACAAAAGGTCCACGATACTGCAAGGATAAAGGAGATCTCCGTCGATGCCATCAGGAACCGATTCCTCTCGATGAACTGTCGATTGAATCAGAAATGTTCGACGGGCATGCAACCGCTTTGGTAAAAAATAGTATTATATTTGATTTTTGGTAACCCCCTAAAACGAAGCCTTATGTTAGAACAAGTCCATAATCACATCACCTCCGAACTGCAGCAAAACACCCGGACCGATACGATCTTCATCCTTACCTCCATCCTGCTGAACCTGGTCACCCTGGCCATCAATTCAGGCATGGCGGAAAAATCACGCACCGAAACCTCCATGCTGGCGGTCATGTTCATGTTTGTGATCCTGATCGTGCTGGTGAACGTCGTCGTCGTTATCGGGCTGCTCAAAGGCAGGCAGACCCGCACTAAGCTTGTCCGTGGACTGATGGCTATGTACCGTGACCAGGATGTTTCAAAATATTATGATGAAACCCTGCTGAACAATTATAATACCCGCTACAACCTGTTCATCATGGTGGTCATCTGTACCGGCATCATAGCCACAGCCGTCCCTTTCATGTTACGTTAAAAAAAATTCAAATTCCAAAACTAAAATCTATGTCACGCACCCTGAAAATCATCCGCTGGACCCCCCGCATCCTGTGCATCCTTGCCATCCTGTTCATCAGCATGTTTGCACTCGATGC
>CAIMWF010000020.1 GCA_903845055.1 uncultured Bacteroidales bacterium | reverse complement strand
TCCCAGTTTTTACACAATCCTGCCCCCAATCAGCGGTAATTTCACAGTGGGTGGAACAGGAGCAACATACCCGACACTTACCGGTGCCGGGGGCTTTTTCGCGGATATCAACAACAAGATCGTAACGGGCAACCTGACCATCACCATCACCGGCGACCTGAACGAACCGGGAACCTACCTGTTGAACCAGGTCATCTATGATAATCCCAGCCCATATACCATTAAAATTGTTCCCAATGCTGCAACCGAACGGCTGATCGTAAATACGGCGGACGTTCCCATGATAGTATTCAATGGCGCCGACCAGATCACCATTGATGGCAGGTTTAACGGAACTGGGAGATACCTGCGCTTCAGAAGCACCAGCACCCAGAATTCAAGCCTTGTTTTGCAGAATGATGCCATGTACGACACGATCAGGAATTGCATCTTTGAAACCTCCTGTGCCGGTCAGAATGGCGCCGTTCTGATCAGTACCACTACAGGTTCATCGGGCAACAGTTACAATGTTTTTATGAACAATCTTTTCCGCGACCGGACGGATGTTGTAGGTTACGCCCTTTATAACGTTACAAGCTATGGCACTGCCGGCAGTGCAAACAGCAACAATGTGTTTGACGGAAATGAGTTCATCAACTTTAAAACTTCAGGGATATTTGTAGGCGGGGTAGGTAATGGTGACAACTGGCGGATTACCGGCAACAGTTTTTATATGACGGCAGGGATCACCACCATGGGCCATATGTATCCCCTCTATTTTAACGGAAGCACCACTTCAAACGGCAACACCATATCCGGCAACTTTATAGGCGGTACGGCGCCCCAGTGCGGAGGTTCACCGTTTGTCGATCCTCAGTCGAATTATGTTTTGTATGCCCTGTATGCATTTGCCGGGACTACCACCCCCACCGAGATACAGGGAAATACGATCAAAAACATCACGTTGACCGGTACAGCTTCCGGGACTTCCTTCTATGGCATCCGTGCTTCATCGGGTTCTTTCAACATCGGTACAACCGTTGGGAACATGGTGGGCGACACAGCCGTTGCAAACAGTATAACAACAGCCGGGGCCGGCACAACTTATGGCATCTATGCCAATGGTGCTGATAATGTTTCAAACAACATCGTTGCAAACATTACCACCTCCAATCCCACTGCCCTGAACATCTGTAACGGCATCAGGCTTGACGGCAATTTCCCGTATGTGTGCGAACGAAACAAAATTGTCAACATCGGGCCGGCGACGGGAGCAGGAAATGCAGTAACAAATTACCCGGTTACCGGGATTTACCTCAACGGCGCTGCCACGATGACCAGCACCTACCAGGTCGATAACAACCTGGTATCGCTCGGGGGCAACGGCGGCGTTCATAACATTGAAATGGACGGCATCCTGGTGTTCCGCAATATAGGGACCTATTATATTTATGACAACTCCATCAACATTACAGGAACCGCAGCTGCAGCAAATACCCGCGGATCGGCCGGGATTTATAAAACAGATGCATCGGTGGTTGTCAGCAGTGACAACATCATTTCAAATCTCCGGGTAAACGGCAGTGGCGGAACAGGCAAACACTATTCAATAGCCGCCGTGAATACTACCGGACTGACATCCGACTATAACGATGTGTATTCATCCATTTCTACCACCACATGTCTTTACGGAGCCACTGATTGCGATTTCGCAACATGGAAAAGCCTTTCAGGAAGCGACATTCATGCCGTTTCGGTGAATCCCAATTTCATCTCCAATACCAACCTTCATACTGTCAGAACCGAACTGCACGATGCCGGTATTGCCATTCCCGGCATCGTTACCGATTATGCAGGCGTCACCCGCGGAAATCCCCCGGATATCGGTGCTTATGAATTCCCCATGGCCCCGACGGTCATGACCAACCCGGCCACAAACCTTACCGCATCCTCGGCAACGATGAACGGCAGCGTTAATGCCAATAACCTTGCTACCACCATCACTTTTGAATACGGACTCACAACCGCCTACGGAACGACGGTCAATGCTGTTCCGTCGACTTCGGCCGGAGTTACATCCATCCCTGTATTTGCCAATCTCTCCGGTTTGCCGATCAACACCATCTATCATTTCAGGGTCAAGGCGGTCAATGCCACCGGGACCTCCTACGGCGCCGACCTGACTTTTTCAACCGCCTGCCCGTTGCCGGTAGCAGCCGGGACCATATCAGGGCAGAATACCGTTTGCCAGGGTTCAACCGGGATTGTTTATTCCATTGCCCCGCTTACCTGGGCGACAGGTTATTCCTGGACGCTGCCGGCTGGGGCAACGATCACTTCAGGTTCAGGCACCAACAGCATCATTGTCAGTTATTCTTCTACCGCCTCCTCCGGGAATGTTTCGGTCATGGGTACAAGCATATGCGGCACGGGTACTCCTTCATCGATCCCGGTTACGGTTAATTTAACACCGGTACCAACCATTACAGGAATTTCAGCGGCCTGCGTCAGCAGTACGAACAATGCCTTCTCAACAGAAACAGGCAAAACAGGTTATGCCTGGACCGTTTCACCGGGAGGAACGATCACCTCGGGACAGGGGACCAGCGCCATCGCGGTAACCTGGGTAACTGCGGGATCACAAACAATTACAGTAATCTACACAAACCCCAATGGT
>CAIMWF010000019.1 GCA_903845055.1 uncultured Bacteroidales bacterium | reverse complement strand
ACAAAATGCGTAAAGTTGATAACTTTGTTAAACTGGATGTGATGAAAAATGCGCTCATAAAAGAAGTAAAACGAAGAACCTTAGCCAATCAAATTTCAACTAAATAATGGACAACCTCTTTTGATCCAAGCAATAATGGAATCAAAGAACCTAATAAAAGTTACTTCTATTTCAAGGATGGTAAAAGAGAGACTGTCAGTGCAATAAATTCATCAACCGATTTAGAATCTGTTCTCGTAAATGCCACAGGAGTTGCATTACAAGATGTTGGTAAACCCATAAGGGTGGTCGCATTTTGTCCAAATAAAAACTTGATTGCTGGAGGTCGTGCTTTTCCCAAAGATTTATTTCTGTGGGAGTTAAATTCTGGAAGATTAATCCGACCTTTACAAGAAAGCCCCAAATCTCTTGGTGATAAGTTATTGTTTTCAAATGACGGGAAATATTTAATGTCTTTTAATGGTGAAATGGTAGTAATTTGGGAGGTGTCAACTGGAAGTATTGTTAAAGAACTCCACCCAAATAATGAAACAATAATGGATTTCGATTTAAGTGCACAAAATATATTATGTACCGCAGGAAAGGACGAAAAATTAAGATTCTTTGATATCAATAATAATTTTGAAGAAAAATTTTCATTAGACGTATTGACGTATAAGGGTAAAACAACAAAGGCAAAATTTGTTTCATTTCGTTCTGACGGAAAACAGATATTTGCTCAAACTCAATATGAGTTAATCATTTGGGATATTAAAGTAGAGTAAATATTATCAATTGATGGTGGCATTTGAAACAAACTGATCTCTGACCTAATTCTGGTTTTGATTGGCCACAATATATTATTAATTATCAACATGTTGGGTGCTTATATTGCTCATCCTATGACTGGAAAAGCGAGCGTTTTTTACGCTATGTGGCCGGTTAAGGTCATACAACTATTCCAGAGTTTCTAATTTTTAATTAAAACAATATCCGAGTATAGGTTAATAACTGATAAAATTGCGCCTGTTCATGGGTTGATGTTTAATTTTTTTTGATTCAGTGTTGTTCCGGTTCCTCGGTTTGGAAATCCTCAATTGCCACCAATTTTGCCACCCTCAAAAACAAAAACCCCTGAATATCAACCTGATACAGGGGCTTTTTGCGGACCGGACGGGACTCGAACCCGCGACCTCCGCCGTGACAGGGCGGCATTCTAACCAGCTGAACTACCGATCCTCGAATGTGCTGCAAAAGTAACCTAATTTTTTCAATCTACCAACATTTTTAAAATTCTTTCTCAAATGCGCCTCCGATCGATACGGCGTGGCAGGAAACCTTCAGCACGCCAGCTTCCTGCAGCCACTTCTGCGTCCGGAAACGGGTATTGGTGGCGTCGATGATGATCAGTCGGGGATGATAAATCCTGCAGATATCCGCGATTTTCACGGCCGGGTTCATCGACAGCACCAGGTATTCCACCCTGATGGAGCCCCTGAATCCCTTCGGGACGGATTTGTTCAGCACACCGATGCGGTGGGTACCCGCCTGGATGAAATTTCCCGGCTGGCTGCAGGGCATGAAAAACGGGCCGGGCCCACCCGGATGGGGTCGTCCGCTCCAGTAACTCCGGCAATAACAAATGCCGCGGGCATTGAGGTCTGCCGAAAGGATGTCCTGGTTCATCTTTTGCGCCAGGCTGTCGCCCGGGGCAATTCCCTGGTAAAAAACCATGGCCCGGTCCTGGCAACTCACCTCCATCAGTCCGCTGTGACCCGAATTGAAGACCGTGAACCCGGAGGCATGCAGCCGGTCGAGCTTGAAATCGATGACAAGCAGGTTGAAGGCGATCGTACCGGCCAGGAACAGCCATAAGAAAACGGTTTGCCGCCGGGTCAGGAAAAGGAACCCGGCGCCGATGACCAGGTAGAGCAGGTACATCTCAGGACCCGAGATAAAGATGCCCCGGATGGTGGAACATGGAAGCTCCTCCACAAAATGGATGATCCAGTTCAACAGCCAGACCAGGAAGATCAGCGCCTTTGCAGCGAGGAGCGAAACCACCGGCACGGTTCCCACCGCAAGCGTGGCGATGCCGGTATAAATGACCAGGCTTGACAGGGGGACCACGAAAATATTGGTCAGCATGAAGTAATTTGGGAACTGGTGAAAGGTGTAAAGGGTTACCGGCAGGGTGGCCAGCTGGGCGGCGATGGACATGGCCATGATCGACCAGATCTTGTCGGGTAGCCAGGCAGAGGTGACATAAAGATCGTAGACGGGTTTGTAAAGAATCACGATACCGGTCACCGCAAGGTACGAAAGCTGAAAGCTGACATCCACCATCAGGAACGGATCCATGGCCAGGAGGATGATAACTGAAGCTGCCAGGATATTGAACATGCCGGTCGAACGGTTCATCGCCTTTCCAAGGATGGGCAGGCTGAGCATGGCCGCCGACCGGAGTACACAGGGCGACATCCCGGTAAGCAGTGCGTAGAACCAGATGAATATGAACAGGATCACCGCCTTGCAGAATCGACCGGGCTTGCTTTTATTGAGGAACCCAAGCAGGAACTCCAGGAAGACGTAGATGATTCCTACATGCATCCCGGATACCGAAAGGATGTGCATCGCACCCGACGCCGAATAGTCACGGCGCAACCCGGCGTCGATGTCGCCCACATACCCGAGGAGCAGCGCCGAAGCCACGGCAAATTCCCTACCCTCCACGTGGTTTTCCCTCATCAGGTTCATCAGCCGGTCGCGGAACCGGAATGCAACCCGTTTCACCAACCCTGCCGGCCTCGCATGCAGCATGGTCCAGGCGTGCATTCCCGCATAGCCCCGGTGCGTAACGCCCTTATTCTTCAGGTACGCTGGGTAGCTGAAAGTGTGGGGATTTGAATTGTCTGTTATTTCAGAAAAAACAGTGCGCACCAGCAATTGGTCGCCATATTGCAGGGACCATGCTCCAGGCCGGGACTGCAGGTACGCCAGGGCATGCAGGGAGGTGCGTACCCAGTGATCACGCTCCATCCGGTACCTGACGTCGAGGGTGATCTTTACAGGTCCCTTGCTGTATGTGGGGGCTTCGTCCACCACCGCGACGAAAAGTCTGTCGGCACGTGGGCCCGGGTAAGCCGGATCATTGCAGGGACGATGGAGCGCCACCAGATCAAATCCTGCCACGAGCAGGAAGCCATTGATGAACAGCCCGGTTATCCAGCGGCAGCCGTACCCGGGAACCAGCAATGGCACCAACCGGGTGCCCGCCAGCAGGAAAACCAGGATCACAATGGCCGGTACCGGCATGAATGTAAAACTGCTCACAGAAATTCCGGCTGCGATCCCTGCCAAAAAGGGAACCAGCAGCCGAAGCAGCGGATAGGGACTCCAGGCGTTCATAATGCATCACTTCCTCTATCTGCTTAATCGGTCGAGATGGAAAAGGTAATACAGAATTACTGACAAAATTTCAACAAATATCCTTTTGCTTTTTCCGAGCCCTTCGACGAGGCCTGTTTCCAGTCCTCGCAGGCACCTGGCTGATCGGCAAGGTAATGTTTCGCAACCCCGCGGTTTGCTAAGGCTTCTTCGTTTTCCGGGTTGATATCCAGCACCTGGTCGTACTCACTGACAGCCTCCGGGTAACGTTTGAGATACATCAGGGCAAGGGCAAGGTTCATCCTCGCATTGGTATCGGAAGGGTTGATGCTTTTGGCAATGGAAAAATCGCGCACCGCATCCCCGAAACTTTCCTGGGAGGCCTTTGCAGCCCCGCGGCTGGAATAAAACTCGTACTGCATCGTATCAAGTTTTATGGCCTCGTTAAAATCCTGGATGGCCCCGCTCAGGTCGTGCACATTCATCCGGCTCAGGCCGCGGTTGTAAAATGCTTCGGCAAAGTCGGGTTTGTACTGGAGCGCCCGGCTGAAATCCTGGATGGCATCCTGGTAATCGCCCAGGTCGTACTTTGCCAGCCCCATGTTGTGATAAGCTTCAAAATAGTTGGCTTTCAGCAGCACTGCCTTGTCATAATCGCGGATGGCCCCCATGAAATCCCGCAGGTAATCCCTGGCAAGCCCCCGGTTGTAGTACGATTCGGCGAGCATTGGTTTCATGCTCATCACCTTCGTGAAATCACGGATGGCCCCTGTGTAATCCTTCAACTGGCTCCGCACGAGACCCCTGTTGTAATAGGGCTCGGGCACCGTGGTGTCCATCATGACGGCATGGTCAAGATCCCTCAGGGCGGCCTTCAGATCGCCCAGTTTTGCCTTGAGGATGCCCGAATCAAGCAGGTCCTTCTGCGGCGTTTTCTGGGCTGCCAGCGGGCCTGCCAGTAAAAGTACCATGGATAGAAGAAAGAGCGGTTTACGAAGGATGAAATTCATGGCCGGATGAATGCGACGCATTTATTGCGCAGCTATTTGCAAAATTTAATGATCAGGTCTTTGGAGGCTTCCAGACCGTTGTTGTAAGCCGACTGCCAGTCGGCACAGGCTCCTTCGTCATCGCCGAGCACATGTTTCACACGGCCACGGTTGTCGAATGCATCCGCATATTTTGCATTCAGGCTGATCGCCTTGTCAAAATCGCTTAATGCGGCCGGGAAATCCTTGAGCATCATGTTGGCCGCACCACGGTTGTTATAGGCGGAAAAATTATCGGGATTCAGTTTCAATGCTTCATTGTAGTCCTGGATGGCTCCCTTGAAGTCCTGCAGGGTATGGCGCATCATACCGCGGTTGGTGTAGATATCGGGATATTTCGGATCAAGTTTCGCCACCTGGTCGTAATTGTTCAGCGCACCCTTGTAATCCTGCTCCATATAGCAAAGGGCAGCCCTGAAATTGTAAGCAATGGCATTGGTCTTTTCCTTTTCGAGGAACTGGTCAAGGTCGGTTTTCGCCTCCTTGAACTCCCCTTTCTGGTAATGGCTGATTCCGCGGATAAAGAAGGCCCGGCTCTGCCCCGGCTGAAGTTTCAGTGCCTCGGTGGCATCGTCGATGGCGGCATTGTAGTTGCCGACCATCTGGTAGGCGTAACCGCGTTTCACATAAGTCACGACGTTTTTGGCCAGTGCCAGTGATTTTGTAAAATCGGCGATGGCCCCGTTATAATCGCCGGCCTTGCCCTTTTTGGCACCTTCGTTTAACAATACTTTTGCCTTGCTCTGCTCGGGGGTCAGCGGTTTCGTTGAGTTCGCGGCCGGGGCGTACATGGTCTCCTTCGAATACTGGTTCAGCGCCTTTTTGTTGGGATCGGAGGATGCCGGTTTGGACTGGCCAGCCGGGGCGCTCTTTTTTTGCGGGGTTGCCGGTTTCGCTGCCGGATTCTGTGTAAAGCCGGCAGTCATGAACATAAAGCAAAATAAAAATGTAAGGATTCTAAACAATTTCATAGGGATCATGTTATTAAAAATTAACTCTTTTTTCTTCCAGATATTGTACCATGAGCCTTGCGGCACGGCCCGAAGCGCCGCGCCCGCCGAGCTGCTCCTTCAGCAAAATGTACCCGTCGGTCATCTGTTTTCTTTCTGCACCCTCTTCCAGTATGGCCCCAAGTTTCCCGGCCAGGTTCTGCTGGTTGAGCTCCGACTGGATTAGTTCGGGGACGAGCAATTTACCCGAAATCAGGTTGACCAGTGATATGTAATCCACATGTACGATCTGCCGCGCAATGAGGTACGACAGGAAGTTCCCCTTGTAGCACACTACCTGCGGAACTCCCATCAGGGCTGTTTCAAGGGTAGCGGTTCCAGAGGTGACCAGCGCCGCCCGGGAATGGCTTAGCAGGTCGTAGGTCCTGTTCACAACAAGCCCCACGCCGGTCCCATCCAGTATGCCGGCATAGAACGACCGGGGCACCGAAGGAGCACCCGCAACCACGAATTGGTAACCGGGATACAGCGACCTCACGCTCATCATGACTTTAAGCATCTTTTTAATTTCCATCATCCGGCTGCCGGGCAGCAGGGCGATCAGGGGAAGGTCTGTAAGCCCGTTCGATGCCAGGAATTCACCACGATCCACAACCTTCATATCAGGGTTAATCACATCCAGTAACGGGTGTCCCGTGTAATCGACGTCATAGTCGTATCGTTTGTAGAATTCCTTTTCAAAAGGCAGGATCACGAACATTTTTTCCACCGATTTCTTTACCCCTTTCACCCGCGAGGAGCGCCAGGCCCAGAGCTGCGGCGAAATATAGTAAAATACCCGGATTCCCAGTTCCGTGGCGAATTTCGCTATGCGAAGGTTGAAACCGGGATAATCGACCAGGATCAGTACATCGGGTTTGAAAGCGACGATGTCCTTTTCGCAGAATTTAAAATTTTTAAGGATGACAGGCAGGTGTTTCACCACCTCCAGGAAGCCCATGAAGGCAAGGTCGCGGTAATGCCTTACCAGCACCACACCCTGCTGCTGCATCAGGTCGCCGCCCCAGCCGCGGAATTCAGCCGGCGGGTCAAGGTGTTTGAGTTCCTTCACCAGGTTTGAGGCATGGAGGTCGCCCGAAGCTTCGCCGGCAATCACGTAATAGCGCATCAGAACCGGTTCCTGAGGGTTTCAATGGCCTGGTATGCCGTCAGGTCAAACTGAACCGGCACCACCGCCACAAAATTATTTTCAACGGCCCACTGGTCGGTATCGCGGTCATCGCCAATCCGGGCATACACCCCGGTCATCCAGTAATAGGGTCTGCCGTGGGGATCCTCGCGCTCATCAAAATCCTCCTGCCAGGTTCCGTGTGCCTGCCGGCAGACCATAATACCCTTGATCTGATCCTCCGGAACATCGGGAATGTTTACATTCAGGCAGATGCCTTCGGGGAGCCCGCCGGTAATCACGGAGGTTGCAATCGTTTTAACAAACTTCCCGGCAGGACCAAAATCGGCACGCTGGCTGTAATTGTCGAGGGAAAAACCGACAGAGGGTACTCCTGCCAGGGCTCCTTCGAGCACGGCTGCCATGGTGCCTGAATAAACGATGTTGATGGAGGCGTTGGTGCCGTGATTGATTCCTGAAAACAGGAAATCGGGGCGCCGCCGCATCACAATTTTAAAGGCCAGCTTGACACAGTCGGCCGGGGTGCCGTTGCAGCTGTATTCTTCATAGCCCGGTTCCTTCGTGATTAGCTCCAGCCTGAGCGGGTGCGCGATGGTCACGGCGTGTGCGGTTCCCGACTGCGGACGGTCGGGTGCAACCACCACCACGCGGCCCAGGGGCCTGAGGTAGCTGATCAGGGCACGGATCCCGGGGGCTTTCACGCCATCATCATTGGTAATCAGTATCAGGGGCTTTTCAACCATTTCAGGAATTTTTCATTCGTTCATACCAGGACGAGGACAGATTGAAAGGGATCAAAAAAAAGATCCGTTTCCATATTTATATACCTGGCTTTCAATGCTGTTGCCCACCTGCAAAAAGTTCTTCAAAAGTAACAATAAATCCAGTAGCTTTGAGGGGTTGAATCATAAAATCGTGTCATGTTGCGGTATCTCCTCCTGATTGCCATCCTGATCCCCTGTTCCATGGTTGCCCAGAACCTGGTCAGGAATCCCGGGTTCGAACTTAAAAACGGCTGTCCCGACAAACCTGGCCAGATCGGGCTCGCGGCCTCCTGGTACAACCCGAACAACGGAACCCCCGACTATTTCAACGATTGCAGTCCCGGGCTCGAATACGGCACCGAGTTCAACAAAAAGGGAGGTCAGCTTCCCCATTCGGGGCATGCCTATGCCGGTCTGCAGTTTTATTACCTGAACCGCAATGAATTTTACGAATATATCCAGACCCAGCTCGACACCTCGCTGGTCCGCGACCGGCTTTACTGCATTTCAGCGTACGTGAGTCTTGGAAAGGTTGAATACGGCATGAAGGAGTTGGGAGCAGTAATGTCGTCGACCGAAATCAAACAGGCCGGCACGAAGAAGATGAAAATACCCTATACACCCCTCGGAAACGGGCAGTTCCTGCTCGACCAGTCCGCGTGGATGTGCATCCGTGGGCTATACCGGGCAAAGGGAGGTGAAAAGCTGCTGACTATCGGGGACTTCTCCCCCGGTGATGGCTTCTGGAGCATCATGACCCGGATGCGCACCGATTCGCTGTTCAAATCAAGCTACTATTTCATCGATGATGTCTCGGTGGAAGCCATCGGCGATTCAAACCAGTGCAGATGCCTTCCGGCCGCCGCCGCAAACCGGTTAAACTGATTAGGGTTCTTTCCTGTTTTTTAAAATGCCAGGAGTTCATCATAGAGTTCCTTCACCGGCAACCCCATCACATTGAAGAATGAGCCTTCAATCTTATTAATCCCGATGTACCCGATCCATTCCTGGATCCCATAGCCGCCGGCCTTGTCAAAAGGCCTGAAATTCAAGATGTAATATTCAATTTCCGCTTCCGAAAGATCCTTGAAGGTGACCGATGAGCGGACATGGAACAGGCGTTTTTTCTTCGTGGAGAGCAGGCAAACCGCGGTGATCACATCGTGCGTATTACCTGAAAGTTTCCGGAGCATCTCTGCCGCTTCGCGGTGGTTCCCGGGTTTCCCGAGCACCTCGTTCCCGATGTACACAATGGTGTCGGCCGTGATGACAATGGCCCGGTCGTCGAGTTCCGAACGGTCGATCGCCCCGGCCTTGAGACCGGCAAGGTAGATGGCGATATCTTCGGGGCTGAGGCCGTCGGGGTATACCTCTTCCACATCGGGGACCAGCACGTCAAAGGCGAGGCCAAGTTCCTTAAGCAGGTAATGACGGCGGGGTGATTGTGACGCCAGGATGATGCGGCGCCCCCGGAGGTTTTCATTGATCATCGTCATAGGGATATCAGGAAAATTTCCATGGAAAGGATTCCGGCAACCATGATCAGCTTGCACAAGGTGCTGAGATAATGAAAATCCTGCTTTTCCCGGGCAGAGAAGAGCCTTAAAAGAAGGTAGACCGCTCCCGCCTGCACTGTTACCAGGAGATACCAGAAGGCCATCATCATCACCAGCCTGAAAAGGATGAGCTGGACATAGATCATCAGGATGATGGTTGCCACGATGATGGCGGCGGCGATATTACGCGCCGGTTTCATCCCGAGGACCAGCGGCAGTGTTTTACACCCGAAGGTGGCATCGCCCTCGGTGTCCTCCATGTCCTTGATGATCTCGCGGGCCATGGAAACCAGGAAGGCGAAGAGTGCATACCCGTAAAAGACATAGTTGACCCAGTGGATCGCGGGGATGGATTCGGAAAAGAGGGAGGCATCAAGCCTGAGATTGAAAAATTCGAAAAGCCAGACGATCAGGATCACAAAGGCCGAGAGGGCGGAAACGATGAAGTTGCCCCAGAAAAGCATCCGTTTGTACTTTGCCGAATAGATCCATAGCAAACCTGCCAGGAAGGGAAACAGGAGGCCGAAGCTGACCGCCTTCACCCGCCAGGCCAGGTAAAAACCAAGCAATATCGCGACCACGTTGAGAAGGATGTGAAGTTTGATGGCCCCCCGCGGGGTGATCAGCTTGTTGACTACCTGCTTTTCAGGACGGTTGATACTGTCGATCTTCACATCAAAATAATCGTTGATCACATACCCCCCGATGGCAATCAGAACCGTCACGGCAATGAGGACCAGGAAACTACCGGTCGGGCTCATCGCAGATGGTTCCGACCTGTATATCAGTGGCAAAACGATGCAATACCTCAACAGGAACTGCGTTGCCACGATGATCAGAACATTCGGGAGCCTGATAAGCTGCATCACCCCCTTCACATTCTCCGCATTCATCTTTTTAAGAAAATCCATACTTACCCTCATGATTCTTCAACTCCTCCTGCTATTACATAAATTTTGAATTTTGAACTTTGCCTTTTGAGCTACCAATGGTATCCGTCATCATTCATCCATTTCCCCTGCACCTTCAGCACCTGTTCAATGACATCGCGTACGCACCCCTTGCCTCCATTGAAATGCGAGATGTATTTCGCCACCGACCTGATCTCCTCCGCTGCATCCGCCGGGCAGGTGGGAACTCCTGCCTCCAGCATCACCTCGTAGTCGGGAATGTCATCGCCCATATATAACACCTGGTTTGGCGCCAGGTTGTTCGATGCAAGGTAGGCCCGGTAGACCTCCCGCTTTCTTTCGATCCCCAGGAAAATATCGGAGATCGACAGGGCCTTCAGCCGGTGCATCATCGAATCGGACCTTGCCCCGGATATCACCGCAACGCGGTAGCCCTTTTTCACTGCCAGTTGCAGGGCATAACCGTCCTTGACGTTCGAGACCCGGTAGGCCTCGCCCTCGTTGGTGGTAATCACACTCCCGTCGCTTAAAACCCCGTCGTAATCGAAAATGAAGGTGTTGATATGTTTCAGAAGTTCCTTATAATTTGCCATGTTTTGATTTGTATTTGATGATGTTGGAGCTGATAAGGTTGTAAATTTCAAGATAACCAGGGTCACCCGCAAGCAATTCACGGTGACTGGCCAGCACCTGAAGGTCGCCCCTTACCGCCGGTCCCGTCTGCAGCCCGAATACTTTCCCGCGACCCGCATTTTCGGCAGTCTGGCGGATCAGTGGGACCAGCAGTTCAAACGGGATATCCTGTGAAGCCAGGATGTCTTCGGCAACGGCATTCATGAAATTTGAAAAGTTGCAGGCGAACACGGCTGCCAGGTGCAGCACCCTGCGCCGGTCGCTGTCGATGAAATATACCAGGGGGGTGAGTTTTTCCGCCAGGCGCTTCAGCTGCTCCGCACCATAGGTTGTGCCGGCTTCAAGACAGACCGGGATTCCGCCGAACCCGTCGGTTCCTGCCGGCGAAAAGGTCTGCAGCGGATAAAACACCCCGGTATTGACCGATGTCCCCGCCAGTATGCTCAGGGGAGTGGGTCCCGAGGTGTGTACCACGAGTTTGTTCCCGACCCGCAATTCTGCTGCAATCAGCGCGATCGCTGCATCCGAAACAGCCAGGATGTAAAGGTCGGCATCCGGCGATAACTCCTTCAGGTTGGCAACATACCGGGCTCCCAGGTTTGAAGCCAACGTCATACCGGCATCCTTTGACCGGTTAAAGACCTCCGCAACACGCACTCCGTGACCTGTGAGCGCCATTCCCAGTTGCGACGCCATGTTGCCGGCACCGATAATGACCGCGCTCTGAATGTCCCTGGTGTGCACTTGGATAATTTTTTATTAAAATACAAAGATATGATATTACCTTAGCACTATCTTTACCCGATGCTCCGTTATTTATAAAACTGTTGTTTATGAAGAAATTACTTTCCTTCCTGATAATCCTTCTTCTTGCCTGTCCTTTGGCCATGGTGAGCCAGAACCGGTCTATCGCCTTTGTCGACAAACCCATGGCCGAACTGCTGCAGATGGCAAAGGACCAGGACAGGATGATTTTCCTGGATGCCTTCACCTCCTGGTGCGGCCCCTGCAAATGGATGGCGGCCAACATGTTCACCAACGATACCATTGCCGACTATTACAACAAAACATTCATCTGCGCTCATTCCGACATGGAGAAGGGAGAAGGACCCGAGCTTGCCAGGGCCTTCCAGGTTCGGGCCTATCCTACCCTGTTGTTCATCAACAAGGCAGGCGAGATGGTTCATATGCGCGTGGGTGCCCCGCAGAAAGTCAGGGATTACCTCGATATGGGCCGGGTGGCGCTAACCCCCGGTGAGGGATTTGCTGCTTGTGCCAGGAAATACAAGGAGGGCGAACGTGACCCTAAGTTCATCATGAAATACCTCGACCGTCTCCAGGGAGCCTACCAGCCGGTTACGGAACCCCTCAACCAGTACTTCGCCGCCCAGAAGGAAATCGACCTGCTGAATCGTGACAACTGGATGATGATATACCAGTTCCAGAACGACATCGATTCGAAGGAATTCAACTACCTGGCGTCGCATCAGAAAGAATTTGCAAAGCTGTATACCAGGGATTCCGTGAACTCGAAAATTTCAGGTGTATGTTCCCAGGCCATCTACATGCTCGGACGAAGCCGCAACTTCAACGAAACCACCTTCGGGGTACTGAAGGAGAAAATTATGAACCTGAAGTTTGACGATGCCGGAAAGACAATTTTTGAAGGGGAGCTCAACATATACCTGATGAAAGGAGAGGCCGACAAATACCTGTTGCTGGCATACACCGACCTGGATAAATTTTACAGCCGCGATGATGCCCGGCTGAACACCGCGGCAAAGTCCTTTATACAAATGGCCACCGATCCCAAATATCTTGAAAAGGCCGCACAGTGGGCCCGGAAATCCATCGACATCAGGAGCACCCCGGAAAACAACGACCTTTACGCAAACCTGAAGTTTAAACTGGGTAACAAGCCGGAGGCTGTAAAATATGAGAAACAGGCGCTCGAACTGGCCCTGAAACTCAAGGTTCCCACCGAATCATATGAAGCATCGCTGAAGAAGTTCGGGGAATAGGGCGTTGGTTGGCATCCCATCTCACGTCCCGTTGCCATAAAAAGAACAAAGGGGCTGCTCAAAAATGGTTGAGCAGCCCCTTTGTTCTTAATAAGATAATCCCAGCAATTCCTGCTCCTTTTGAATTTTGAGTTTTGAACTTTGAGTTTTACGTTCGCTATGCCTGTGCTGTCGGCATGGGGAAATTAAACGGTATCTCTCCTTCCGAATCCTTGATCTCGCCGTGCATCGCCTCATACTTGGCTACATTTTCCTTCAATGCCTTGTAGAGCCTTTTTGCATGCTGCGGGGTAAGGATAATACGCGATTTCACCTTCGCCTTGGGAACACCCGGCATCATTTTCACGAAGTCGACAATAAACTCGGCAGGCGAATGGGTGATGATGGCCAGGTTGGAATAGATACCCTCGCCGACTTCATCTGAAATCTCGATATTGATCTGGTTGAGTGGATTCTTTTTATCTTGCATGACAGTCAGTGTTAGTTTTCTTCTTTCGAAGCCAGCAGGATCTCATATTCATCCTTGCTGCCAACGATCAGGTTTTCATATTCACGCAACCCGGTTCCGGCCGGGATAAGGTGACCTACGATCACATTCTCCTTCAATCCCATCAGATCATCCTGGCGTGCATTGATGGCGGCCTGGGTAAGCACCTTGGTGGTTTCCTGGAAGGAAGCGGCCGAGATCCAGCTCTTCGTCTGCAATGAGGCGCGTGTGATTCCCTGGAGGATCTGGAAGGCGGTGGCCGGTTTTGCGTCGCGGGCATCCACCAGTTTCTTGTCCTTGCGTTTGAGCATTGAATTCTCGTCACGCAGTTTCCTGGCGCTGATGATCTGGCCGGCCTTGAAGTTCGGCGAATCGCCGGGTTCTTCAACAACCTTTTTGCCATATACCCAGTCGTTCTCATCCTGAAAATCGATCTTGTTGATCAGTTCCCCTTCGAGGAAACGCGAATCGCCCGGATCTTCCACTTCGACCTTGCGCATCATCTGTCTGACGATGGTTTCGAAGTGCTTGTCGTTGATCTTCACACCCTGCAAACGGTAAACCTCCTGGATTTCGTTGACGATGTACTCCTGTACTTTCATGGGTCCCTTGATGGCGAGGATATCGCTCGGGGTGAGGGCTCCGTCGGAAAGGGCGGTACCTGCACGCACATAATCGTTTTCCTGGGCCAGAATCTGTTTCGATGTAGGAACAAGGTAGCGTTTTTCCTCCCCTGTTTTCGAGGTGATGATCACCTCGCGGTTGCCCCTCTTTAGTTTCTTGGCAAAGGATACCACACCGTCGATTTCGGAAACCACGGCGGGATCCGACGGGTTGCGTGCTTCGAACAATTCGGTAACACGCGGCAGACCTCCCGTGATGTCACCGGCTTTGCCGATGGCCCGCGGTATCTTGACCAGCACTTCGCCGGCCTTGATCTTGGCCCCGTCTTCAATGTTGATGTGCGACCCGACCGGGATATCATAGATCTTGATGATCTCGCCTGAAGCCGACAGGATGTTGATGGCAGGATTCTTGGCCTTCTGGCGCGATTCGATGACCACTTTTTCGTGGTAACCAGTCTGCTCATCCGACTCAACCCGAAAGGTAACGTTCTCAATAATGCTTTCAAAACTTACCTTACCCCCTACCTCAGAGAGGATAACGGCATTGTAGGGATCCCAGTCGCTGATCAGCTGGCCCTTCTTAATGGCGTCACCGTTGCTGAAGTAAAGGCGTGCACCATAAGGAATGTGTGCCGAGGTTAGGGCGATCCTGGTGTTCTGATCCACGATCCTCATTTCTGCAGAACGGCCAATGACGATCTCGTATTTCTCCCCGCTGTCGGCGGTATAGTCGACCGACCTCAGTTCATCGATTTCAAGGATGCCCTCATATTTTGCTTCGATACGGGATGCGCTGGCGATGTTGACGCCGGCGACACCTCCAACGTGGAAGGTACGCAGGGTAAGCTGGGTACCGGGCTCCCCGATACTCTGGGCTGCGATAACTCCTACCGCTTCACCTTTCTGCACCATGATGCCCGTTGCAAGGTTGCGTCCGTAACATTTTGCGCAAACACCCTTTTTGGATTCGCAAGTGAGCACCGACCTGATCTCAACGCCTTCCAGCGGCGAGCTGTCGATGATCTGCGCGATATCTTCGGTGATCTCACTGCCCGCCGGAATGATCAGGTCGTTGGTCTGGGGGTGGTGGATGTCATGCAGGGAAACACGGCCGAGGATACGGTCATATAGTGATTCAACAACCTCCTCGGCTTTTTTCAGTGCGGTAATGGTCAGTCCGCGCAAGGTGCCGCAGTCCTCTTCCGAGATGATCACATCCTGGGAAACGTCGACCAACCGGCGGGTAAGGTACCCGGCATCAGCCGTTTTCAGGGCGGTATCGGCAAGACCCTTACGGGCTCCGTGCGTTGAGATAAAGTACTCGAGAACCGAAAGTCCCTCCTTGAAGTTGGAAAGGATCGGGTTTTCAATGATCTCGCCGCCGCCTGCACCTGACTTCTGCGGCTTGGCCATCAGACCACGCATCCCTGAAAGCTGCCGGATCTGTTCCTTGGAACCACGGGCGCCCGAATCAAGCATCATGTAAACGGGGTTGAAACCCTGCTTGTCTTTGGTCAGCTGGTTCATCAGCGAAACGGTGAGCTGCGAGTTGGCATGGGTCCAGATGTCGATGATCTGGTTATAACGCTCGTTGTTGGTGATGTAACCCATGTTGTAGTTGTTCACCACCTCTTCAACTTCGAGCCTGGCGTCGGCAACCAGCGATTCCTTGATCGCGGGAACAATGACGTCGTCTAGGTTGAAGGACAAGCCTCCCTGGAACGCCATCTTGAATCCGAGGTCCTTGATATCGTCCAGGAATTTGGCTGTTTTGGCGGTACCGGTCTTTTTCAGGATCTGGCCAATGATGTCGCGCAGCGATTTTTTCGTCAGGAGCTGGTTGATATAACCATATTCCTCCGGGACCACCTGGTTGAAAATAACGCGGCCAACCGTAGTCTCGATGATTTTCGTAGTCTTCTCGCCATTTTCGTAAAAGGTGTGACGGACCTTGATGATGGCATGCAGGTCGGCTACCTTTTCGTTGTAGGCGATGATCACCTCCTCGGGCGAATAGAAGGTCATCCCTTCACCTTTCACCGTAAGGGTGCTGTCGGTTTTCCTGGCCTTGGTCATGTAATAGAGACCGAGAACCATGTCCTGCGAAGGAACCGTCACCGGGGCGCCATTGGCGGGATTGAGAATATTATGCGAGGCAAGCATCAGCAGTTGGGCTTCCAAAACGGCTGCGTTTCCAAGGGGAACGTGAACGGCCATCTGGTCACCGTCGAAGTCGGCGTTGAAAGCGGTACACACAAGCGGGTGAAGCTGGATGGCCTTGCCTTCGATCAGTTTGGGCTGAAAGGCCTGGATGCCAAGCCTGTGAAGTGTCGGAGCGCGGTTAAGCAATACCGGGTGCCCCTTCAGGATGTTTTCGAGAATGTCCCAGACAACAGGATCTTTGCGGTCGACAATTTTTTTGGCCGATTTAACGGTCTTTACAATACCGCGTTCCAGCATTTTGCGGATGATGAACGGCTTGTAGAGCTCCGATGCCATCTCTTTCGGCAATCCGCATTCGCTGAGCTTAAGTTCGGGACCGACCACGATAACCGAACGGCCTGAGTAATCGACACGTTTACCAAGCAGGTTCTGGCGGAACCGTCCCTGTTTCCCTTTCAGACTGTCTGAGAGAGATTTGAGTGCGCGGTTTGATTCGGTCTTAACGGCGCTGGCTTTGCGCGAGTTATCAAAAAGGGAGTCGACAGCCTCCTGGAGCATCCTCTTTTCATTGCGGAGGATAACGTCGGGGGCTTTGATCTCGATGAGTCTTTTCAGACGGTTGTTCCGGATGATCACCCTGCGGTACAGGTCGTTCAGGTCGGAGGTGGCAAAACGGCCGCCGTCGAGGGGCACCAGTGGCCTCAGTTCGGGTGGGATTACGGGGACGACCTTTACGATCATCCATTCGGGCCTGTTCTCGAGGCGTTTCTGTGCATCGCGGAACGATTCGAATACCTGGAGCCGTTTCAGGGCTTCAGCCTTGCGTTGCTGCGAAGTTTCGGTGTTTGCCTTGTAACGGAGATCAAAGGATTCCTTGTCAAGATCGATCCTCGACAAAAGTTCCGCCAGTGCTTCGGCGCCCATTTTGGCGACGAATTTGCCGGGGTCGGAATCATCGAGGTACTGGTTTTCCTGGGGAAGTTTGTCCATGATGTCAAAATACTCCTCTTCCGAAAGGAAATCGAGGTAATTGACGCCATCATCGGCTTTGATCCCGGGGTTTATGACAACATATTTCTCATAATAGATGATCGCCTCAAGCTTTTTGGTCGGCAAACCGAGCAACGAACCAATTTTATTGGGCAGCGAGCGGAAAAACCAGATGTGGGCCACGGGAACGACAAGCTGGATGTGTCCCATGCGTTCCCTTCTTACCTTCTTCTCCGTAACCTCAACACCGCAACGGTCGCAAACGATCCCCTTGTAACGGATCCTTTTGTATTTGCCACAATGACATTCCCAGTCTTTTACAGGACCAAAGATGCGTTCGCAGAACAGTCCATCACGTTCAGGTTTGTATGTCCTGTAGTTGATGGTCTCAGGCTTCAACACCTCACCACTCGACATTTCAAGGATTTTCTCCGGTGAAGCGAGACTAATGGTAATTCTGGAAAAGCTGCTGTTAATCTGACCGTCTTTTCTGTAAGCCATATTATTTTTTATTTCGATTGAAAATCAAAAAACAGAAAATTCACAAAGATACACCGGCGATGCGATCGCCCTGGTCCTTAATCAAAAGTAAGGTTCAGACCCAATCCACGCAATTCGTGAACCAGTACGTTGAAGGATTCGGGAATGCCCGGAACAGGCATCGATTCACCCTTGACAATTGTTTCGTAGGCTTTTGCACGTCCGATCACATCATCCGATTTCACGGTCTGGATTTCGAGCAGGATGTTGGCAGCACCAAACGCTTCAAGGGCCCAGACTTCCATTTCACCAAAACGCTGGCCGCCGAACTGGGCTTTACCGCCAAGGGGCTGCTGGGTGATGAGGGAGTAAGGTCCGATAGAACGGGCATGCATCTTGTCATCCACCATGTGGTGAAGTTTCAGCATGTAGATGAAACCTACCGTCGTGGGCTGGTCAAACCTTACACCGGTCAGACCGTCGTAGAGATAGACTTTCCCGTTCCTGGGCAATCCGGCCTTCTCAAGGTAACCGTTGATCTGGTCGATGGTGGCACCGTCAAAGATCGGGGTGTTGAAACGCAGGTTCAGTTTTTTCCCGGCCCATCCGAGGATGGTCTCGTAAATCTGCCCGAGGTTCATACGCGAAGGTACACCCAGGGGGTTCAGTACCACGTCGACCGGTGTGCCGTCGATCAGGAAAGGCATGTCCTCTTCACGCTGGATGCGTGCGACGATGCCCTTGTTACCATGGCGCCCGGCCATCTTGTCGCCGACCTTCAGTTTACGTTTCTTTGCGATATATACCTTGGCCATCTGTACGATGCCTGCAGGAAGATCATCACCGACCACCGCAACGAATTTCTTGCGGTTGTGCACGCCCATGATTTCCTTGTATTTGATGATGAAGTTGTTGATGAGCGCCTTGATCAGGTCATTCTTGTCCTTGTCGGTCGTCCATTTGTTCGGGTTGACATTGAGGTAGTCGATCTCCATCAGGTTCTTGGTCAGGAATTTCGCTCCCTTGGCAACCACCTCCTGTTTGAAGTTGTTGTAAACGCCCTGCGAAACCTTTCCGCTTACCAGTATATTGAGTTTGTCAACGAGTTTTCCCTTGAGTTTATCAACATCCTTGTGGTAATCCTCATCGAGTTTCTTGATGTCATCCTTTTCACGTGCCTTGGCTTTGCGGTCCTTGATGATGCGCGAGAAGAGCTTTTTGTCGATAACGACGCCCTTCATGGAAGGGGGCGCCTTCAGCGATGCATCTTTCACGTCACCGGCCTTGTCGCCGAAAATGGCGCGCAGCAGCTTTTCTTCAGGAGTCGGGTCGCTTTCACCCTTGGGGGTGATCTTGCCGATCAGGATGTCACCTTCGCTCACCTCGGCGCCGATGCGGATCAGTCCGTTTTCATCGAGATCCTTGGTGGCTTCGGCACTAACATTGGGAATATCGTTGGTCAGTTCTTCGACGCCACGTTTGGTGTCGCGCACTTCCAGCGTAAATTCTTCGATATGGATGGAGGTAAAGATGTCTTCCTTCAATACCTTTTCGGAAATGACGATGGCATCTTCAAAGTTGTAACCCTTCCAGGGCATGAAGGCAACCATCAGGTTGCGGCCCAATGCAAGAGAACCATCCTTGGTGGCATAACCTTCGCACAAAACCATCCCCTTGGTCACCTTGTCGCCTTTTCTGACGATCGGGCGGAGGTTGACGCAGGTATTCTGGTTTGTACGGGCAAATTTGGTCAGGGTATAGCGTTTTGAATCCTCTTCAAAACTAACCAGGCGGTCCTTGTCGTCGCGGTCGTATTTGATGACGATCTCATTCGCGTCAACATATTCAACCAGTCCGTCGCCTTCAGCGTTGATCAGCACCCGTGAGTCATGGGCGACCATGTCCTCGATGCCGGTACCAACGATGGCCGCTTCAGGGTTCAGTAACGGAACAGCCTGGCGCATCATGTTCGAGCCCATCAGGGCCCGGTTGGCATCGTCATGTTCCAGGAACGGGATCAGCGACGATGCAATGGAGGCGATCTGGTTGGGCGCAATGTCCACAAGGTCGACCTTCGATTTATCGATGATGGGGTAATCGGCCAGGTAACGGACCTTCACCTTCTCTTCGCTGAAATTTCCCCTGGCATCCATCGGTGTGGTCGCCTGGGCGATGATCTTGTGTTCTTCCTCCTCGGCCGTAAGATAGGTGGGTATCTCTTCGAGGGTTACCCGGCTGTCGACCACCTTGTGATAAGGTGTTTCGATAAAACCGAGTTTGTCGATCTTTGCATATACGCAAAGCGAAGAGATAAGCCCGATGTTCGGACCTTCGGGGGTTTCAATGGTACAGAGACGTCCGTAGTGGGTGTAATGCACGTCGCGAACCTCGAAACCGGCGCGTTCACGTGAAAGACCACCGGGCCCGAGGGCCGAAATGCGGCGCTTGTGGGTCAGCTCCGACAGCGGGTTGGTCTGATCCATGAATTGTGACAGCTGGTTGGTGCCGAAGAAGGTATTGATGACCGACGACAATGTTTTCGCATTGATCAGGTCCATCGGCGTGAACACCTCGTTGTCGCGGACATTCATGCGTTCGCGGATGGTGCGCGACATCCTGGACAAACCCACGCCAAACTGGTTATACAGCTGTTCCCCGACGGTTCTGACACGGCGGTTGCTCAGATGGTCGATGTCATCAACCTCGGCTTTCGCATTGACCAGTTCGATCAGGTATTTTATGATGGAGATAATGTCTTCCTTGGTAAGCACCTTGGTTTCGACCGGGGTGGTCAGGTTCAGTTTCCTGTTGATCCTGTACCGGCCAACATCGCCGAGATCGTAACGCTTGTCGGAAAAGAAGAGCTTTTCGATGATCCCGCGTGCGGTCTCTTCATCGGGGGGCTCGGCATTCCGGAGCTGGCGGTAGATGAACTCGACCGCCTCTTTTTCCGAGTTTGCAGGGTCTTTCTGCAGGGTATTGAAGATGATGGAATAATCGGTTGCAAGGGCCTCTTCACGGTGAACGAGGATGGCTTTGATACCGGCATCGAGGATCTGGTCAATGTGGTCGTTTTCGAGGACGGTTTCCCGCTCGATGATCACTTCGGTACGCTCGATGGATACAACTTCTCCCGTATCCTCATCCACAAAGTCCTCGATCCAGGCACGGACCACGCGGGCGGCAAGCTTTGAGCCGACGACCCTTTTCAGGGCGGCACGGCTTACCTTGATTTCCTGGGCAAGTCCGAAGATTTCGAGGATATCCTTATCTGTTTCATACCCGATGGCACGCAACAGTGTGGTCACCGGCAGTTTTTTCTTCCGGTCGATATAGGCGTACATCACGTTGTTGATGTCCGTCGTAAACTCAATCCATGATCCTTTAAAAGGAATGATCCTGGCCGAATAGAGCTGGGCCCCGTTGGCATGGAAACTGGTACTGAAGAATACGCCGGGCGAACGGTGAAGCTGCGAAACCACGACTCTTTCAGCCCCGTTGATGACAAAAGTACCACGGGGCGTCATATAGGGGATCATCCCAAGATAGACATCCTGGATGATCGTTTCAAAATCCTCATGCTCCGGGTCGGTGCAATAAAGCTTCAGTTTGGCTTTTAGCGGAACACTGTAGGTCAGGCCGCGTTCAATACATTCCTCAATGGAGTACCGGGGGGGGTCGATGAAATAATCCAAAAATTCGAGCACAAAATTATTCCGTGCATCGGAGATCGGGAAATTTTCAGCGAAAACCTTGTACAATCCCTCATTGACCCTGTTTTCAGGATTCGTCTCGAGTTGAAAAAAATCCTGAAATGATTTTACCTGAATGTCAAGAAAATCAGGGTACTCAGCTTGTATCTTGGTAGATCCAAAGCGAATTCTTTCGATTTTTTTTGAAGCCAAGGTTGTTATGTTTTACTCCCGCAATGCGGGAAGGTTTGAAATTAATTTTTATAAATAAGCCATAGACCTCTTCACAATGGAAGAGATCTATGACTTTATTACGGTATAAGAATCGTCAGTCTTACTTAATTTCAACCTCTGCACCAGCTTCTTTTAATTGACTCATTAAAGCGTTTGCTTCGTCTCTCGAAACGCCTTCTTTAATCGCTTTGGGTGCAGCATCAACTAATTCTTTGGCCTCTTTCAAACCAAGGCTGGTCAGTTCCTTCACTAATTTAACAACGGCCAACTTAGCCTGACCTGCTGATTTCAGGATCACATCAAATGTGCTCTTTTCTTCAGGTTCTGCGGCGGCTGAAGCGGCAGGAGCTGCTACAGCTACTGCTGCTGCTGCGGGTTCGATACCATATTCATCCTTCAGAATCTTTGCTAATTCGTTAACCTCTTTTACTGTCAAATTAACTAACTGTTCTGCAAAAGCTTTTAAATCTGCCATTTTTGTTACTATTTGTGTTCCGGTTTGTTGGAACGGTTATTACTAAAATTATTCTTACGTTAATTGTTGGTTACTCGGGCTTTTCCGATAAGGTCTTCACAATGCCCGAAAGCGTGTTGCCACCCGACTGTAAAGCCGAGATAACATTTTTTGCAGGGGATTGCAGCAGACCGATCAGTTCGCCGATCAATTCTAACCTTGATTTGATACTTATCAGCGTATCGAGTTGATTATCCCCCAGGTAGATACATTCTTCCACATAGGCCCCTTTAAGAGAAGGCTTGGCCTGGGCTTTTCTGAATTCCTTGATCAGTTTGGCAGGTTCGTTGGCCGACTCCGAAAACATCACGGAGGTAGGTCCGGCCAGCACCGGGAAAAATTCATCAAAGGATTTTCCGCTGCGCTCCATTGCCTTTTGTAACAATGAATTCTTGACAACCTTCAACTCAATATTCTTCTTAAAGCAGGCCCTTCTGAGGCGGCTTGTTGTGGCCGCATTCAATCCGGAAGTATCAGCAATATAAAAGGAATTAACTCCTTTCAACCGCTCTGCCATGGAATCAATAAGCTCGGTTTTTTGTTCTTTTTTCATGATAATTGTCTCTCAGTTTTCGTAATTAAGCAGTGACCGATTTAGGATCAACGGGAACGCTCGGGCTCATGGTACTCGACATGTAAATACTCTTCACATAGGTACCTTTTGCCGATGAGGGTTTCAGTTTGATGATCGTATTGATAAGTTCCTTTGCATTTTCCACGATTTTATCCCGCTCAAAAGAAACTTTTGCAACGGATGCGTGGATGATGCCGAATTTATCAACCTTAAAATCGATCTTACCGGCTTTTACTTCTTTAACGGCCTTTCCAACCTCCATGGGAACAGTCCCCGTTTTAGGGTTGGGCATCAATCCGCGTGGTCCGAGGATCTTTCCGAGTGCACCAACCTTGGCCATAACACTGGGCATGGTGATAATAACATCAACATCCGTCCAACCGCCTTTGATCTTATCAATATAGGTATCAAGTCCCGCAAAGTCAGCGCCGGCTTCAATGGCCTCTTCTTCTTTATCGGGGGTGCATAATACCAATACCCGGATGGTCTTACCGGTACCGTGGGGAAGCGTCACGATGCCGCGAACCATCTGGTTGGCTTTCCGGGGATCAACCCCGAGACGAACGTCAATATCGACGGATGAGTCAAATTTTGTATTGCTGATCTCTTTTACAAGTGCAGCAGCATCCGCCAACGAATAAACGGTATTCTTATCAATCTTCGATAAGGCAACCTTCCTCTTTTTTGTCAGCTTTATCATTTGTATGTATTTAGATGTTGTTAATGAGGTCTTTTAAACAACGGGTCACGCTGCGAAAATTATCGCTTGAAGGATGCGGTACCGGTAACGGTAATGCCCATGCTGCGGGCGGTCCCGGCCACCATCCTGGCGGCTGATTCGAGGGTAAAGGCATTCAGGTCGGGCATTTTGTCCTCCGCGATCTTCTCTACCTGTTCCCAGGTCACCGTAGCAACCTTGTTGCGGTTAGGCTCCGGTGAACCTTTCTGGAGTTTGGTGATTTCCATCAGCTGCACGGCAACCGGAGGAGTTTTGACGACAAAGTCAAATGACTTATCACGGTATACTGTGATGATAACAGGAATGATCTTTCCAGCCTTATCCTGCGTACGTGCATTGAACTGCTTGCAAAATTCCATGATGTTCACACCCTTGGCCCCCAATGCAGGGCCGATCGGGGGTGACGGGTTTGCTGCCGCTCCCTTGATCTGCAACTTGATAATTCCACTAACTTCTTTTGCCATGATAATTTTTGATTGGGTGAGCCGCACATCCGTGCTGCTCTTTGATTAATTTATTGGATGAGCCGCACCGCAATGCTGCTCCTGTTATTTCGATAAAAACATGAGCCAGGCCGCACAGCAGTGAGGCTTCTACTCCTTTTGAACCTGCATGAAACTCAGCTCAAGCGGGGTTTTCCGGCCAAAAATCTTGACCATCACCTTCAGTTTCTTCTTCTCCTCGTTGATCTCCTCGATCACGCCGCTGAAACTGTTGAACGGTCCGTCGATTACGGTAACAGTTTCACCAATTATAAACGGGATGTTCACCTCTTCGCCCTGTTCCGACAATTCATCGAATTTTCCAAGGATCCTTTTCACCTCCGAGGGACGCAGCGGGTGGGCTTCGCCTTTTGCGCCCAGGAAACCAAGTACCCCCGGAATGTTCCGGATGATATGGGGCACTTCGCCGACCAGGGTTGCTTCAATCAGTACATAACCCGGAAAGTAATTACGTTCCTTGCTGACCTTTTTCCCGTTACGGATCAGGTAAACCTTTTCCGTGGGGATCAGCACCTGAGTAATGTATTCCTGGAGATTCAGGTTTACAATTTCGCTTTCGAGATATTGCTTCACCTTCTTCTCATTACCAGAGATAGCCCTCACGACGTACCACTTTTTGGTTACTTCACTCATGCTTACAATGAGATTATTACTAGATTATTACAGTTAGCCCGGTTCTGGAAATCCTGACGGATTAAAAGAGTTTGTAAAATTGCAACAGCACGTTTTTGAATACTTCATCCATGGCAAAAACGATGATTGCAATGATCAGCGATGCAACGGATACCACAATGGCACTGCCCTGCAATTCGGACCAGGTAGGCCAGGATACCTTATGCATCAGCTCATCGTAGCTTTCCTCAATATAGGTGACAACTTTATTAGCCATTTTCAAAATGTTTTGCACGGGTGGTAGGAATCGAACCCACAGCCTACGGTTTTGGAGACCGCCACTCTACCAGTTGAGCTACACCCGTGTGTAATTAAACTTTATTTTTGGCATTTGATGCAATTTCGTCTGAAGATGATCCTTCAGCCAAAATTGCATCAACAATCGTTTTTATGATTTCGCTATTTCGCGTTTCGCTATTTCGCTATTTCAAATTAGTCAAGGATCTCGGTCACCTGGCCGGCACCCACGGTACGCCCGCCTTCGCGGATGGCGAAACGGAGTCCCTTGCTCATGGCGATCTCGGCGATCAGGTCAACCTTGATGGTAATGTTATCACCAGGCATGCACATTTCAACGCCATCGGGGAGGTGGATCTCACCGGTAACGTCTGTGGTGCGGAAATAGAACTGGGGACGGTATTTGTTGTGGAACGGGGTATGACGGCCACCTTCCTGTGTCTTCAGAACATAGATCTCAGCCTTGAACTGTTTGTGGGGAGTGATCGAACCCGGTTTGGCAATAACCATACCGCGACGGATCGCTTCCTTGTCAACACCACGAAGGAGCAGACCTGCATTGTCACCGGCTTCACCCCTGTCGAGGATCTTGCGGAACATTTCCACACCGGTAACAACCGATTTCATTTTTTCAGCACCCATCCCGATGATTTCAACGGGATCGCCGGTGTTGATAACGCCGGTTTCAATTCTGCCGGTTGCAACGGTGCCGCGGCCGGTGATTGAGAAGACGTCTTCAACAGGCATGAGGAAGGGTTTGTCAACATCACGGAGGGGCAGCGGGATCCAGGTATCAACTGCATCCATGAGTTCCATGATTTTTTCAACCCACTTCGGTTCCTTGTTCAGTCCGCCCAATGCAGAACCCTGGATGACCGGGGTGTTTGCACCGTCGAAACCGTAGAAGGTAAGGAGATCGCGGATTTCCATTTCAACGATTTCGAGAATTTCGGGATCGTCAACACTGTCGCATTTGTTCATGAAGACAACGAGCTTGGGCACACCAACCTGGCGGGCGAGCAGGATGTGTTCGCGGGTCTGTGGCATGGGACCATCCGTTGCGGCAACCACGATGATGGCGCCGTCCATCTGGGCAGCACCGGTGACCATATTCTTGATATAGTCGGCGTGTCCCGGGCAGTCAACGTGCGCATAGTGACGGTTTGCGGTCTGATACTCGATGTGAGCGGTGTTAATCGTGATTCCACGTGCTTTTTCCTCGGGCGCATTGTCGATTGAGTCAAACGACCTGTACTCGGATAAGCCCTTATCTGCCAGAACTAAAGTGATGGCAGCGGTTAACGTGGTTTTTCCATGATCAATGTGGCCGATCGTACCAACATTGACATGCGGTTTGGAGCGTTCAAATTTTTCTTTAGCCATTTTATTAAAGTTTAATTACGTGATGTTTCTGTTTATTGATTAAGATAGTTAGAAAGTCTTGACTTGTAAAGACGCACAGCAGTGCGTCTTTACAGGCACTGCGGTGCGTCTTTACAAAGTGAGCCTTTGAGCAGAATTGAACTGCTGACCCCTTCCTTACCAAGGAAGTGCTCTACCCCTGAGCTACAAAGGCGTAGTCGTTTACTGAGCGGAAGACGGGGCTCGAACCCGCCACCTGAAGCTTGGAAGGCTTCCGCTCTACCAAATGAGCTACTTCCGCAGAAATAAGCAGCGAAGTTGCGAGGTAGCGAGGTAGCGAAATAATTTCGCCATTTCGCCATATCGCCATTCCGCTTCCTGGTGGGGGGAGAAGGATTCGAACCTCCGAAGGCTGTGCCAACAGATTTACAGTCTGCCCCATTTGACCGCTCTGGTATCCCCCCAAATTTTTCCATGTGATTCCAGGCCGCCAACAATTCCGGCAGCTGCCGGCCTCACATTTGATCTTCAAGAATTCAATGAACTCGTTCTCTCCTTCCTGGCCCGGCTGTGTTCCCGGGGTTCAGAGCCGATGGACGGATTCGAACCGCCGACCAGCTGATTACAAATCAGCTGCTCTACCAGCTGAGCTACATCGGCAATCGTTCCTTTTTTGAAAAGGACTGCAAAAGTATAAACTATTTGAATACAAAACAAGCATTTTATCAAATAAACGCTGAAAAAGGGGATTATTTTTTAACAAACGCTGTGCCGAACTCCGAACATGGCGTCCATCAGGCCTTTCCGAAAAAAACGAAGGCAACTCTCTTCGGGTTGCCTTCGTTTTGATTTCGGTGAAGGAGGATCAGTTCCCCCTGACCTTTTCCTTATGCTTGACCAGTTGCTTGCGTAAGGCTTCAGATGCAAGGTCGATGGCAGCCTCGAATGTGGCGGCCTCCTTCTTGGCAAAAAGATCGTATCCCTTGATGATCAGCCTGACTTCGGCAATCTTATTCTCCCTGGTTTCGGTGTTTTCCGTTTTTAAAATTACCTCGCTACCGATCACCCCTTCAAAAAACATATGCAGTTTTTCAAGTTTGTCATTGATGAAAGCTTCCAGTTTCCTGTCAGCCTTGAAATGGACAGAATTAATTTTAACGTTCATTCAGACCTCCTTTTTTTAAGCCTTTGGATGGGCTTGTTTGTAGATTCTCTTCAATTTATCAATTGTATTGTGTGTATAAACCTGGGTGGCCGCCAGACTGGCGTGGCCCAGGAGTTCCTTGACGGCGTTCAGTTCCGCCCCGTTGTTGAGGAGATGTGTGGCAAAAGTGTGGCGCAATACATGCGGACTCTTTTTCTCCATCGTGGTCACCTCCCCGAGGTACCGCGTTACAATGCGGTAAACCATCTTCGTATAGATCTTTTTTCCTTTGTCAGTCAGAAAAAGATCAATGCTGACACCGAAATTTTTTCGCTTCTCCTCCATATAGGCGATCAGCATGGATTCGAATTTCCTACTGAACGGGATCAGCCTCTCTTTATTTCGTTTACCGAGTACCTTTAAGGTATCATGGTGAAAATCAATATCCGTTTCTTTCAGGTTTACGAGCTCTGTCAAACGCATCCCGGTCGAGTAAAACATCTCCACGATCATCCTGTCGCGCATGCCCGGGTAACCCTCCCCGAATTCAACATGGTCAAGCAGCACCTCCATCTTATCTTTATCTATAAATGCAGGGAGCCGCTTCGGAACTTTGGGGGAGATGATCTTCCGCATGGGGTTTTCAGCCAGGACACCCTCCCTCAGGAGGAATTTATAAAACGATTTGAGGGCTGAAAGTTTGCGGTTCACCGATCGTGCCCCGGTCCTGCCTTCCATCAGGTAAACAAGCCACGATCTGATTATCGGGGGATTGACCAGGGAAATGTCAGAAATGTTGTATTGCTGCTGCAGATAGCCGAAAAACTGATCCAGGTCGGTTTGGTAGGCGGTTACGGTGTTGGAAGAATACCGTTTTTCAAACTTGATATATGCAAGAAAGCGTTCCTTCACCAGTCAAAGAAATAGTAAACAGAGTGTTTCCGATAACAAATCAACCGTAAAGATACGATGAAATTTACCGGAAACAAAATTTCTCCTGATAAAAATAAAGCTTTTACTTGGCGGCTTCTTCGTCCTGGAGATGCTGGATGTAGATCGCTTTGTTGACGGCTTCCCTGTGCTTTACAGAGGGTTTGGTAAACTTCTGACGCTCACGGAGCTCTTTAACAACGCCCGTCTTCTCGAATTTCCTTTTCAGTTTTTTCAAAGATCTGTCAATGCTTTCGCCTTCTTTAACAGGTACGATAATCATGCTGTTCCTTCGCTTTCTTGTTAATGTGAATACTGTATTTTTAAATAGGGCTGCAAAAGTACAATAGTAATTTCGGATTTCCAAATATTAACCGGGGAAATAAGGATTTACGATTTACGATTTACGATTTACGATTAATGTGCTTTGATAACGGACCCCGTTTATCATATTTCAGTATTGTATTTTCGGTCCCCCATTCATAAGGATGAACGATCATTGACAGTTTTATCCAAAATCGTAAATCGTAAATCGTAAATCGTAAATTGAATTTTCTTCCCTAAAGATTAGTAAAGATAAAATTGCTCATTCTCTTATACAAATGCCACGTGGTGTTTTTCCCGGCATAGATCCCATGGTTGCTGTTGGGATAGAACTGCGATTCGAACTGCTTGTCGGCCCCTACCAGCGCGGTGACCATATCGTACGAGTTCTGCGGGTGCACGTTGTCGTCGGCCATCCCGCAGATGAGCAGAAGCTTTCCTTTAAGTTCGGCGGCATGGTTCACCGGCGAATTGTCCTCGTACCCTCCGTTGTTTTCCTTCGGCGTGCGCATGAATCGCTCGGTGTATATGTTGTCGTAATATTTCCAGTTGGTCACGGGGGCAACCGCCACGCCGAAACTGAAATAATCGGCCCCTTTGGTCAGGCACGACAGGGTGAGATAGCCCCCGAAGCTCCAGCCCCACATGCCGATCCGGGCCTTATCCACATAGGGAAGGGTGCTCAGGTACTTCGCCGCCTCGATCTGGTCGGCGGTTTCAAATTTACCAAGCTGCAGGTAGGTGCATTTTTTAAACACCTCTCCCCTACCGCCGGTTCCGCGGTTGTCGACCGACACCACGATGATCCCGTGCTGGGCCCACATCTGGTTCCACGACGAAGCGCTGCCCCAGCTGTTGTTGACGGTCTGCGATCCCGGCCCGCCGTAAATAGTGAACAGCACCGGGTACCGTTTCGCCGTGTCGAAATCGGGTGGTTTCAGCATCCACCCGTTCAGCACCGTCCCGTCGGGGGTGGTGAAGCTGAAGAATTCGGTCTTCCCGAACTGGTACTGTACCATGGTCTCCTTCAGTTTCGCATTGTCCTGCAGCATCCGCACCTCCTCGCCGTTTGCCTTGTACACCGCGCTGTAAGAGGGAGTGTTGATGTCGGACCAGCGGCCCAGGTACCAGGTGAAGGTTTTGCTGAACTCGGCGGAATTGGTCCCTTTGCGGGTGCTGAGCTTCGTTGTCTTCTTCCCGTCGAGGGTTACGCAACAGATATCCTTGTCCATGGGCGAGGTTTCGTTGCAGGCGTAATAGACCAGCCCGTTTTTCTCATCGACGCCGATCACATCGGTCACCTCCCATTTGCCCTTGGTGAGCTGGCGCACCAGTTTTCCCGACAGGTCGTACAGGTATATGTGGCGGTACCCGTCGCGCTCGCTGGTGAGGAGGAACTCCTTCTTGTTTTTGAGGAAGTGCCAGTGGTCGTCGATCTCGATGTAATACTTGTTTTCCTCGGTGTAGATCACCTTCGTCTGCCCGTTCGCGGCATCGGCCAGCAGCAGTTCGAGCTTGTCCTGGTGGCGGTTCATCCGGTACAGGGCCAGGGTGTTCGCATCCTCGGTCCATTTGATCCTGGGGATGTACTGATCGGTTTCCTTTCCGATGTCAACCGTGGTGATCTTTTTTGTTTCCAGGTCATAGACATAGATTCCCACGACCGAATTGTCTTCACCCGCCTTGGGATATTTGTATTTGTACTGTTCCGGGTATAGGTCGCCGTAATAGGTCAGCTGGTATTCCTTTACTTTGCTTTCGTCGAAACGGTAAAAGGCGATTTTTTTCCCGTCGGGCGACCAGCAGAAAGCCTTTGAAAACTCGAACTCCTCCTCGTACACCCAGTCGGTGGCCCCATTGATGATCTCGTTGACCTTGCCGTCGGTGGTGACTTTGTTTTCAACATCGGATTCCCCGAGATCCCCTCTCCCACCTGCTTCAAACAGACCGACACGGCTCCTGATAAAAAGATTGTTGTCCCGCACGAAGGCGACCTTGTTCCCGTCGGGCGAAAAAGTTGCCAGCCGCTGCTTCCCGTTTTTTGACAGCGGAGACAACTTTTCGGTTTTCAGATCGTAAACAAAATAATTTGCCTTCGACGACCGGCGGTAGATGGCCTCATCGGCGGTTGCAAACAGTATCTTCGATTCATCATCGCTGAATTCGAAACTGCCCATTTCGATGGGTACGGTATCGCCGGCGGGGACCAGTTTTTTCGATGTCACCAGGGTGGATGACAACAGCCCCGTCTTATATTCGTATAAGTTGATGCTGTCCTTTTTCATCTGGCAGTAGTGTTCGCCGTCGTTCATCGACCGCAGGCCGGGTACCCCCCTGGATCCGAATTTGCGGGCCTTGTAGATGTCATCGAGGGCGATGCTCTTTTTGCCCTGCTGCGCCGTCGCGGCAACCTGCAGCAAAACCAGGAAAACCGGGAGAAGAATGTTGATAATTCTATGGTTCATACGTGAAAAGGGTTGGGAAATAGGGTTAATTTTGAGAATCAAAAATAGCTAATTATGCGACAGGAGGCGGATTTTTTCGACGTATTCAAAGAAACACTCGACAAACTGGACGGGGACGGGATATTGCTGGTGGCCGGCGATCCCCCGAACCCGATGACCATCGGCTGGGGAACCCTGGGGTATATATGGCACCGGCAGATCATGACGGTGCTGGTCAGGCCGACGCGCTATACTTTCAGCCTGATGGAGGCCGCCCGCGATTTCTCGGTTTGCGTGCTGCCCGATTCCTTTACAAAGGAGCTGGCCATCTGCGGCACCCGGTCGGGGCGCGACACCGACAAAGTTGAAATGTGTAACTTTCATATGGAAAAGGGGCTGCGGGGCGATTCCAGTTTCATCGCAGAATCCAGCCTCCATTTCGAATGCCGCATCGTCCACCGCCACCCGCTCGATCCCGCCACCCTCAACCCGGCCATCTTAACCCGGAATTACCCGCTGAGGGATTTTCATATGGTTTATTATGGGGAAATCCGAGGGATATTCAGGGGATAATTTGTAATTTACGATTTACGATTTACGATTTGAGTGACGAGTGACGAATGACGAGTGAAAAGCCCCGTAATTTTTAATTTTTAATTATGTTGCCTTTTCCCGTTTTCGAAACTTTTGATATCTTTGCACCCCCATGGGATGTTAGCTCAGTTGGTTTAGAGCATCGCCTTGACAGGGCGGGGGTCGTGGGTTCGACTCCCTCACATCCCACTTAAAGCACTGGTTTCCAGTGCTTTTTTTTTATTTTCCCCGGGCCGGGTGCATGCCGGGCCAAACTGCCATGAATATTAATTAAAGCCTGGAGATATTTTTCAATGACCTGCCGGGGGTGAAAACCGTTTGCCACTCATGCCCCGGAACAACGGGATTACCCCGGATACAGGCAATTCTGACATTTATGGAATTTATTCCCAGCAAAATTTGGCCATGAAGGTCGAATGGTTCGTGGCAACCTCTACGATGTAAATTCCATGTGGAAGGAGTTGAACATCCATCGTTATTTTCATATCAGTTGTTTGGATGGCATATACTTTTTCCCCCATCAGGTTATAAAGATCAATATATTTCACTCCGGGGTCCCGGACTGAAATGGTTACCTGTTCATTTGCCGGGTTGGGATAAATGAAGCACCCCGGTTTCGGCGCTGATTCCCCGCCGTTCACATAAACAGAATCATATTTCTGCACTG
Organism: uncultured Bacteroidales bacterium; assembly: GCA_903845055.1. Lineage (GTDB taxonomy): Bacteria > Bacteroidota > Bacteroidia > Bacteroidales > FEN-979 > CAIVAT01. Next base: position 17,107 of record CAIMWF010000019.1, on the reverse strand, counting down.
AAGCTGCAGAATGCAGCGCAGAATGGTCGGAATAGGCAACGTAAGGACTGCCCGTCGGGCTGAATGCAAGACTTGTATACTTTGCAGTATCTGCCGAGAAACCGGGAGCGCCTACAAAATTCCAGCCGGTTCCGTCAAACTTCATGACAGATGCTTTGTAACCATTTGCCTCGTCTTCAAATCCAACGCATGGTTCGCCGGCAGGATTGACCGCGAGGCTTAAATAAAGAGCAGATGCCGGTGAAAAAAGGGGTGATCCCACATATACCCAATCTGTACCATCAAATTTCATCACGGATGATTGAAAAGAGTTCCCATCCATATAGGCTACATAAGGTTCCCCCGACTGACTGAGGGCTAAAGAGGTATACCATACATATTCCGGAGTAAATCCCGGATTGCCGACATAAACCCAGCTGCTGCCATCAAATTTCATGACTACTGCTTTGCCCGTAAAACCATCATCCCGAAAAACCACAAAAGGAGTTCCGGAAGGGTCGAATACAAGAGAAGTAAAATAAACGGTAGCGGCAGAGAATCCGGCATTTCCAACATATATCCAACTTGTCCCGTTAAATTTCATAACCGACGCAGGGAATCCAAATACGGCTCCATCCTGAAAAGCTACAAAGGGTTTTCCGTCCTGGCTGAATGCCAGGCTTAAATACGCACTGCCCCCTGTTGTGAAACCCCGCGGACCGACATATACCCAACTGCTTCCGTCAAATCTCATGACTGAAGCATTGCTGGTTATACCATCTGAAAACGCCACATAAGGTTCACCAGAAGGGCTGAAGGCCAGACTAACAGATGATGCAACAGCCCCAGAGAATAAAGGCAATCCGACATACACCCATGTTGTGCCATTAAATTTCATCACCGAAACATAAGGTTCCGCAAATGCAACGAAAGGTTCCCCGGATGGGCTGAATACGAGGCTCACATACCCTGGCAAATGGGATGAAAAACCTTCATTGCCTGCATATTTCCATGCTTTCGCAGAGGGTGATGAATGATACCGGCTCTCCTGGCTAAATGCAGAAATGGGTATTAGCAAGATTAAAATGTACATCAGCTTTTTCATGGTGCGATTTTTTCATCGGTCGCTAAGAATTCACGAGAAGAGGTTTTTGATGAAAGAAATAATTTCAGCAAATTTCAATTCCATCAAGGGTGATGTTTCATTCACACAAATATACCTGAATATCACCACCGAACCAAGAAGAGATTTGATTAAAAATTTCAAGTTCGTCGTGCAACAGGAGGGCGATCACCGGTAAAAAGGATGTGCCACGCCAGCCCGAATGGAATTTATGACCGGATTATAATTGCCCGGACCCGTGTTTATTCGCCTGTAACCTCCTTAATTACAGGTATTAATACCTATTGACTCTCCTTCGTTTTTACGCTACTTTTACGAAATAATGAATTGTGCAATACCTATCTTTTCCATATACAAAACCGATCATTAACCAAAAAGCCCGATAATGAAAACAATGATCAGAATCTTGTGGATGATGACAACCGTGTTGCTGTTATCTTTCAACGAAGGAATGTCGGTTGGCGGACCTGGTGTCACAACACTGGCAGCAACCTCAGTCACAGGCAGCTGCGCGATCCTGAATGGCACGGTGAATGCAAACGGAACAACCACAACGGTTACTTTTGATTTTGGACTGACCACAGCCTATGGGACGACCCTGGCCGGGATCCCGGAAACAGTTATGGGAAACACGAACACTTATACAGTTGCAAATATTACAGGTCTTCTGCCCAACACCATCTACCATTTCCGATGCAACGGGGCGAACACAAACGGAACCATCCATGGTGACGACCTTTCCTTCATTACTGCCAGTATGTCGCCTATTGTCACAACATTAGCCGCAACCGGAATTACCTGCAGCTGTGCGCTGCTGAATGGCACCGTATGCACAAACGGAGCACCCACAACGGTTACCTTTGATTACGGACTGACGGAAGCCTACGGAACCACCGTTCCCGGGACCCCCAACCCGCTGGCAGGATCGGCAACCCCGCCGGTAAATACGCATATAACAGGCCTTAACCCAAATACAACGTACCATTTCCGCTGCAACGGAACCAGCTCAAACGGAACAACGAATGGCGCCGATATTACCTTTACCACCGCCGCCGCGGAAACCGCGCCCACGCTGTCCCAGTGGGGCCTGATCCTCTTCGGGCTCCTGCTTTTCTCAACCGGGGCATTGTTCATTTACAGGAACAGGCCGGCCATGATCCGGGACTGATGCCCTTTTTTGAAATTCATGACGCTGTGGGTAATAGACAGCAGGCATTAGGCATTAGGCAATAAGGAACAGGCCGGCAATCCTGGAAATAGTAATTAGTAATTCGTAATTTTTAATCCCTTAAGGATCAGGATTTTTTGTCCAGCAGCGCGTTGGTATAATTATAGCCGATATCAAAGATCTCGGGAATTTTGTGAATGTCGAACAGCCCGTACCCGCTCAGCTCCCCGGGTTCAATATACAGGTGACAACCTTTGGCCGACTTGCTGACCTTTTCGCGGAAACCAAGGTGGATGGCGCGGTCCATCACCTCGAAAACACTGGCCTCAGGACTGAACGGCTTCACCGGGTTGACATAAATGCTGACGATCTCATCCTTTTTATCGCCGAAGGGCTCAATGGGCAGATTGTTGGATATCCCGCCGTCGACGTAAGGAATGTCGCGGATGACCACCGGGGGAAACAGAACCGGGATGGAACTCGAGGCGATGATGGTATCGGCCAGGTTGCCGGTGTTGAAAATTTGCTGGCTGCCATCCTTAAAATTGGTGGCCGTCACATAAAAGGGCACCGGCAGTTCCTCAAACGTTTTGTACCGCATGTTCTTCTCCAGGAACAGCCGGATGTTTTTCATGGAGACAAGTCCCAGTTTAAACCCGTTCCACGAAAGCATGCTGATCTTCAGCTTGTCGTTGAAGATCTCCCTGACCTCATCCGGTGAAAATCCGCTGGCGAGAAATACGCCGGCAATGGCCCCGGCACTGGTACCCGAAATCATGGAGGGAACGATATCATGCTCCTGCAAGGCTTTCACAGCGCCCAGGTGGGCGAATCCGCGGCAGCCACCCCCGGAAAGAACGAATAATTTTTTTACCATGAGTCAGCAGTTGAGGTGATGGGTGAATGCGCAATAAATCCGGAAATGTCCGTTTGAAGAAGGAATCTTTTGCCGGGGCCGTGTTTTAACACCCCGGTGCAGGAACCCGGCCGCCATGCATTGGCGGTCTGACCATAAAGATACAATCTTTTTCGTACCTTTGCCTGATATATCCATCTGCCTGTGCTGAAAATAAAACCGGTTTCCGCGTTTCTCCCCCTGTTGTTCCTCCTGTTGCCCTTTGCCGGGCACTCGCAGGATTGGGCCACTGCTGCGATATCCGGATGCACGGAGAATGCCTCCACAGGGATCGACCGGGGCGAACTGATCGCTTTTGCAAAGCAATTCGTGGGTACGCCTTACCGCAGGGCAGGAGCCGATCCTAAAAAAGGGTTCGACTGTTCCGGGTTTGTCAGCTATATTTTCCGCCACTTCAACATCATCCTGCCCCGCAGTTCACGGGAATACAAATCGCTGGGCACCACGCTGAAGCCTGAAGAGTTCAAGGTGGGCGACGTCATTGTCTTTTATGGTTTCAGGGACCGGTCGCACATCGGCCATGTCGGCATCATCTGCGAGGCCGACGGTATGAATTCACGTTTCATCCACGCCTCGTCGGGAAAGGTGCACAGCGTCACCATCAGCCGCCTGGCGCAGGAGGGCTACCGCGCCCGTTTCTACAAATGTATCAACCGGATCCAATAGCGATCAGCCCTCCAGTAGTTTTTTCTTTACATGGTACTCCTCCAGGGTAATCTGCCCGGATGCAAAACCTCTCCTCAGGATTTCAAGGGGAGCCTCTTTCCTTTAATCTTCATCTTCATAATAATAATCGACGGCCAGGTCATTTTCAACAAACCAGATACCAGGGGTTTTCCATGCGATACGACCGGCTTCATCCTTCTGATACCAGGAACGGACATTCCCCGTCAGGGTCACCGTGGTTCCGGCAACAGCCACCCGGATGTCGCTGTCGTCCATCGACCAGTTGAGGGCCAGGGCGTTTTCAACATCCCTCTTCTCGATCTGGTTATGGGTCTCCGATTTTATTTTAATGTTGTTTGACACACCGGTAACACCGGTCAGGTATACCACAGCTCTTTTAGCGGCGTCTTTCTGAAAATTCCAGGGGAGTTCGCCCTCGAGGGTAACCCATCCGTTTTCAACTTTCACGGTGACCTTGTCCCTGGGGACTGACCAGCTTGATTTCAAAGCGGTTAAAACTTCGTTTGCAATTTCCACATTGGTTTTGGACCATGAATCCGGGAATTTAACCTCGATTTTTTCCACGAGGGCCTTTACACCGGTTACCTTTTTTGCGGCATTTTCAGCCTCCAGTTTCTTTGCGTAGCTGTCGACAACCCCTGTTAGGGAGACAACCCCGTCTTTTGCGGTTACACCGATTTCGGCTGCGTTTAACAGCGGTTCCCATTTGATGGCGTTTTGAACGTCGGACTGTAATTCTGAATTGTTTTTCATTTTGAATTAGTTTCTGCTGCAACAGAATTGTTACATCGTTGCAAAGGTTCAACCGTTCGCGGCGGGTTGTATTACACAATTCGTTGAAAGAGTTGCAAAATTCACACTGTTGCAGGTTGCCGGCACCGGTATGCCATGTGATGCCGGCGACTCCGGGTGTGAAATAATCCACAAGGCAGTTGAATGTTTGTGTATGCAACCATGTTTAAAATAACATGTGTGAATCATGCAACTTTTTTCAATTGTTATATAACATGTTGAGGGGTCTGATGGTCGACTTTTGTTCCCCGGAAACTGTTTTGAATACTTCATGCGAAGCAAGGGGTAAATTTTTAATAATCATGTCAGACATGGAAGAATCAACCGGGAATAAGGCATTGAACTGGATATACGTCCTGGAAGACATAGCCCTTGAGGAAAGTCAACGGGCAATTTAAGGCCCCCGGGTTTTCGAAAATAGACCACCTGGTGAAAAGCATGTTGTTAAATAATACCTAATAAAATCAAAAATGAAAGTACTGATCGTATTAACCTCGCATGGTGCCCTGGGCGACACCGGCGAAAATACCGGGTTCTGGATTGAAGAGTTTGCGGCACCCTATTATGTGCTGGCAGATGCCGGCGCCGAAATCACCATTGCCTCCCCGCAGGGGGGCCAGCCGCCTGTCGATCCAAAAAGTGAAGCCGCCGGCGCTCAAACGCCTGCAACCAAACGATTTTACAGCGATTTTGCCGCCATTGAAAAAGTTGCGCAAAGCATCATCCTCAACGACGTCAGCGCGGATGACTATGATGCGGTGTTTTATCCCGGCGGTCATGGCCCTTTGTGGGACCTTGCAAATGATCCGGATTCCATTCATTTAATCGGGGAATTCAACAGGCAGTGCAAACCCATGGCTTTCGTATGCCATGCCCCGGCCGCATTGGTTAAGGTCAGGGCGGCGGATGGGGAGCCCCTGGTCAAAGGCAAAGAGGTGACGGGCTTTTCCAACACCGAGGAAGAGGCCGTAGGGTTAACCAAAGTGGTGCCCTTTTTACTGGAAGACGAACTGAAGAAACTGGGCGCACATTACAGCAAAGGAGATGACTGGGGTTCCTATATTAAGAGCGACGGGCTGCTGATCACCGGGCAGAATCCCGCATCCTCCGAAGCAGCGGCAACGCAGCTCCTTGTTGCCATGAAAGCAAAATAAAAGCCGGGTGATTCGTTGCCGGCAAAGGGGCCGGCAGCCCATGTATTCAGCCTGCCGGATCCCCGGGACTGTTGAAATTCAGGATTAAAAAAAAATCCATTTGCTTTCGAATCCATAATTTGATTATTTTTGTTAACACGGGCCCTGCAGCAGGTGTTAACAATGCGGCTGCAGGCAATGTCATGCTAAACAGAAATTCAGGGACAAATGGTAAAGAAATTCCGAGCCATCTCCATCCTCCTGCTCACAGGGCTTACAGCGGCCCTTTGCCTGAACGGTTGCACCAAGGAAAGTGAGCAGTCCTATTACATCCAGGAGACCTTCAAACCATGGTCCATCTACAAGCCCGGTTCCTACTGGATCTACCTCAATGAAAAAACGGGGGCACAGGATTGCACCTGGGTATATGCCATCAGCCGTCAGATGTCCTACGAGGGCGGCAACGGCTCTTCCGACCCGGTGATTCACCGTGAGTATATAATGATGGATCTTTCCGGTAAATTATTCAACGCCATCACCGTCAACGGGCAGGGATCCGACGAATCATTGATGGAGATCAGCCCCTGCGTGAGATATTTTGACGCCATTGGTTTTTCCAACCAGATGATGCTGAACCCTTCATTCAGGCATTACTTTGAGGTACATCAAATATACAACCTGGGGGTCAAGACTGTTTATCCGTCGGAGACCATCCATGGAAATACCTTTACCAATGTTTACGACCTCCGCCATGAATGGCTGAACTATACCGGCGATTCCCTCGTAACGGAAGCCCACCTGGTGAAGAATACGGGGATTGTCCTTTACAGGACCTATCGGGAATCAAAGGATACGACCTGGTCGCTGCTGCGCTGGAAAGTCATTCAATAACAGGGTATGATGAGAAAAACAGTATTTCTGCTCCTCGCCTGCGCCATCCTCGCCTCCCTGTGGGGGTGCCACAAATCTTCAAACACGGACCAGGGCCCCCGGCGGGTACTCAACATTCCCGACGACTTCAAGGAGTGGAGCCTGTTTCAGCCCGGATCCTACTGGGTTTATAAAAATGAAAAGACCGGGATCGCCGACTGCACGGCATACAAGCACGGACCCTATACCTGGCAGGCTAACTATACCAACGTTCCCCTGGATGAGACCTATATTTGGTTCTATACCCGGGGCAACCAGGTAACAGGGTATGATATCAAGGGCGGCCTCCAGGGCAACGCCACCCTCCTGCTGAACATGGCTGGCTTCTATGTTTCCGTGCTGGCACTCAATAACAACACCATCCTCAACCCCGGCCACGGAGATACCTCCAACTCCTACTCCACCTACAAATTCATTGAACGGTGGGACACCCTCATCATCAACAAACACCCATTCCCGGATGTTCTGCATACGCGGAATACCTGGCCCGGCTATTATGTCGTGTTCGATTTTTACTGGGCAAAGGGCGTCGGCTTGGTCCGCCTGCAAAAAACCGGGACGGACACCGATACCACCTGGTCGCTGATGCGGTGGAAATCAGTTCAGTAGGCAATAGGCAATAGGCAATAATTTACGGGTAGCAGGATTGCTACCCCGTAAATCGTATATCGTAAATCGTAAATTGCAGAATTATCGTATTACCGCGATCTTCACGATTTTTTCCCCCTTTGAAGTGGACACTTTTACAAAATAAACGCCGCCGGCCAGCGGGGTGAGGTCGATCGTTGCGTGCGTTGATGCAACACCGGGGAGGGTGATGAGGGTTTGCCCGGTGAATCCGGCCACGGTGAGGCAGTCGATAGGCAGGTCGCTGGAAACGTTGAGACGGTCGGTGGCCGGGTTCGGGAAAATCGCGATCCGGTTGCCGCCCGGTTCGTTCAGCCCCTCCCAGATCACCAGCAGGGTGTCGGATGCAGCCTCGCAAAGGTACTGGTTCTGGTATGAATCGATCATCACCGCCTTCACGTAATAGTAGCACCACAGGAAAACCGGCGGACCGTCATAATAGTAGGTATTGGTGACCAGGGTTGGGTTTACCTTGTGGAACGGACCTGTAAGCGACTGGTCGGAACGGTAGATGTCATACCCCGACAGGACGCTGCTGTCGGCGCCGGCCTGCAATGGTCCCATCCCGGAATGGTCGTGACTGTCGCCTGCCGTATTGGCGCGGCTGGTCTTCACCTCGCTTCTGAGCCCCGGTGGCGCCGGGAGACCCGGCCCGAGTTCCACCTGTTTCAGCGATCCCGTAACAAGGGCGGTTGCACGGCAAAGGAAAACGGCCGGGTTGGCTCCCATGGAGGAGGCTTTGACCCATACGCCCGTATTGCTGCGGTTCCACGCAAGGTCCTGCGACGCGTACTGACCGTTCTCATCGCTCGCCAGGTAGTAGGCCTGGGCGGGAAGGTTGCCGAACTTCACCATCGCGAAGAATTCGCCGCTAAAAGGAACATTGGCAAAGGGAACGTCGATCCAGGTATTCACCGGTCCCCCGCTGAATGTGGCACTCGATCCGATCAGCACATGCGAGGCATCGTACAGGTCGACCGAAAGGGGTTGCACAGAACCGGTTCCGTTATCCACCAGGTAGAGGGTAATCTTCTGGATCATGCCTGTTACTGAGGATGCCACCGGGAACTCATTGCCAAACCAGCCCGTCTGGCCAGCATTCATCGTCCAGCCGTTCTCCCACGTCCCGTCGTCAAAGATAAACTGGGTAATGGTGCCGTTGCCGGTCGGCCCGCAATCGGGGGCGTGCCATTGCAGGTGCGTTTGTCCCAGCTCGCGCCACCCCTGCAAGTGGGTGGGTGCATTGCAGATGCCATAGGCATGGATGTTGTCGAGGTACCAGTGACGGATGTCGGACGAATTCATGCCGTTGGCGGTAAACCGCATCCGGAACGGTTTCCCTTTGACCTGCTGGATGCTGAGATGTTTCTTTTCCCAGCCGGTGGAGCCGTTGCTGGCAAGTTCGAGTTTCTGATGCCAGGCAGCGTCATAGTAGAGGTCGACCGTCAGCTTTTCCTTGCCGGTTGCGTTCTGATCCAGCAGTTTCACGTCGAAATCGAGCCAGAGTCCGGCACACGACCAGTTGGTGGGGTCAATCACCTCGCTCGTGATAGACTGACTGTAACCGGTGATGGCCGGCTGCCAGGTGAAATCAACCTCCGGCGCAGGGTTCCCGCCAGATGTATTCACCGACCAGTGGCTGGATGCACCTGCTGGAAAAACCCAGTTGTGGTAGAGGTAGTCGTACTCCCAGGGCTCATAGAACGGCAGCGGTGCCCCGCAGGTCAGCGTGACCCCCTGGATGCCGGCGGTGTTCATCAGCGATTCCCCGAAAGGAGCCGGCGGGGTGGCAATTCCCCATGCCGTCAGGTCGTAGAGGGCCTTCACGTCATAATGATACAGGCCCGGGTTGAGGTTGTAGTCGTAGTACCACAGGGTGTCGGCGCTCATGATGGTTTTGATCACGGCATTCTCGCGGTAAACGTTGTACCCTTTCAGGTGATTTGTAACGGCCGGCTTGAGCCAGGTGAGGTAGCTGCTGCACTCGACTTTCTGGACAACGAGGTTCTGCACCGGGTAAAGGTAATTCGCGGTAAAGGGGGTGCAAACCGGGACACTGTAACCGCTGTTGTAAACCGCCTTTACACAGGCCTGGTAAGGGATGTTGTAGGTAACCAGTCCGGGCGGGATGAAACAGCTGGTATCGGGCGTAAAAGCAGCCATCAAGGGGTAGATGTAGAAGTTGTAACCCACCACGCAGGGGTTCATTCCCTTGGTGCCGTCGGTGCTGTAAAGCCTGATGTTGTCGATGTTCCAGTTATTGATGTCGTAGGTGTCTGCCCCTGCCGCGTGAAAGCGGATGCGGAAAGCGGGCACGTTGGTAATGGAGGAGATATCGACCGTTTCTGATTTCCAGTTGATGTTCCCGCCCTGGTTGTCGTATGTTTTCAGGGTAGACCAGTTGGTGCCATTCCAGAGTTCCACTGCCATGGTGTTCAGGGTAGTGGTCCCGAAATTGCTCAGGAAAAGATCATATTCCAGGATGACTAACGGGGCATGCGCCCCGGCCATGGTGTTGCTGGTCAGAAACTGGTTGTAGCCGGTCACCTGCGGGCTCCAGTTGAACTGGGCCGAGGGGGCCGGGTTGCCGAAGCCCGTGGCAACCGACCAGTTGTTTCCGCCCGAAGTGGTCCACTGGTTGGTGGCAAAGGTGCCGGAGGACCAGTCTTCGGCAAGGTGGTACTGCCGGCTCCTCGGCGGACTCCAGGTCACGTGGAGGCTCTGGGGGTTGACGACCAGGTTGGTCGGGGGTGCGGTATCCTGCAAAAGGCTGACGGTCAGGGTCACATCGCCCGTTACCGCTACGGTCTGGGTATAAACCGGGTAGGTGAACCGGGTGACGGTCATGGTGTAGGTTCCCTTCCACATGTTGGCAAAATGGACGCACCCGGAGGTATCGGTCGTGCGGGAATAGATCGTATCGGGGACGGTGTTGTTGACCAGCCTGACCACCGTGCCTGCCTTCGGGTTCGACGCGCAGGTGAGTGTCACGCAGACATTCACGCCGGCGGTCCAGCATTTGCCGATGACATTGAAGAAGGTCGGGGCGGAGAAACGCTGGCCCGGGGGCGAATAGATCGCCTTGACCGCCCAGCGGTAGGCCCCGCAGGGGAGGCCGGGCCAGCCGTAGTCGACCGTGGAATTCACGGCGCCGGTCCAGATGGAGGTCCACAAGGCGGGGGTGTTTTCCTGGCCCTGCTGCAGCCGCCACACCTGGTAGGTCGGGGTGGTGGCGGGGTTGTCGGACAGCATCGGCCCCCCGGTTCCGGTTACGATGGCCCGCATCATGAAATTACCCGCGGCCGGGCTCCAGGGCCCGCTGCCGGTGACGAACCGTGAATAGCTGCGCAGCTGCGAGCTCCCCAGGTCGACCGCCACGCCGGCCGCATGGGGAGGAATGCCTCCCTGTTTCATCACCAGGTAGAAATCGCCCGATGCGATGTTCAGCGGGGAGGCAAAAGTGAAGTCGCTCCATCCGAAGCCGGTTGCGGTGACGAGCGTGCTGTCGATCCTGGTCCCCGGCGTCCCCCCCGGCCCATCCGCCTTGCAGGCGATCATGGTGAAGGTTGTGAAAGGCAGCGCATTGGGCGGATAATCAGCTGCGACACCAAGATCAACCGTCCCTCCTGTGAGTTTGACCGGCCAGGCAAGGGGGGTGAACTTCACGGCATTGAGATTGCCTGCCGCAGCCCACACGGCAAGGTTTTCTTCGCCGCCATCGTCGTAAATGAGCTGGTATGACCCCTGCGGCACATCCCAGCCAAGGTTGACCGAGGTGGGGTTCGACGGGTTGTTGGGGACCGCGCTGCCGGTGGCGGGCGACACTGCCGTGGGGTAGAGGGCCATGTTAACCGTGAGGTTTCCCGGGGGTGTAAGGACAACCGGACCCGCATAGGTTTCATACCCTGTTTTTGAAATAAGGAGGATGTGCGCCCCGGTGGTGGATAGCGGCGGCGTAAGATAGGTGCCGCCGGCAACGGTCAGGGTGATCGCGGGATTCGACGGGGAGGGGGTATCGATGAATATTTTCGCGCCTTCAACGGGGGCCCCGGTGGATATGTCGGTGATCGTCCCCCCGATCGTAACGCCCGATACCAGAGCGATGTTCAGGATGGTGGTGGCCCCGCCGGTGATCACGGCGGTGCCGCTCCAGGGGACAAATCCGGCGCTGGTAACACTGACATTCACTACGCCTGCGGGAACCCCGGTAATAATATACAATCCGTTTGCCGCGGTAATCACTGGGGGATAACCGGCCACCGTCACAACGGCTCCCGCGACAGGGACGCCGTTGGCATCGGTCACAACGCCCGTGAGCATTCCAAGCGGGATGCCGTTGAGGTGGAGCAGGTCAACGTAACAGTCGTTCCCGTACTGGGAGGTAAAGAGGATGGCAATCCTCAGATCAGGCTGGTTGCCGGCGTTCGCCGGCAGGCCGACCGTATGGGTTTTCCAGCCCGTGGATCCGTCGTACCGGTTGACGGCTGCACCTGCGGTCGTCCAGGAGAGGCCTCCATCGATGGAATATTGTACAGCAGCATTATCGGCATTGGTTGCGTATCCCGGATCGTGGTACATGGCGAAATCAACGGAAGTTCCGGCATAACCGACTGTGGACGTGCCCGCGGTGCGGAAGATCCGGGTTGATCCGCCCGAATTGATCGAATACGAATTATACCTGATAAACCAGGTGCCGTTAAAGGCGGCCGGGGCGGTTGGATACCCGGCACTGCCTGCAGTAACGAAGGTGATCCCATTGGTAGTGCCGCTTACCACAGCGGTGTTCCACCCCACGGGGATCACCCCGGCATTCTCCCAGCTTTCGGTCAGCAGGACGGCCTGCGGCCTGGCCTGGGGAGCGATCATGCATGCCATGACGAAAATTATTGGCAACATGAACCATTTGGTACCATTATTCATAAAAATGAAATTAGGTCAAAGAACTCGTCAGAAATTAACGGGAATCAATGAAATCATTGATTTATAGAGGGGTGAAGGATTTATTTCGGATTTGTACAGTGGATGGATAACCTGGACCGGGGCTTCGTGAAAGACAGCAAACGGGGAAACCGGAAAGGAGGGAGCCGTGTTCATGGGCTGAGTTTTATCAAAGATATGTAATTTATGGTTCTGCAATACAGGATGTCATACATTTAAAGTTCACGTACCCCGGTCGCACAACCAAAAATTTTCCAGGTTATCTTTTTGAATTCCATTATTTCGTTTTTTATCTCTGTGGTTCTTCCTGAATCATAGAAATCTCCATGTAATTATTTGTAAACTGAGAGATAATTTGTCCACGCTGAGTACAGGTTGGTTAACTCCATGGCACTCCCGAAAAACCGGCACTACCATACCACTAACAAAGTACTACCGGACCTCTAACAAACCACTAAGAAACCAGATAAAAGTGGCTCGGATCAACATATTTTAACATGTATTCAGCAAGGATGTACATAGATTTCGGAAGCAAATCACTGACAGAGTGTGTTTTGCATTGATTGCCGGATGGGAAAAACTCCTTCCGGCCGGATCAGACCACGAAATATATCTGCTGCTTACATTGAGTCGCATTCCTGCAAACGCTACTGTTTTAATACAATTGCGGAGTGTCCAGGGGAGTGATCGAATGGGGAGTGTTTAAAAATATTTTTTTTTAGACCAACAGTCTTTCATTATTATGTATATTTATAGGAATAATTAACCCATAAAGGCTATTCAGGAATTCTCCCATATTGACGATCTGATATTTCACCCAAATATAAAAAGCGTTCCAATTTCAGGAGTTCTTTGTATCGTTCAATAAAACCTTCACCTTGATCCGACCTATTCAGGATTGGAACAGGGAGTGGGTAAACCAAGCCTTTTCCAATGTCTGATATTACCTGGCATTATCTCTTTCTGTTTTTGCTTTTCTCACTGGTTCATCAGATAATTTTACACAAAAGTGCGTGTAAAAAACCCTGTACAAACTGCATATTGTCTCCTAAAAAAACATTATTATGATCAATAACACAACCGTGGAGATAGGGAAATTTATCAAACTTTACACTTTTTGTATTTTGACAATGAACCTTACTAACCATTCAATACCAAGCATATGAAAACCATTTTCGCAGTCATAGTAATTGGAATAATGCCTTTGTTCCTTTACAGTCAGTCTTCAACATCAGATTTGACTATTTTACCTGATTCTGTGTTCTTCATCCCTGGCAATCCAGGAGTGGCCACAGTTGTAGTTTCAAATACCACCAACCAGCCAATTAATTTATTGCAGGTACAAAGTGAAAACGCCCCTGGATTCAGACCCTGGGGATGGAAGGTATTTTCGATGTCGGTTTCAACGCCGCATTACATTTATCCCGGTCAGAGTATTGAATGCACGATATTGTACTGGACTGTTATCGTTGACAAGCCCCAGACGGGTCTGTTGCAAGATTCGATGTACGTCGTAAGTTCTGTCGGGACACAATATGTGCATATTTTCCTGGATCCTTCGCTGATTTCGTCCGTTCAGGATCATTATAAATTTGAATTCCGGGTCTTTCCGAACCCCGCAATGGATCAAATTACGATTGATCTGCCGTTTGAAGAACCAGTCCAACTATTGGAGGTTATTGATGCATTGGGCAAGGTAACCATGACTCGCACGCTGACTGTACGCAAAACCCAACTTGACATCAGCACCCTCCCCGCCGCAATCTATTTCGTACGGGTGACGAGCGATAATACGGTGCAGGTGGTGAAGTTTGTGAAGCAATCATTGTAAAAAAAACCTACATATGAAAAAACTAATCCTGGCTATTTGTTTATCTCTTCTTTCAGCGCTTGCTTTCTGCCAATGGACATGGCAAAACCCGAAACCTCAGGGTAATGATTTGAAATCGGTGAAGTTCGCTACTCCTGACGTCGGTTATACGGTCGGTACAGTTGGTACGATCATGAAAACGACCGACGGCGGCGTGACCTGGACCCACCTGATTTCAGGGATCAACACCGATCTCACCTCCATCACCTGTTTGGATGCGGACAGGCTCTATGCCGCCGGACGTTCCGGGACCATCATCAAGAGCACCGACGGCGGATCTTCATGGTCTACGCTGAATTCAGGAACGTCAAAGAACCTTCAATCTCTCTTCTTCGTCAATGCCGACACGGGCTATGTCAGCGGCGCCGGGGGGACAATATTGCGGACCGCTAATGGCGGGGTAACCTGGTTCGCACTGAATCCGGGCACCAGCGAATGCCTGAATGCCATCTTCTTCCTGGATCGTTTCACAGGCTTTATGGTTTCCGAACACGGCCGCATCCTGGAGACTACCGATGGCATTAACTGGGCCCTGCTGGCGCAGCTGGGATATTGGGACCTTATCAATTCGATTGTATTTACGGATCCCTATACCGGTTATATCGGGGGTATTGATGGCATATGGAACAAACCGTTGATTGCAAAAACAACGGATGGCGGGATAACCTGGAATGTGCTAAACTGCGTTATCTGGCCGGGAGGGGTCAATTCGGTTGCTTTTACCGATTCACTTCACGGGTGCGTTTTTGGAGATGGAGGGTATATGCTTCAGACAAACGACGGGGGGGTGATTTGGAATGATAAATTCCTGGATAACAGTTTATCCCTAAACTCGGGGTGCCTCGGCGCTGCCGGGAATGGGTACACGGTAGGCCGGTGGGGAACCCTGGGGAAAACAACGGACGGAGGAGTAACCTGGACCCAGATCTCACACGGAACCCTGAACATGCTGTACGGGGCTCATTTCCCCAATGCCTCCACGGGCTATGCCGTGGGAGACCGGGGTACGATCCTTAAGACCTCGGATGGAGGCATGAACTGGATAAAACAGATCAGCGGAACAACCGGCACACTTAAATCCGTGTTCTTTACCGATGCCGATCATGGAATTGCTGTTGGTTACGGTAGTAGCAGCAATATCCTCAGAACCACGGACGGGGGGAATACATGGACCGATATGGGTAATTCTTCCGTCCCCTCTCTCCTTTCCGTATATTTTACAAGTCCTGACACCGGATTTATCTTTGGAAGCGACCAGTTTTACGGGACCATTCTGAAAACCACCAATGGAGGCTCTGCCTGGACGACCTGCTTTTCACGTGTCGGCGATCGGTTTAATTCGGGTTTTTTCCCCACCTCCCGGGTCGGGTATGTGGTGGGAGATCATGGCAGGGGTTATAGGACTGTTGATGCCGGGGTCAACTGGTCGGAAATGGCGGTCAGTTTTAACGATCTTACCTCCGTTTTCTTTTGTGATTCCCTGAACGGGTATGCTACGGATGTCAAGGGTACCCTCCACAAAACCATGAATGGGAAGGATTGGTCCAATATCATCCTTGGGGGGCCAAATCTGCAACTTAACTCGGTTTGGTTTACCGATAAATACACCGGGTACGTTGTTGCCGATTCAGGTTTTATCTTCACCACATTTGATGGCGGGGCGAACTGGACACGGCAGCCACGCATAACGGATGTGGGGCTGAATGTAGTTAGATTCAGCAGCATGACCGACGGTTATGTTCTTGGGTTGTGCGGGGTGATCCTCAAGACAACCAGCGGCGGTGGTGTGGGCATTGCTGATCCGAAACCTGCTGACCGGAAAGACCGTCTGACCATTTTCCCAAACCCCTCGCGTGACCGGATCACCATTGGAAGCCCTGGATTCAGTGGTGCCGGAAGTGTAACGGTGTTGGATCCCGAGGGCAGAGAACTCCTGCGACAGCCTGCCAATGCGCCATTTGTGATGATCGATATCAGCAACCTGCCCGGCGGGGTCTATTTTCTGCGGCTTTCAGGTGAAAAGAGGGTACAGGTGGGCAAATTTATAAAGCAATAAACCTAACCAGAGAGGAATCACAGATGATCAAAATCTCATAAAATTGAAACAGTGAAATTGAGAATATCCCCTTTTGATATTTTCATAACAAATTTTCGCATCATAATTTAACCTGAACACAAATAACACCAACATGAAAACAAACCCGGAATGTAACAGTATCAGAATTCTACCAGTTAACATCCTCAAAGGAATCACCATCCTGGTGATCATATTGTTGACAACCTATCCGTCAAAGGCACAGATAACCTATGTTGATATTGTTCCGGATACGACGATTTCGGCCGATAGCGGCTTCTACAACCTGGACCTGAACAACGACGGAATTGTTGATTTCGGAATTGTGCGGAAAGCCTGGTCACCGCCTTTTTCAAAAGTCACAATCAGTTCACTCCAGGACAGCAGCTTTGTGGCATTTTACCCGGTTGAATCATGTTACAATGCCTGGCCTTTTGCATTGAATGACAGTATAAATCAATACACGCCCTGGATAAATGGTGCAGTCGGTAAAGTTCTGGCACAAACAGGGGCTACCTATTGTATGCATTCGGGAAGTTTTATCGGAAAAACAAATCTGTACCTGGGACTTAAAGTCATCAGGAACGGGCATCGTTATTACGGATGGCTCCGGGTCGATGTAGCGGCCGATGCAACCTGGTTCAGACTTAAGGATTACGCATTTTCCGGTTCCCCTTTGCTGGCAGGACAGATGCTGAATAATATTGATCAATACCAGGAAATTAAATCGATGGTCAATGTCTCTGAGAATGAGACCAGTATTGTGATCAAACCCATTCACGAAGGTTTGAAATTCATCAGTGCTGCCATTTTTAATATGGTTTCACAGCAAACTGCACTTCGAATTGAAAACAACCTGATCGTTATTTT
>CAIMWF010000018.1 GCA_903845055.1 uncultured Bacteroidales bacterium | reverse complement strand
GGAAGTTTGAAACGTAGACTGTATCAGTGTTTTAAGGGGAATGGTCACTCTACTGGATCTTCACCCTCAAAAAAACACAAATTTGATACAGACAATAAATGACACCTTGGAAACCTTAGGTACATAGGCGAAACAGTGAAACCGTCCAAGCCCCAGGCTGATCACATAAATTACTGATTATCAAATAAAAAGGGCCCGCAACCGGGTCCTTTTTATTATAAGACTTTTTGACCACATCACTTGCTGTCTCCAATCTCCTTATTCTTCCTTTGTTGTAACTGCTTGGCATTTTGACGTGTGATGATTTGTCTGCCAGATTTCGCTTCAATCGCCCTGCGTGTATTTCCGGCAATGGTGCCTCCCTGCTTTGCTATTTTACGGTTGTTTTCAAAGCCCACAGGCTTCTTTTCTTTCGAAATTTCTATTGTTGTGGCTTCTGCCAGCATATTTAAAACCAGTTCCAGGTTCGACATATGATCGCGAAGGTTCTCTTTCTTCAGGTTCTTGAATTGTTTATACAGTTTGGTTGAGAATCCGCTCCAGGCTTTGGTGATGTCATCGGTCAGGATGGCAAACCCCTGGCCTTTTTCGACACCCCTGTTTTCCCATTCATCCGTTAATTCCTTGCGAACCTCAATACTTTTAAGCCGCTGGTTGATCCACTCTTTGGAGTATCCTTTTCGAAGATAGGTTTCCATCAAACGGTCAATTCCAATTTCCGGATCTTCAATTTCGTCAATCCTCTCACTTCCCACACGTGCCAGCCAAATTTTAAATGGCTCTGCTTTTGGTGAAGGTACCGATTGTATAAGCCGGAAGAGCTGCTCAGTATCTGCCACATCAGTAACACGCATTTTTCCGTCAGCGGCGGGCATCTTCAAACTGTGACAGTTTGTCACGGTTTCATTTCCTTCCTTTCTCAACCTCTCTTTTAATTTGCGCCAGTATGCACCGGCATCAACGCTTTCGGTGAGAACTCCAACCACATCAACAATTGAGAAATACCATTTCTCTTTTTCTCCGTCCCAGTGGCATCGTACCTGCTTTTGGTTGAATAACTTTATCGCCGTTTCTTTGGTCATTTGATTCAATTTCCATTATCAACAAAACTCAATATCTCTTCTACAAATATATTAAAAGATCCCGTCGGCAAAAGTAAGGGAAGGGTGAAATCTTTGCTGACGGATCGCATGACACAAATCTGATACAGCGACAATATGAATCTTCGGAATCCTTAGATAAATGGGCGTTATAGCAAAAGTGTCCAAGTCCCATGCTGATCACAATAAGGGACTATCTTTAGTCCCTTATTTCATGCTCAAAATCAACTATCAAAGTTACGATCATTTATTAAGCTACCCGGTCAAGGGATTTTTTCTTCAAATAATTTTTCCTCCCGCCGTTCATAGTCTTCCTTTTTTATTCTTGCCCTTTTCTTCAGTATTTGCTATGCTTTTCCGTAATAAACATCAGACTGTGTTAGGTTTTTTAACGTTCCCTCTTCAGGTCCTGGGCGCCTTCGGGTTCCTTAAACTGCAAAAGAAAAAGATCGCTCACGGATGGACTGTTTTTCTTTTTCAAGGTAGTCAAGGAATGCCAGTGCAACAGGCGACAGTTTCTTCGACTTAAGGCTGATCAGGCTCCAGGTTGTGCTTATCGGCATGCCCTTTACGGGTAAAATAAGCATCCGCCCAGCTTTAAGTTCCTCGGTGATCCCGATCACCGGTAGGATCGAGAAGCCGAGACCCGCCAGTACCGCCTGTTTTACCGCTTCATTCGAAGTCAGTTCCATTTTTTTTCTGACCGATAAGTTGTGACTGCGGAAGAATTTCTCCATGGCCTGTCTTGTCCCCGATCCTTCCTCGCGGAAGATCAGAGGCAACTCGCTTAAAATTTCCAGGGAGCGGGATGGTACCCGGATCTTGTTTTCGGGGCTGCAGACCAGGTAGAGCTTGTTCTCCAGGAGATCGGTTTTGCTTACCGGCAGTTGCCCGGGGATAATCGAAACCAGCGAGAAATCGACCTGGTTCCGCTCCAGGCTTTCCACCACCCTGGACTTGTTCGTCACATCCATGACCAGCTCGATACCGGGATGAAGCTTCATGAAGCCCGATAAAAAGTAGGGCATGACGTAGCCCCCGGTGGAAACAACCGAGATGGTCAGCCTTCCCGCGAGGAATCCCTCATAGGCCTTTGTCGCATAATTGATCTCGTTCACCTGCGAAAGGATCTTTTCGGCCGAACAAGCAATCTCCCGCCCGAATTCAGTGATGTGAATCCGGCGCCCGATGACTTCTGTGAGCGGGATCCGGAACTGGTCCTGGAAATTCCTCAGCTGAATAGACACTGCCGGCTGTGTAAGATGCAAAACTTCCGATGCCTTGGTCACACTGCCCAGGCGCGCGACAGTCAGGAACACCTCGAGCTGGTTCAATGTGTAATTCATAAATTATCGTTATTTAATTCATTACAAATATAAATATAATTTTATGGATTATCCTTCGGAACTTTGCAGCGCAAATCCAAAACACCCGAAAATGAAAAAGATCACGATCGCAAAAGGAGATGGCATCGGACCCGAGATCATGGATGCCACCCTTAAAATCATTCTTACTGCCGGCGCCGAACTGGAGATCGAAGAGGTCGAAGTCGGAGAAAAGATCTACCTCGCCGGCAACACTTCCGGGATTGCCCGTGAATCATGGGACATCATACGAAGGAACAAAATCTTTCTCAAAGCCCCCATCACCACGCCGCAGGGGGGCGGATATAAAAGCCTGAACGTTACAACGAGGAAATTCCTGGGACTCTATGCAAATGTTCGTCCCTGTGTAAGCTTTCATCCCTTTGTACAGACCCTCCACCCCGGGATGGATGTAGTGATCATCCGGGAGAACGAGGAGGACCTCTATGCCGGAATCGAGCATCAGCAAACCGACGAGGTGGTACAATGCCTGAAACTGATCAGCAGGCCGGGCTGCGAAAAGATCGTACGGTATGCCTTCGAGTTCGCCAGGCAGTACCGAAGGAAAAAGGTGACCTGCTTTACCAAGGATAACATCATGAAGCAGACCGACGGGTTGTTTCATAAGGTCTTTGATGAGATCGCAAAGGAGTACCCGGAAATTGAAAACGAACACTGGATCGTGGATATCGGAGCGGCCAAGCTGGCCGATATGCCCGAACTCTTCGATGTCATGGTGATGCCGAACCTTTACGGCGATGTACTTTCCGACGTGGCCGCCCAGATCGCGGGGTCGGTAGGACTGGCCGGATCAGCCAACATCGGGGAAAGCTGCGCCATGTTTGAAGCCATTCACGGGTCGGCTCCGCGCAGGGCCGGACAGAACATGGCAAACCCATCCGGTCTGCTCCAGGCAGCCATCATGATGCTGATCCATATCGGCCAGAACAGCGTGGCGGAAAAGGTCCAGAATGGCTGGCTGAAAACGATGGAGGATGGGATCCACACTTACGACATTTACCGGGAAGGCACCAGCCGCCGGAAAGTCGGCACACATGAGTTTGCCATGGCAGTGATCGCCAACCTTGGCTCTGTCCCCGCTTCACTTCAACCCGTCTCCTATGCCGGAGGCAAGCCGCTCATCCTTCCCCGCTACACCCGTAAAGAACCCGCCCGGAAGGAACTCGAAGGGGTGGACCTTTTCATTCACTGGAGGGGTATTGATCCCGATGAACTTGCAGGCAGGATAAAGAAGATCGAAACAGGACAGGTAAAACTGACCATGATCACGAACCGCGGAATCAAGGTTTGGCCCGACGGATTTGAGGAGACCTTCTGCACCGACCACTGGAGATGCCGCTTTAAACCTGCTGAGGGACATATCTTCTCCCACCATGATATTATCGGCCTGCTCACCAGGGCCGATGAGGAATCTGTGGATACTGTCAAGACCGAAAACCTCTATTCTTTTGACGGTATTCCCGCCTATTCCCTGGGACAGGGTCAATAATAAACACCTTTCATTGTCTCTATGGAAAATCTTGTCGTATCGGGACTGAAACTCGGTATCATAGCGGGAGGGCAGCTCGGCAAAATGCTTTCGCTGGCTGCCAGTAACTGGGACATCAGCACGCACATCCTTGACAGGGATGAGAATTGCCCTGCCGCTTCCTGTTGCACAAGCCTGGTGAAGGGAGATCCCATGAACTTTGAAGCTGTTTATTCATTCGGGAAACAGGTCGACATGCTAACCTTCGAAGTGGAAAATGTCAATGTTGAAGCACTGAAACGACTGAAGGAGGAGGGGCTGCGGATTCTTCCCGATCCTGTTCACTTAGAACTGATCCAGGATAAGGGCCTGCAGAAACAATTTTACAGGGATCACGGCATCCCTACGGCGACATTCCGGCTATTTGATAACAGGGAAGATATCCTGACCGGGATCAGGAATGGATCCCTCTGCCTGCCCTTCGTCCAGAAACTCCGCAGGGGCGGGTACGACGGGATGGGGGTCGCAGTGGTGAATAAGCCGGAAGATCTCGGCCGTATGCTGGACGGACCATCCATCGTTGAAGAAAAAGTCGAAATATACAGGGAAGTATCCGTTATCGTCGCACGTAACGGGAATGGCGAGATCAAAAGCTTCCCTGCAGTGGAAATGGAGTTCAATCATCAGGCCAACCTCGTGGAACACCTGCTCTGCCCTGCGGTTCTTCCGCAGGAAATCCAGGAAGATACAGAAGAACAGGCCCGGAGGGTGATCTCCGGTCTGGGACTTACAGGGATCCTGGCCGTGGAAATGTTTGTGGACCGCAACCGGCAGATCTGGGTTAACGAAATTGCACCCCGTCCGCACAACAGCGGGCATCATACGATCGAAAGCGTGATAACCAGCCAGTTTGAACAGTTGCTGAGGGCCATTTTCAACTTTCCTCTCGGGAGCACCAGATTAAAAATGCCGGCCGTTATGGTCAATCTCCTGGGCGAACCGGGGCATAACGGGAAAGCTCATTACGAAGGACTCACAAAGTGCATGAGGTTGGAGGGTGTGAAAATACATCTTTACGGAAAGAAGATCACACGTCCTTACCGGAAGATGGGGCATGTTACCATCCTGGATCCATCCATGGAAGAAGCATTAAAAAAAGCAGAATTCATAAAAAAAACCATTAAAATAACATCATGGTAAAACCAGTCGTAAGCATCATCATGGGATCCGACTCGGATCTCCCTGTGATGAAGGAAGCTGCCCGTATCCTTGAAGAGTTCGGCATCCCTCATGAAATAAGCATTGTATCGGCCCACCGCACCCCGGAACGAATGTTTGAATTCGCAAAAACCGCCCACGGACGGGGTATCGATGTGATCATTGCCGGGGCAGGCGGCGCAGCGCATCTTCCCGGGATGGTGGCGGCTATCTCCCCCCTGCCGGTTATCGGGGTCCCGGTGAAATCGTCCAATTCGCTCGAAGGCTGGGATTCGATACTGTCCATACTTCAGATGCCGGGCGGGGTACCAGTTGCGACCGTGGCATTGAACGGCGCAAAGAACGCGGGTCTGCTGGCGGTCCGGATCCTCTCATCTGGAAACAAACCCCTCCGCAGTAAATTACTTGCATTTAAGGAAAATCTGCGTGATGAAGTCATTGACAAGGCTCCTTCAAAGGATTGATTTCATTTTCGACCGTTTTTTTGAAGGAGGTTTGTTTGATTGGTCAAACAGGAATTTTCGCCACTTCATGGGTTCAACGTAATCGAAAAGATCCATTCTTTGATTATCATTTTTTTGATTTATTCTGTAATATAATCATCACTTTTTCGTCTTGTTTTTAATTAGTCTTAATTCTATTAATTTATCCACTTTAAAACATGCTTATATGAAATCACTGAAATATGTCATAGCAGGAATGATCTGCGCCATCTTAATTGGTAATCAGGTACAGGCGATGGGAGAGAAAACAATTGTCGACATTGCTGTCGGTTCAAAAGACCACACCACTCTTGTTGCAGCGTTAAAAGCTGCTGATCTTGTGACCACACTGAGCGGCAAAGGACCCTTTACGGTATTTGCACCGTCCAATGCTGCTTTTGACAAGATCCCGGCTGATGCCCTGGCAAACCTGTTGAAACCTGAAAATAAAGCCACCCTTTCCGGGATACTTACTTATCATGTTGTTGCCGGAAATATTGATGCTGCAACCCTTACCGGCCTCATTAAGAAGTCCAAAGGAACTGCAGTTGTCAAAACCGTAAACGGACAGGAACTTAAAGCTTCCATTGAAAACGGCAAAGTGGCCCTTACAGATGCCAAAGGCGGAAAAGCAACAGTGACTGCTGCCGACCTGAAAGGTTCAAACGGGATAATCCATGTTATAGATGGAGTTTTGATGCCAAAATAACAATCAAGAACTGCAGATTTTCGCTTTTTTATCTGCGAAAATCTGCAGTATATTTTAACCATAACTGAAATGAAAATATTTTTTATAATTGTTGTCGTAATCATTTTGATCATTGTTGTATTTCAATCCTATACGGTGATGTCGTCCAACAAAACCGAAGAACAAAAATATACCGTCATCCGGAAAGAAAAGAATTTTGAGATCAGGTGCTACCCTGCGGTCACAATTGCAACCATTCATTCAAATGCGAAAAGTTACAGAGAATTATCCGGCCCCGGCTTCAGGCAGCTGGCAGGCTATATCTTCGGCGGCAATGAGGCTGAAATTAAAATTTCGATGACTGCTCCTGTTCACATGGACATCAATGACACTGTATCAACGATGAGCTTCGTGATGCCATCGCTTTATAATGAAACAAACCTGCCGAAACCGAACGATCCCAATGTAATTATTAAAAATACATCAGAAGAATATGTTGCCGTAATACAGTTTGGCGGTTTTGCCTCGGATGACGATATTAAATTCTATTCGGTAAAGCTGCAAAATATTTTAAAAGAAAAGGGAATTACCGCATACGGGCACTACCGGTATTTAGGCTATAACCCGCCATACCAGTTCATTGGCCGGAGAAACGAGATTATTGTTTCTGTTCAATGGAATGAAAAATAATTCTTAAAACGGGTACTTATTAATCCATCCTTTTAAATTTCTCAGATATCATTTCTCCGCCATCAGCGCAATTCTCTGCTGGTAATTCATAATATAAAATTACCATTGCTTTTTTCCGAATCCCCGTGATACGATGGATTTCATCCGTAATTACTTTTGACATTTCAGCTTTCTTCTCCGCTGAATGCAATTTTACATTCCGCCATTTCCGCCGGTGCGAAGGACAATCCCTTCCCAGAGTCGTTTTACCTTTCTTTTCTAAAGTGGTTTAAACAAATTACCCTTGTATTTCTAAAGAGATTTTGCTAAATTTGCCTTGTATTTCTAAAATGGATGACTATGGAAAGATTATTTACCATTAAGTTGAAAGAATGGGAAAGTACTCCCAAGAGAAAGCCACTCATCATCCGGGGGGCACGCCAGGTTGGAAAATCGTACACGGTATCGGATTTTGGCAAAACACATTTTAATGGAAATATCCACACGGTTGATTTTGAAAAGCATCCGGAATGGATTGGTGTTTTTGAGAAAAACCTTGACCCGGTCCGGATCATCAGTGAACTGGAACTTCTGTTGAATACTTCTATAAACTCGACTACGGATTTATTGTTTTTTGATGAAATCCAGGTAGCGCCAAAAGCAATCATGTCGTTACGGTATTTCTTTGAGGAGATGCCTGAGCTGCATTTGATCGCAGCCGGATCACTTCTTGAATTCACCATGCAAAAGATATCTTTTCCGGTCGGAAGGGTGAGCATCTTGAATATGACACCCATGAACTTCTATGAATTTCTGAAGAATACCGGGAAAGATAAACTGGCGGATATCCTTCTTGAAAAACCTGTCCGGCTATCGGATACGATCCACTCCTCGCTTCTTGACACGCTGAGACAATATATGTTTATCGGAGGCATGCCGGAATGTGTAGATCTGTGGCGGAATTCCAACAGCATGACTGAGGTTTTTAAGGTTCAGAATGATCTGATGGAAACCTATCGCCAGGATTTCTCAAAATATTCACCTTATACCGATAAAAGAAGTCTCAATCATGCCTTAAACTCGATCGCCAGAAATATCGGACACCAGGTCAAATACTCCGGTTTATCCGAAGAATTCACAGGTCCAACCAATAAGAAGGCTTTTAAATTACTATCACTTGCCCGTGTGATCACCAGGATCTCCTCTGCTTCTGTCGCCTCCCTGCCATTCGAAAGCACGGCTTCGGAAAAGAAATTCAAAGCCCTGATCGTGGACATCGGTTTAATGAGGTCACTCAATAACTTACCGCCCGATATCGAATATACTAAAAATGATCTCTTATCCATGTATAACGGGGCTCTCGCCGAACAGTTTGCCGGACAGGAATTCCTTTCATCCGGAAGAGACAACCTCTATTATTGGACAAGAGAGGCGAAAAGTAGTTCAGCAGAGGTAGACTTTATCTTGTCAAAGAAGAATATGATCGTCCCCGTAGAGATTAAAAGCGGAGCTGCAGGAAAATTGAAGAGCATGCATCTGTTGCTGGAGAAATACCCGCATATTGAAAGAGGATATGTATTATCGACAGCCCCGTACGGCGAACTTCCCGAACAGAGATTGGTATTCCTGCCATTGTATTACGCTTTTCAACTGGCGGGTGATCTTTAACTGAAAAATCACCTGAAACGATAGGTCCGGCCCCCGATTGGATCCTATCTCTCAAAAAAACACAAATCTGATACAGTGAGTAAACTAACATCTTGAAACCGTACGTACATAGGCGAAACAGTGAAACCGTCCTAGCCCCAGGCTGATCACCAAAACTACTGCTTATCAAATAATTAGGGCCCGCAACTGGGTCCTTTTTTTATAAGTTTTTTTATCACATCACTCACCGTCTCCAATCTCCTTATTCTTCCTTTGTTTTAACCGCTTTGCATTTTGACGTGTGATGATTTGTCTGCCAGATTTCGCTTCAATCGCCTTGCGTGTATTTCCAGCAATGGTCTCACCTGGAAAAAACGGTCAACGTTCGTTCCCATTGACGTCCGATTTCAATACCCAACCATAGCTGGTGTAACCACTGTCATATCGTTGACCTGAAAAAACAAATCCCTTGTCATAATGCTCAAAAACCTGGTTTGTGACCGTATTCATATTGCCGCCATAACCTCTGTACCACGTTTGAGATTTCACAGAACCAAATAAGAAGCAGAAAAGAAAAATCAGGACGAATGAAGTTTTTTTCATTGTCAAAAATGAATAGTTGGAAATTAATTATGAATTACCCGGAAGGTCTGTACACTGACGACCTTTCGCCGGTTTTTCCCCGGAAAATTCCTCTTGATCCGGATTTTCCCGACCGCCATTGGCCAGCATCACGGGGGTTATTACCCGAATGGTGTTTATGCCTGATATACAGACGATTGCATGGAATAATACATAAAACCGGCTGTATCGTTAAAAATTTAATTTGATAATTTGTTGCAATTCAAACACTTATAAGGTAATAAATGAAAAAGTACTGTTTTTTTCCAGTCTTCTCCAAGCTGCCTACCTGATTTGTCCAAACTCTCTACCTGCTTGTCCATGCTTCCTACCTGATTTGTCCAGGCTTCCTACCTGTTTGGTAGCTATTAGGAACCGATAAAGAACCTATTAGCTGGCTGCTCATCATCCGCCCGGACGTGGATCAGATCATCCGGAGTTCATCATCCGTGGCTGCAAATTCCCGGATTGCAACCCGTACACGCTCCGATGCGGAATTCTATACCAGGATTTGTATTGTCGAAGAGGAGCGTGACGAAATCATGTATTTACCTGATTATATGATTCGTATCAAATTGCTTGAGGTTGCCAAAACGAAGGAAATCTGAAATCTGAAATGTGAAATCTGAAATGTGAATGTTTTCATTTCCTGACGACTTTCCCCACCTGCACCGTATTCCCCCCCGTCATCTTCACGAAGTAGAGTCCGACCGGCAGGATGCCGATGTTGATTCGGGGCGAAGGATCCGTTATGGTTTGACGCAGGCGCTCCTGCCCGTTGATGTCGAAGACGGTGAGCACCCCTTCGAGGCCGGTGTGGATGGTGATCATGCCGGATGCCGGGTTGGGGGAGATTTCCAGGGAAGCCGTGTTCACCGTTTTGCCAGGGATTCCATAGGGATAAGCCATATCCGTGGTTTTTAAAATGGTGCCCTGCCAGCCAACGGCATACCCGCTGTTTTCAGCCGGGAAATAGACGGAAGTTAAAAAATTTCCGGTCGGCCGGCTGACGGTCCACGTTGTTCCGCAGTCGGCCGTACTCAGGATGTTCCCGAGGCCGGATACCGCGTAACCCCTGTTCACGGTGGTAAAATAAATGGACTGTACCATTTCGTCAGTGCCGATCGGGCATTCGGTCCAGCTGGTACCACCATCGGTCGTTTTCATGACAGGGCCAAATTCACCCCCGGCAAAACCGTTATTTGCAGACGGGAAACAGACCGCATTCAGGTTGATTTTGGTCCCCGAAGATTTCCTTGTCCAGCTGAGGCCCCCGTTGGTGGTTTTGATGATGATGCCATTCTGACCGACCGCGTATCCAATGCTGGAATTGGTAAACCAGATCGACGACAACCAGTTGATGCACCCTGTAAACCGGCTGGTCCAGTCGGCCCCGGCATTGGTGGTCGTCAGGATGGTGCCATCGGCACCGGCAATGAACCCGGTGTCGAAGCTTGTAAACTGCACGGAATGCAATGCCGGGAGTGTCCCGGTGACAAGGTTTGTCCAGGTGGTGCCGCCGTCGGTGGTTTTCAGGATGACGCCCGACGAAAAGGAGGGATCCGTTCCCACCGCATAACCGGTATGGGTGTCGGTAAAAAATACGGACATGAAATTATCCTGTGTTCCTGTATTCAGGCTGGTCCATGTTGTACCTGCGTTTATGGTTTTCAACATGATGCCGTAATAGCCGGCGATGTACCCTGTATTTTCATCCGGGAAATGAACGGAAGATAAAGGTTGAACAGTGCCCATGGTTTGGTTCACCCAATTCATGGCACCGTCGGTGGTTTTCATGATGGCGCCCGACCAGCCTGTTGCGTACCCGGTTCTGGCATCCGAGAAGAAGACAGAATAGAGGTATTCCGAAGTGCCTGAGGGGATGTTGGTCCAGGTACCCGACCGGTTCGTGGTTTTTAAATCCGTGGTTTTAAGGATGATGCCATTCATCCCGACGGCATACCCTGTATTGGCATTGATAAAAAAGACCGATTGAAGTGAATTTGAAGTTCCGGAATCCTGTATCGTCCAATTGGCTCCCCCGTTTGTGGTATTTACGATGGTGCCCGCGTCACCAACGGCATAGCCCTTATTCGCATCCAGAAAAAAGACGGAATTCAGGGAATTTTTTGTCCCGGCATCCTGGGAGACCCAGGTTATACCGCCGTTGTTGGTTTTAAGGATTGTTCCCGAGTAACCAACGGCATAGCCGATCAGCCTGCCGGCAAAAAAGACGGATAAAAGGTTCGATGTGGTGCCGGAAGTTTGCACCGCCCAGTCAATCCCACCATTGATGGTGTTCAGTATCTGGCCGTTGGTGCCGACAATATAACCGTTGTTCCTGTCGCTGAAATAAACGGAATAAAAGGCCCCGCAGGTAACCGTTCCCAGCGTGATCCAGCGGGCCCCGCCATTGGTTGTCTTGATGATGGTCCCCATGTCGCCCACCGCGTAACCGGTAAGCGAATCGGTGAAAAATACCGAGTTCAGATCATAAGAAGTTCCCGATGTCTGGCTCACCCAGTCGGTGCCGCCGTTGGTGGTCTTCAGGATGGTACCGCACAACCCGACGGCAAAGCCGGTGCCGGCAGTGACAAACCTGGTACATAACAACGGGTTTCCCTGGGACCGTGGATTCTGCCATTTCCAGGTTTGTGCTCCTGCAGTGCTAAGGAAACAAATCGCGCATAATAACATGTAAAAGTGTTTCATAATACATTGTTTTACAAGGTGATTCATCCAGGTGCTGATGAGCCCGAAACCAATGTTGTACGCAATCTGTAAAGAAATGAAAAGGTCTGTGGTCCCGGTGGTATAAAGATAATATCTTTTTTTGCATCCTGGTCACTCTCTTGTAATTCTCTTGTATTTTCTTGTATTTTTCTTGTCAGGACTTGCATAAGTGCGTTTGGGCTGGGGTGACGATCCATTCAACAGGGAGCACGTTTCTGAAAGGTTTATAAAATATATCCTACTGTTTCAAAATATCGCCATATCTTTATATGGAAGTTTTTCGCCTTCTAACTGCCCCCTGATGATACGCCCGATTCGCCTGTTGATGATCATCATGCTGACCCTCCTCACAGGCCCGATGTTCTCACAGGATACGGTCACGCTCCCTGACAGGGCCTACGGGCCGGACCAGACCCTGTGCAACGGTAAAAAATACACCTGCTTCCTCCCTCCCGGAACAACCGGTCATCAATACCTCCTGTCGCCCGGATTCACAGCGGGAACCATTACCATCGGCGGGAAGCAGTATCCTGACGTCAGCATCAATTACGATATTTTCAACCAGGAGCTTTTGTTAAAGTTTACCGATGAATCGGGGGCCGTCAACATCATCGAGGTATCAAAGGGCTGGCTTGACGGCTTCAGGCTGGTTAACAGGGATTTCAGGTACTTTGCCGGATCGAAGGACCCGGGGTTCTACCAGGTTCTGGGGCAGGGACCCGTGCAGGTTCTTTATTACTGGCGGAAAAACCTCAACCTGGTTGCTGCCGTTGGATCGTCAAATTACGCCTTTACATCAGCCGTAAGGGATTCCTATGTCTCCATCGGCGGGAAACGCTCACCCTTCACCTCAAAGCGAAGCCTGGTCAACCTGTTTGCCCCCGGGCAGCGGCAGGAGATCAAAAACTACATCCGCAGGAACAGGATCCGGGTGAACAAGGCCACAGACGAGGTGATCGCGGAGCTGGTCACTTTTATTGGCAAAATCCAGGTAAAGTGATGAAACTGCTCCTGCTGATACATTTGCTGTTTTGTGCCCCTCCCGGCAGAGGCGCGGGACCCGACACCCTGGTCTCCATTCACTTTCATGATGTGCCGTTTGCCATTTTCTGCGATTCCATTTTCCGCGAGACGGGCACCACGGTATATTTCAGGGAATCATGGGTGCAGGGGCTCAGGGTGACCATTGATGCGGATAGTGTAAGCGCCGGGCGCGCGGTCGAAATGGCTTTGAAAGGGAGCGGGCTGGAGGTATCACCCTGGAACAGGGGGCTGGTGGTGATGCCCCATGAAAAACTCCCCGGTGAACTCCCCGTTTTTGAGACTCAGTTTCAGCCAGGCGATAGCCTCGCGCCGCGCACGGTGGCCCTCACCCGTAGCGAAGAGCACTATCTCACAGGCCGGAAGGCCGACGTATTGCAAACAGTACGGGTCGGCAGGAAAGGGCTGGCGGGCAAGGATGCCTGGGTGACCATCCGGGGCCGGATCACCGACCAGCAAACCGGCGAGTCCCTTATCGGGGCCACCATGTACCTTGAAGAATCCAATGCAGGTGCCGCCACCGACCAGAACGGCTACCTTGGCATGGTGCTGAAACCGGGAAGCTATACCGCGGTATTTGCCTTTATGGGGTTGGAGAAAAAGAGGGCCTTCCTGGAGGTGCTTTCCGCCGGGGAATTCAGGGTCGAACTGAAGAAGTCGGCCATACAGATGAAGGAGGTGGTGGTTTTTGGCGACAAGCAGATGAATTTCCGGTTCAAGGCACCGGGTTTGGAGAAGATTTCAGCTAAAACCATCAAGGAGATCCCCATGATGATGGGGGAACGCGATATCCTGAAGGTCTCGGAAATGATGCCGGGAATTGTCACGGTGGGTGAAGGTTCAGCCGGGCTGAACGTCCGCGGGGGGAATTACGACCAGAATGCATTCTATATCAACAATATTCCGATTTACAACACCTCCCACCTCTTTGGTTTCTTCCCCATTTTCAACGCGGACATCGTGCAGGATTTCTCTATCTACAAGGGATATATCCCGGCACAGTACGGCGGTCAGCTCAGTTCGGTGTTCAGCATCACGGCCCGGCAGGGAAACCGGAAGCGGTTCACGGCCCACGGCGGGATCAGCCCGGTGGCTGTCAATTTTTCGGTGGAAGGGCCCCTGAAAAAAGATACCAGCTCCTTCCTGGTCAGCGGGCGCTACCTTTATTCCGACTGGATACTGCAGCAGGTCAAAGATCCTGTGATCCGTACCAGTAAAGCAGGATTCAACGACCTTTCGGCCTCCCTGAACTATGATTTTCACAAATGCCAGATGTCACTTTTTGTTTACCACAGCCAGGATAATTTCAGGTTGTCGGATATCAGCGCCTACCAGTATTCCAACAACGGGGCCTCCGTCAATTTAAGCCGCAATTTCAGTCCGGCCCTGCGGGGAACCTTTTCAGCCTCCGGCTCCCAGTATTTCTTTAACACCCGCGACCAGCAGGAACCGACACTGGGTTATGAACATTCCTACCTCCTCGGCGATTACCGCCTCGATGCCGATTTCTCACACAGCCTTTCCCCGAAGAATACGCTTCAGTACGGGGCAGGTCTCACCTTCTACAAACTGGACCGGGGAAACGTGGTCCCCTACGGCGAAAAATCGCTCCGGCTTCCGGTTGCCCTTGGAACGGAGATGGGAATTGAAAGCGCCATTTATCTTTCCGATTCGCATGACATCCTGCCCTGGATGAACCTCACGGGGGGGCTCCGGCTGACGCTTTTCAACCCGCTGGGTCCCCGGAAGGTATATACCTACCTTGACGGGTCACCCAAGGACCCGCGTTACGTAAGCGACACCCTCCGTTTCGGGAATTTCAGGGCGATGAAATGGTATGTTGAACCCGATTTCAGGGCAGCAGTGATCATGCGCACGGATGCTGCCGGCACCGTTAAGGTTTCCTTCAACCAGATGCACCAGAACCTGTTCGTGCTGAGCAACACCATTGCCCTGTCTCCCAATTCACAGTGGAAACTGGCCGATTACTATATCCCGCCGGCGAGGAGCGACCAGGTCTCCGCAGGCATTTTCAGGACCTTCCAGAAGCAGGGATGGGAAACTTCACTCGAATTCTACTATAAGCGGACGGTCCGTTATCCCGAATTCATCGATGGGGCGGATTTCCTTGGCAATCCCAATGTTGAAACCTCCGTGTTGCCCGGGAAACAGGATGCCTACGGGGCGGAGTTCTTTCTGCGCCGCACAGGCCACAAGTTTGAAGGATGGCTGTCGTACACCCTGTCGCACACGGTCGTAAAAGTGGACGGGACCGAACCCTGGGAACGCATCAACAACGGGCTGGCCTACCCGGCGAACTACGACATCCCGCACGTGCTGAACACGGTGCTCATGTATCATTTCAGCCGGAGGCTCACCACTTCGGGCGTCCTTACCTACCAGACCGGCAAGCCCGTCACATACCCGGTTTCGGTATATTATGTCAATGGCATCCAGTATGTGGATTATTCAAACCGGAACGCATACCGCATCCCCGACTATTTCAGGATCGACCTGTCGGTGACGCTTGAAGGAAATCTAAAAAGAAATAAGTTTATCCATAATTCATTAATATTCAACCTCTACAATGTGACCGGCCGGCAAAATCCATATTCCGTTTATTTCAAACTGGAAAATGGTAAAATCAAAAGCTACCAGTATTCCGTCATCGGTGTACCTGTATTCACGATAACCTGGCTCTTTAAACTCGGGAATTATGCGTCAGATTAAGAACATCGTCCTTCTCTTCTCGCTGCTCCTGGCTGGCTGTGTCAAACCTTTTAATCCGGACATCAGTACCAGTGTTACCCAGAAGTACGTCGTGTCGGGACGGGTCACCAGTACCGAGGGCTGGCAGGATGTGGAAGTTTCACGCTCCTCGCCGGTTCAATCGTCGGTTTTCCTCCCCACCACGGGTTGCAAGGTCACGATCCTGGACGACCAGGGCAATGTTTTCCCGGCAGTTGAATACAAACCGGGAACCTACCATGTGTGGATCGGCCAGTCTTTCCTGGCGGCAGGGACCTCCTTCAGGGTCAGGCTTCTCGTACCGGGCGGGGATCAGCTGGAGTCGGCATTTGACAGGATGCCATCGGGTCCCGTTCTTGATTCGGTCTATTACGCCATGAAGGACATCCCGACATCCGATCCGTCGGTCAGCCTCAGGATCATGCAGTTTTACGTGGATATATACGCAAAAGGAGACTTCAGCCAGTATTACAAGTGGGATGTGACCGAAACGTGGGAGTATCATGCGGCCCACAACCTTGAATATTATTATGACGGCACCCAGCACCGGGTGAATCCACCCGATTCCTCCAAAAAGGTATGCTATTACACGGGACTGGTGAAAAACATCTTTACCGTCTCCACGAAAAGCCTGTTCCAGAATACCTACAAACAATTCCCGCTACATGCCATCGATGGCACGACCTCACGGCTGGCGATCCTTTACAGCATCCTGGTGAGGCAGCTTGCACTGAGCGAAAAGGCATATAATTACTGGGAACAAATGCGCATCAACAGCAATGAACAGGGAGGACTCTATGAAAAACAGCCCCTGGCCATCAAGGGCAACGTGGTCAACCTCACCCATCCAGAGCAGGATGTCCTCGGGTTTTTCTATGCATCCTCGGAATCCACCAGGAGATATTTTTATAAAAATGTACCGGGTATTGCCCTGGATTTCAACAACGGCTGCACCGAATCCGGCCTCGGCAGGTTTGGATGGAGGGAATTTACGCGGGATGAATATCCCGTTTATTACTATTACCCCACGGCCATTGTAAAGGTACTGGACCATGAATGTGTTGATTGCCGCCTTGGAGGCGGGGTACTTGAAAAACCTGATTTCTGGCCGAACTGATATGAAAGAGCGCTGCCTGGCATATGTTGTTGTGTTTTTCCTGCTGGCCCAGGCCCCTGCGGGTTTGAGAGCGCAGGGGCTGTATGCCGGTGCGGCTGCAGAAAAGATCCAGGCCTGTACCGACCGGACCCTCTACATTTCAGGGGAAAAAATATTTTTCAAGGCAGTCGTTTATAACGAGGATAATCGGGCGGGCGGGATATTGAGCAGGGTCATCTATTGTGAACTGATCACCCCCGACGGGAAAAAGGTTACGGGAATGAAATACCTCCTTGAAAACGGTTCCGGGCACGGATGCCTGCCCATCCCGCAGGAAACCATCTCAGGGTATTATTTCCTGAAGTTATACACCCGTTTCATGCGGAACAACGGTACGGATGATTACAGGTACATCATGCTGAAGATCATCAATCCCCTGAAAACCGAGGTACTCCCGGCCAGCGGAACCAGCGATACCACCCAAGCGGTGCCCGGGCCGGAGGTCTTTGCGGATTCACCCGGGTTACGCCTTTCCCTCGTGAAAAACACCTTTTCTCCCAGGGAGTTGATCACCCTTGACATCCATGCCGATACCGGGAACCTGGCACCTGCGGGTATCAGCCTGTCGGTCGTCCCGGAATCCGCTTCCGGGCAAATGTACTTTCCCGTGCGACACCGCGCGGAGGATCACAACACAGACCGGTATCTTCCCGAAACACGCGGGCTTTCGCTCTCCGGGCAATTTATAGATAAAAAATCGGGTAAACCCGTGGCTGCTGCCAATATCAACCTCTCCATCCTGGGGAACAAGGATATCCTGGTTGTCAGGACCGATTCGGCCGGCAGGTTTGTATTTGCCCTTCCTCCCCTTCCCGGGAACAGGGATATCTTCCTCAGCGCCATGGCACAGCCTGGCATTGTACCCGAGATACTGGTTGACAATGATTACTGCTCAAGGCCTCTACACCTCGCCGCGCCGCGGTTCACGATGAGCGGCGAAGAGCTGAAAACCGCCTTTCGCCTTGCCCTGAATGCCAGGATCGCAACCGTTTTCATGACGGACACCTTACCGGATGCATCCCCCCTGCGGGAGACAACCGAAAACGCGTTTTACGGGCAACCGACGGAAGTGCTGCCAATGGATAAGTTTATCGACATGCCAACGCTGGAGGAATATTTCAACGAACTGCCGTTTATTGCAAAGGTCAAAAAAGTCGGGGGCCGGAAGACCTTCTGGTTCATCAATCCGCAGCCGGAGATGACCATGTACGCCCCCCTGGTGCTGGTCGACTGGGTTGCAGTGGACGACCTGGAAAAGGTGCTTGCCATGCCCCCCGCGGAGATTGAACACATTGAAGTTGTAAATTCTCCCTATATCAAAGGGAATGTCACCTTTGGCGGGATCGTCAGTTTTATTTCCAAAAAGAACGATTTTGCCGGGATCGATCTTCCTGCGTCGGGAAAATTTATCAATTTCGGTTTCCTGGATGACTGCAGTGATCACAACCTCCCGGGGATTCTTCCCAGGAATGTTCCCGATCCCCGTAACACGGTATACTGGAATCCTTCCATTCCGGCAGGCACTGACGGCAATACCATTATTTCATTCACCGCCCCTGATACGCCGGGGAAATACACGATCCTGCTGACTGGCTTCAGCAGGACCGGCGGCCTT
>CAIMWF010000017.1 GCA_903845055.1 uncultured Bacteroidales bacterium | reverse complement strand
CACCACGATCGCATCCGACAACCCTGCAATGATGCGGTTCCTCCTTGGAAAATTCGCACGGTCGGGTTTGGTGCAGCTCATGAATTCCGTCAGGAGCCCCCCCTGCATCACCATTTTTTCGGCCATCGGCCGGTGCAGCCACGGGTACACCATGTCGAGCCCGTGCCCCAGCACCCCCAGCGTGTTCAGCCCCTCCTCGAGCGAACAGCGGTGGGCGCAGCTGTCAATCCCGTAGGCGAGTCCGCTTACCACCAAAACCTGCTGGCTGACCAGCCCCCGGATGATCGACTGGGTGACATTTTTACCGTAATCGGTTGAATTTCTTGTTCCCACCACGGCGATCACGCGGGGCACATTCAGGTCGGCAATACCCTTGTAATAAAGCAGCAGCGGGCTGTCGATGCAGTGTTTCAGCCGCCTCGGGTAGGAGCTGTCGAGGAAGTACAGCGTCTTGATCCCGTAGCGTTCGATAAAGGCAGCCTCCTTTTCGGCCCGCACCAGGATTTCCCTGTTCCCGACAGCCCTGGCCAGCAGTGCGCCAACCCGCGGCATCTTTCCCAGGTGGCGGCGGGGCTCCCTGAAAACGGCCGCGGCGCTTCCGCACAGAGAAACCAGTTTCTTACCGAGCACATCCCCCACCCCCGGGATCATCGTAAGCCCCAGCCGGTAAATCAATTCATCGTCCCCCATGAAAACAGTAATTTTAATTTTTAATTTTTACTTGTCCGCCATCTGCCAAAAAACACCTCCTGGTGCTTAATCGGCCTGGTTCATAAAAGTGAAGGGGGTGTGAATAACTTTTTTACAGACCGGGATGAAAATGGGCGTAATTTTGGATCGGGCAACCTAACGAGACGTATACGAACCGATCATGCCACCGACAGATGATAACAAGGCGCTAGTTTGCCCCATGGACTGGGGCATCGGCCATGCCAGCCGTTGTGTCCCGGTAATCCAGATGCTTACCCGGTCGGGCTTCCGGGTGGTTGTTGCAGCAAGCGGCCGCCCCCTTGAATTCCTGAAAAGAGAATGTCCCGGCATTCCCGTGGTTGAATTTCCGGGGACCGTGATCACCTACCCCCGGAACGGCCGGTTCGCCTGGAAGATGGCACGCAACATCCCCGGGCTGTTGCTCGGGATCTGGCGCGAACACCAGGTCCTGAAAAAAATCGTCCGCGAAACCAGCGCCTCCCTGGTCATCTCCGATAACCGTTACGGCTGCTGGCATCCCTCGGTTCCCTCCATATTCATGACCCACCAGCTTGAAATCCGGGTTCCGGCCGGCATCAGGTTCGCAGGGCGTCTCCTCAAAGCCCTCAATTACTGGTTTATCAGCAGGTACGACGAGTGCTGGATCCCCGATTTCGAAACCCACCGCGGACTGGCCGGGGCCTTGTCGCACCCGGCCGGGATTCCCGGCAACGCGCACTATATCGGGATCCTCTCGAGGTTTTCGGCACGCCTGAATCTCCCTCCAGATGCCGTCTCGCCACGGTTCGACCTGCTGGTTATGCTCTCCGGGCCCGAACCGCAGCGAACCATCCTCGAGGAAAAGATCCTGATGCAGCTGGTTCACATCAACCTGCAGGTCGCCCTGGTGAGGGGCGTCCCCGAAACGGACGAGGCCTACGTACTCGACGGGAGGGTCCATGTGTTTTCGCACCTGGGTACCGAACGGATGGAGGAGCTGATCAGGAGGTCGTCGACGGTCATTTGCCGTTCGGGGTATTCGAGCATCATGGATGTGGTGACCCTTGGCAAACATGCCATCTTTATACCGACACCCGGACAGACGGAACAGGAATACCTTTCCCGTTACCTGATGGAAAAAAAAATCTATTTTTCGATAACCCAGAAGGATTTCGACCTGCTGTACGCGGTTGAAATGTCGAAGAATTACCCGGGAATGGTCATCCGCAATGACTATTCTGCACTGTCAGAAAGGATCGGCGCGCTGAAAATCAGGCTGGGGTCGACTTCCGCCGGGCAAGGTAAATAAGGATGAGCCCCGCGACAATAAGCGGGATCGACAGCAGCTGCCCCATGTTGAGGATCATGCCGCGTTCAAAACCCACCTGGGGCTCCTTGATGAATTCAATCAGGAAACGCATCCCGAACACAAGCACGAGGAATGTTCCGAAGATAAAACCCGGCGCTGGTTTCCCATCCTTTTTGTAATAATACCACCAGAGGAGGAAAAAGATGAGGAGGTACGACAGCCCTTCGTAGATCTGGGTGGGATGACGCGGCAACAACCCGTCGGCAGGGGTGGTGGAATGCAGGAACCTGAACCCCCATGGCAATGATGTTGGCAAACCGTAGATTTCCGAATTCATCAGGTTCCCCATCCTGATCATGAACCCGGCCAGGGCCACCGTGATGACCACCCGGTCCATGACCCATAAAAAGGGCTTTTTCCGGATGCGCGCAAAGATCAGCACCGAAAGGGGAATGGCGATGGCAGCCCCGTGGCTTGCCAGCCCCCCCTCCCACACTTCAAGGATCTTGATCGGGTGGGCAAGATACCACGCGGGTTCGTAAAAGAACACATGGCCCAGCCGCGCCCCCACGATGGTCCCGACGATCATGTACGTGGTCAGTTCGTCAAGCAGCGGGATTGGAACGCCCTCCTTTTTGAAGAACTTCTGCATGATCAGGTATCCGAAGAAAAAGGAGATGGCAAAAAACAGCCCGTACCACCTGATGGCGAAACCCCAGAAGTTGAAAATTTCGGGGCCCGGGTTCCAGGTTATCGATGATATCAGCATATCCGCAGGTTGAACTTATTGAAATGACTTGAGTTTCTGGTTGAACAGGGCGTCCATCTTTGAAGCCAGCTCCGGCTGCTTGTTTTCCGAAGCCATCATCGACAACCGCCTGAGTACCCCAAGGCCTGTCTGGATGTCCTGTTCAAAATACTGCCGGTTCTGCGACGCGTAGGAATAATAGTAATCGAGGTTCTGGCTGTAGATGACCGAAACGCGTTCAACCAGCTTGTTTGCCTTATCGGGCGCCCCGGCCTTGTAATAAATTTCGGCAAAGGGCAGCATGTACATGTCGAACGAAATCTTGGAATCGGGAAAATTTTTGATGTACATGTCGAGCATTTCAATAGCCTCGGCATTCCTGCCCTGTTCCTGCAGCGACTGCGCGACGCGCATGAAGTTGGTCTTCGGGCGAACGGCATTGTTGAGGCTTTCGGGATCTACATAAACATGGGGATCGTTGAGGTTTCCCCAGTTGCATTTGTTTTTCAGGATGTCGTACGAGGTGAGCGCGTCAACCCCTCCCATCCCGCTGATGTAATCGGATGGGTTTGCCTTCACCGGCATGAACTTGTACACCCATCCCTGTACATGGCAGAAGGAATCGATCGCCACGCAATGGCTTACGCTCGAAGGGGCGGCAAAATAAATGGGTCGTTCCCATTTGTTCGAGGCGAGCAGGTCGAGCAGCATCAGGTCGTTTTTGTAAAGCTGGTTCGAACGGATGGTCCAGCAGATCGAATCGACCATCTTGCCGCGGAGGTGTTTGGGCACGATGCCAAAACGCACGCAGGCAGCCGAATCGACAGTGATCTTGACCTTTTTGGAGGGGAAGAACTTCATTTTTTCCCCGTTCTGAAGGGGAATGAAGGTTTGCGGATCGTCGCTTTTGATGAAATCGATCATGTCCTTCAGCTCCACGTAGCCCTTCAGTCCGATGTCATAGAACGGAACGATGTCGTTGGTGCCCTGCCGGTACTGTTCCGGTTTCAGCGACAGCGGAATCGGGTCGGAGTTATAGGTTTTCTGGTAAAGCTGGTCGATGTACCACGGACCCGACGCGAGCATCAGGTTGACAACCCTCACGTCGGTGCCGATTCCCTCAACCTCCTGGTCGTACCAGAGGGGGAAGGTATCGTTGTCGCCGTTGGTGAACAAAATTCCTCCCGGGTCGCACGATTTCAGGTAATCCCCGGCAAAATCGCGGCAGGAGTATTTGCCTGAACGGTCGTGATCATCCCAGTTTTCCTTTGCCATGATCCCGGGAACCAGCACCAGGCACAGAAAAAAGACCAGGACCACGGCCAGGTTTGCACCGATCTTCTTTCCAAGCCACCCGATGAGCGGGATGATCCCCAGCCCGATCCAGATGGCGAAGGCATAGAAGGAGGCCGCATAGGCATAATCACGCTCGCGCGGCTCATACGGCTGCTGGTTGAGGTATACCAGGATCGCAAGCCCGGTCATGATGAAGAGCAGCGAAACCACGATGGTCCCCCTGTAGTCCTTGCCGGCGTGAAAGAAAAAGCCGATCAGCCCAAGGAACAATGGCAGCATGTAATACTTGTTGGTCCCCCGGTTCTTTTTACTGTCGGGCAGGTTCAGCTGGTCGTGTCCCAGACGCATTTTGTCCAGGAATGGGATCCCGCTGATCCAGTTGCCTTCCTCGATGCCGCCATATCCCTGCACGTCGTTCTGCCTCCCGGCGAAATTCCACATGAAATAGCGGATGTACATGTGACCGATCTGATAGGTGAAAAAATACTTCAGGTTCTCGCCGAAGGTAGGGCGAAACCTTGTTTCGGGTTTGTCGTCGCGGCCGGTAACCTCGATGGGGGTTCCCTCCCCGCCCCATTTCTTGTAAAACTGTTCCGATCCCTTGCGCTGGTTGCTCCACATGCGCGGGAATATCGTGGTAAACCGGGGATCCCAGACCGGCTGGGTTCCCTTGCGGTTGTCGATCACCATATATTTGCCCGAGGCCATGTCCTTCTGGTAGACCGGGTTACCGTCGGCATAGTCGATAATGGGAGCACTGTAATACTGGCCGTAGGCGATCGGGAAATCGCCGTACTGCTCGCGGTTGAGGTACGAAAGCAGGCTGATGGCGTCCTTCGGCGCGTTTTCATTGATCGGCGTTCCGGCATTGGCCCTGATCACCAGCATCAGGAAGGAGGAGTACCCGATCATGATGAAGGTGAACGAAAGAATGATGGTATTGAGCACCGTCTTCCCCTTTTTGCGGGTGATGTACAAACCCCATACCAGCAGGCTTACCAGCAGCGCAAAGTAGATGACCGTGCCCGAGTTGAAGGGCATCCCGAGAACGTTTACGAAGAGCAGTTCGAATTTTCCCGAAAGTTCTACCGTCCAGGGGATGATCACGAACATCACGAAGGCGAGGATGAGGATCGACAGGATGAAGGTGACCAGCATCCCGATTTTGGTGGTGTCGAATTTTTTATTGTAATACATCATGCAGGTCGCCGGGATCACCAGGAGGTTGAGGAGATGCACGCCTACGGCAAGCCCGATGAGGAATGCAATGAGTACGAGCCAGCGATACGAATGTTTTTCATGGGCAACAGTCTCCCATTTCAGGATGGCCCAGAAGGAGATCGCGGTAAAAAAGGAGGACATGGCGTACACTTCGCCCTCCACCGCCGAAAACCAGAAGGTGTCGCTGAAGGTGTAGGCCATGGAGCCGATAAAGGCGGCGCCAAAAATGGTGTACATCTGTGCAGGGGTCATCTCGCCTTCGGAAGGAAAAAGTTTCCGCGCAAACAGCACGATGCTCCAGAAGAGGAAAAGGATGGTGAAACCGCTCGAAAGACCCGACATGACGTTGACCATCCTGGCGGCGTGCGACACGTCGCCGAACGCAAACAGGGAGAAAAACCGGCCGATCATCTGGAACAGCGGTGCTCCCGGCGGGTGCCCCACCTGCAGTTTAAACGCGGTGGCAATGTATTCACCGCAGTCCCACCAGCTGGCCGTTGGCTCGATGGTGAGCAGGTAGACCACAGCGGCAATGGCAAAGGTCGCCCAACCGAAAATGTTGTTCAGCTTCTGAAATTTCTTCATGTTTTGATGGTTTTTCCGGAAATTTTCACAGGCAAAAGTACAAAATAACGCTCAACCCCTGACGACTAAATTTTTTGACCCTCCGATAAAGGGAAAATGAAAAAAATCCTATCTTTGCACCCACGAATAACGGCTCATGCATGCGATCTTCAATCGTAATTCGTCAATCGTAATTCGTCAATCAGACTGACCCATTGTGTAATGGCAGCACAAGAGATTTTGGTTCTCTCAGTCTAGGTTCGAATCCTGGTGGGTCAA
The DNA here is from genome assembly GCA_903845055.1 of uncultured Bacteroidales bacterium. Lineage (GTDB taxonomy): Bacteria > Bacteroidota > Bacteroidia > Bacteroidales > FEN-979 > CAIVAT01. Next base: position 1,078 of record CAIMWF010000017.1, on the reverse strand, counting down.
CATTTTTACCTCGTAAATGAGGCTGTCTCAAAAGTTCGGGACAGCCTTTTTTTTTAATTCGTTGAACAGACCCCGGATTTCAGATCTCAGATCTCAAATTTCAGATTGCAGATCTCACATTGCAGATCTCACATTACAGATTTTAATGCCACATCCCTGGATAACCACAAAAAAGAAGGGCACAATGGAAAATCAGGACAAATCAAAATTTAGTGACCATCAGTCTGTCCAGGAGGAAGCGAATAGCCCCCCAGGTTCATTAAGCCGTATCAGGACGATCTAAATTCAGTAAATTTGTCTCTGCGCTTTATCTCGCTACGTTGTTATTTCAAACAATGAATGTTCCTGTGTGGTGCGGGGAATGGGGCGAAAATATTTACACTCATCCAGATTCGATTATGCTTTTTTTTTTACGTAATTCTGCATACGGAATTTGCGGAAACGCTTTCCGGACTTGGAAAAAAGAACCCTCCACATATCCATATTTCATTGGCATTGACTAACCCTTAAACACAAGGTAAAATGAACCAAAGCAAAGTAATTATTCTGCTAATTGTGTTCTGCCTGATCGCCCTCAGGGTAGCCGCACAGAACAATTCGACCGGAATGCCAGCCGCCATCCAGTCGCTCATAGGTGATCTTAAACTTAAAGTTGACACAACAGCACCGCCTGAAGATTCCTTGACAAAAAAAATACGCATCCTTAGGGCAGAACGTGGTTCCTTGAGCTTTGACACCGTAATTAAATATCAAATCATAAGTCAGCAGTCAGGTGACACCAAACGTCCCAAAGAATTTTATCTTAGCCTTTTAGATGAATGTCAGCATGGGTATGCGTATCATCTGGTTGAAAATATCCTTATCAATTTATATCGTCAGTGTTTTACGGAAAAGGAAATGGATCAATTGGTGGAATTCTATAAGACATCGGTGGGAAAAAGGATGATGATCGATATTTTCATGATTACTGCGACAGCAGGGACTGCCATTCAGCAAATTGTGAAGGAAACTTCAGATAAAATGGATCAAAAGATGAAAATTGGTGGAAAGAAAAAGTAGCTTAACAGTTTAAAATTTG
>CAIMWF010000016.1 GCA_903845055.1 uncultured Bacteroidales bacterium | reverse complement strand
CCTACTACACTGAAAAAAAATTCAAGGCCATTGAACGGACCAAAAACGAACTGAAGGAACTGCGTTACGAATACATCACCACAAAATCGATCCTGATGTTCCAGGGCCGGCAGTCGGAAATATCGAAACGTGCGGTTACGCTGGGCCTGAAGGAGGCAAAAATGCCTCCCTATAAAATCCTGTACTCAGGAGAATCGCTCCTCAAAAAGAAGGAATAAGGGAATGAAAGAGATCAAAAAAGGCATCCTTACCCGCGTTTACCTGGTGTACCTGGGGGTGCTGCTATTCGGCCTCTTCATCATTGCCCGCGTGGTGATGATCCAGCAGTTTGAAAAGAAAGAGTTCACGGAGATGGCCAAAAAACAGGAGATCCACCTCTTTGAAATGGAGGCCATCCGGGGCAACATCCTTGCCGACGACGGCAGCCTTCTCGCTGTTTCCATCCCCATTTTCGAGGTCCGCATGGATGTGATGACCGATTCCATCACCGACGAGGTATTCCGCGACAATGTCGATTCACTCTCGGTCTGCCTTTCACAACTGTTTAAAAACCGGACGCCTTCATCCTACAAGGAGATGCTCTGGGAAGGAAGGAGAAACCAGAACCGCTACCTGCTGATCCAGCGCGATGTCACCTATCCCGACCTGAACAAAATGCGCCATTTCCCGATCTTCAAACGGGGAAAATTCAAGGGCGGCCTGATCGTCCTGGCGCAGTACGAGCGCGAACTCCCGTACAAGTCGCTCGCACGGCGGATCATCGGGTACGAAAGCGGCGAGGGGACCAAAAAGGTTTATGTAGGGCTTGAAGGATCGTTTACCAAAAACCTGCAGGGTGTCAACGGCCAGCGGCTCATGCGCCGCATCGGGGGGATGGCCTGGGTGCCGGTGGATCCCGAAAGCCAGATCGAGCCCCAGAACGGGAACGACATCATCACCACCCTCGATGTAAACCTCCAGGACCTGGCAGAAACCTCGCTGCGCAAGGAGCTCATCGCCGACAGTGCCGATCATGGCTGCGTGATCCTCATGGAGGTCAAAACAGGCTACCTCAGGGCCATGGCCAACCTCGGCCGCACCAAAAAAGGAACCTACGAGGAGATCTTCAACTACGCGATCGGCGAAAGCCAGGAAACCGGTTCCACCTTTAAACTGGCATCGTTCCTGGTCGCGCTCAACGACCGGAAAATAAACCTCACCACCCCGGTGAACTGTTCCGGCGGCATTACCTACTATTCGGGGCGCAAAATGGAGGACTCTCATCACGGGCTGGGGGTGCTTACCGCCCTGCAGGTTTTCGAAAAATCGTCGAACGTGGGAACATCCAGGATGATCTATACCTATTATTCAGACTCTGCCCAACGATATATCGACGGGCTTTACCGCATCGGCATCAACCGGCCGCTGGGCCTCCAGATTGCCGGGGAGGGAAGACCCTACATCAAAACGACCAAAAGCAAATACTGGTCGGCGCTTTCGCTGCCCTGGATGTCGATCGGCTATGAAATTTCCCTGGCTCCCATTCACCTCCTTGCACTCTACAATGCCGTGGCCAACAACGGGGTGATGGTAAAGCCCCTCTTTGTGCGCGAAATCCGCAAGAACGGCCAGCTGGTTCAACGTTTCAACCCTGTGGTGATCAATCCCCAGATCGCAACGCCATGGGCCATCCAGCAGGCCAAACTGCTGCTTGAAGGGGTTGTTGAAGAGGGCACCGGGGCAAGCATCAAATCGCCGAACTATAAAATTGCGGGTAAAACAGGCACCGCCCAGATCGCGGCGGGAAACAAGGGATACCGGCAGGGAACCAAGCAGGTTCAGTACAAGGGATCGTTTGTGGGGTATTTCCCTGCCGACAACCCGAAATATTCACTGATTGTCGTGATTGTCAACCCCAGGAAAGGAAAATATTATGGCGGGGCTGTCGCGGCACCGGTCTTCCGCGAATTGTCTGACAAGCTCTATGCCATCAGGCCCGATATCCTGATCCCGCTGCCGGTCGATTCAACCTCGTCACCCTTCCCGTTTGCCCAGTCGGGGCAGGCGAAAGACCTGTCGGAAGCTTTTTCCCTGCTCAACATGAAGGCGCAACCGCAAACAGGGCAATCGCCGTGGGCACGCCCGGAGGCCTCCCCGAACCACATCGCACTCACCCCTGCCTTTGTTGTAAAAGGAACCATGCCTGATGTTTGTGGCATGGGTTTAAAGGATGCTCTATACCTTCTCGAGCAGGAAGGGCTGAATGTACTCGTAAATGGCAAAGGCAGCGTGGTGAATCAATCCATCGGACCGGGGCACACCATATATAAAGGCATGCCGGTGGTGATCGACCTCAAATTCAAACAGGATAAACCCAAAACCCAGGCATGATGCTGCTCAGCGAAATCATCGGCAACGACCTGGTCTCCGGCATCACCGGCAGGACCGACATCCCCATCAGCGGGCTGGCGTTCGATTCGCGCAAGGTAATGCCGGGAAACCTGTTTTTTGCAGTCCGCGGAACAACTTCCGACGGTCATGATTTTATAGGAACAGCAATTGAAAAGGGCTCATCCGCGGTGGTTTGCGAACAAGTCCCTGCCGTCACCCCTGAAGGAATCACCTTCGTGGTTACCGGTAAAAGCAGCCTCGCGCTGGGGTTGATGGCCTCCAGGTTCCATGGCGATCCTTCGGGAAAATTAAAGCTGATCGGCGTGACCGGTACAAACGGTAAGACAACCACGGTCACCCTGCTTCACAGGTTGTTTTTCGAACTTGGTTTTGGAGCCGGGCTGATCTCCACCATAAACAACATGGTGAACCTGGCAGAATTGCCGGCAACACATACCACTCCCGATCCCCTGCAGCTCAATGAATTGCTTGCCCGCATGGCCAGGGAGGGTTGTACCTACTGTTTCATGGAGGTCTCTTCCCATGCAGTGGACCAGGAAAGGATTGCAGGGCTGACCTTTGCCGGGGGCATCTTCACCAACCTCACCCACGACCATCTCGATTACCACAAAACATTCGATGCCTACCTGCAGGCAAAGAAGACCTTCTTCGACCATCTTCCCGCCAATGCCTTTGCCCTGGTGAATAAAGATGATAAAAACGGCAGGGTGATGTTCCAGAATTCGCAGGCCGCGAAGTACACCTACAGCCTGCAGGCCATGGCCGATTTTCGTTGCAGGATCATTGAAAACCAGTTCCACGGGATGCTCCTGAACCTGGACGGGCAGGAAGCCTGGTTCAGGCTCACCGGGACATTCAATGCATACAACCTGCTGGCTGTGTATGCAGCAGCCCTGTTGCTCGGGCAGGAACCCACCGGGGTCCTCACCCTTCTCAGCAGGATGGAACCTGTTGCCGGCCGGTTCAACTGCATGGTCTCCCCGGGGAGGGTCACCGGCATTGTCGATTATGCCCACACGCCGGATGCCCTGAAAAACGTACTGGAAACCATCAATGAAATCCGCACCCACAACGAACAGCTGATCACCGTAGTAGGCGCCGGGGGAAACCGGGATGCCGCGAAACGGCCGGTCATGGCCCGGATCTCCGCCAATCTCAGCGACAGGGTCATCCTCACCTCCGATAACCCGCGCAATGAAGAACCGGAAGCCATCCTGGCTGAGATGCAATCGGGCGTGGAGATTCACCAGGCAAAAAAGGTGCTGGTCATCGTCAACCGGCTGGAGGCCATCAAAACCGCCTGCGCCCTTGCAAAACCCGGCGATATCATCCTGGTTGCAGGCAAGGG
>CAIMWF010000015.1 GCA_903845055.1 uncultured Bacteroidales bacterium | reverse complement strand
CCCTTGCCTGCCAGGCATCCGGTGAGAAATCTTTTCCCAAAACCTGGAGTGGTTTTATCGAAAACAAAGGACAGATCATCGATCAGAATAACAAGCCTAACCCCAAGGTCCTTTATCTGCTGAATACCCCCGGGATGAATGTACAATTGAGACGTGGTGGGTTTAGTTATGATCTCTACCGAATATCGAATGTCGAACATCGAATGTCGAATATCGAAGTTTCGCGTTCCGCGATGGATGACAGGCACCCTGATTCAACGCTCATTACATTTCACAGGATTGATATTGATCTGCAGAACTCAAACCCAAATCCTGTCATCGAGACTTCTGTTCCTGCCGCAGATTATCTGAATTTTTACACAACAGGAACTCCCACAGGGGGAGTGACGGGTGTTAAGTCGTTTGGTACTATTACGTATAAAAATGTCTATCCAGGTATCGATCTTCAGTTTATTACCGGGAATGACAGGCTTTTTGAATATAATTTCATTGTTCGGCCGGGCGGGGACATTGATGCTATCAGGCTGAAGGTAGCTGGGCCTGAAAAAATAAAACACAACAAGGATGGAATACATTTGAAAACCAGCCTTGGTCTCGTTGAAGAAACGATCCCACTTTGCTATTACAGTTTGAACAATAGTCAGGTTCCCGTTAAAGGAAGATTCAGGAAAATTTCTGACCAGGTTTATGGATTCTTGGTGGATCAACCCATCCCGGCCGGCGCAGTGCTTCTGATCGATCCCGTTCCTACCCGGAAATGGGGAACCTATTACGGAGGCGATTATACAACAGAGACATTTTACACTCCCTGTACCACCGATGGCGCTGGAAATGTTATTGTAGCAGGAGGTACAACTTCAGGTTACAACATTGCCACTGCAGGGGCTTACCTGCAAACATTACAAGGCAATGAAGATGCTTTTCTTGTTAAATTTTCTCCTGATGGTCAGAGGCTTTGGGCAACTTATTATGGCGGTAGTAATAATGACTGGGCAACATGCTGTATCGCCGATCGTGACGACAATATCATTTTTGGAGGCTGTACGGGGTCTTCAAATAATATAGCCTCACCGGGAGCTTACCAGAATGTACTTCGGGCACTGAGTGATGGTATGCTGGTAAAATTCACGCCAGGCGGTCAACGGCTTTGGGGCACTTACTATGGAGGCCATGAGACATTCCCCCAAACTGAGGAAATAACTTCCTGTTCGGTTGATACAAACAGAAACATTTATTTTGCCGGTTATACGAATGCGTCTGATTTTATTTCTTCTCCCGGGGCTCATCAGCCAAATATCGGAGGATCGAGGGATGACTTCCTTGTAAAATTTACGGCTGACGGGCAACGTTCCTGGGGAACATACTATGGCGGCACCAATTCTGACCAGGATGCCTCCTGTTCAACAAGTAAATCTGGATTCGTTTACTTATCAGGGAATACTGCTTCACCAAATAATATAGCCACGCCCGGGTCTTACCTTCCAACCCTGCCCGGTATCCAATCTTCTTTTCTCGCCACATTCAATCCCGATGGACAAAGGCTTTGGGGAACCTACTATGGATCGTTCAGTTGGATACATGGCTGTGTGGCGGATACAGGAAGCAGCGTCTATATTTTTGGGTTTACCGGGGATGCAACAGGGATTTCGACGCCAGGAGTATTCCAGGAAAACCTGAATCTGACCGATAACGGCTTTCTTACCAAATTCAGTTCAACCGGCAACCGCTTATGGGGGACCTATTACGGTGCATTCCATACGGAGATAACATGTGCATCCATAGATGACAGCGGCCATGTTTTTGTCGCTGGCTGGGTGAACTCTCAAAATACCGTTATCGCCTCGCCCGGTGCGTATCAAAGTGTATTCAGGGGTGGTGCCACGGATGCGTTCCTGGGAAAACTTACTGCCAACGGGGAGCGCTTATGGGGAACATATTACGGAGGTACCGCCGGGGATTGGGGGACCGGATGTGCCGTCGATAAAAACGATCATGTGTTTTTATGTGGCAAAACATCGTCAACCAACAATACAGATAATGGATCAATGTGCGTCAGGCGTTTCAACGCGAACTACATTGCAACACCCGGGTCCTTGCAACCGGAAAAATCAGGCAACAATAACGTCTTCCTCGTAAAATTTGCCGACTGTTATTCGCCCGACACGGCGCTCCTGATCAATGGACCATCCCAGGTTTGTGCAAGCACGACCTCCGTGACTTACTGGATCGATCCGATTTATGCGGCAACGGATTATCACTGGTGCGTTTCAGGAAACCTGACCATCACCTCCGGTCAGCATATAACCTCCATAACCGTGGATGTCGGCCCCGTTGCGGGTATTGATACCATCTCCGTTTATGGGATAAACAGTTGTGACAATGGTTTTCCGATTTACAAATTGATAACGGTTCTTCCTAGGCCGGTCCCCACCATCATCGGGGCGGTAAATGTAGTACAGGGCATGGCCTATTTTTACTACACGGACCCGGGAATGACGAATTATTTGTGGTCTGTCAACGGCGGGTCCATTGTCGGCGGATATCCGAATGGCACCTATGTCCAGGTAATATGGAATACACCCGGTGTCCAGGCCATCAGCGTATCGTACACCAATCCCACAGGATGTTCTGCACCGGGTCCGACCGTGGTGAATGTCACGGTCAACCCGATGCCGGTGGTCGATTTCACCGCACCCGACACCGTCTGCGTTGGCAATACGGTGCAGATCACGAACCAGACCCAGAACGGCAACACCTGGAAATGGCATCTTTGTTCGGCCAATGCGGCGGCCGATCCTGTCGGGACGAACGTGGGCAACCCGGGAGGGTACCTGTATAACCCGGGCTACATCACCCTGGCTAAACAGAACAATGACTGCTTCTCCTTCGTGAGCTGCAAAGGATCCGGTGTTATTCGTTACTACCATGGCTCAAGTTTCTACAACCCGCCGGTAAGCTGGACCAGCCTGGGTACTTTCGGCTTGCTGACCCCGAATGAAGAGGGTATCCAGGTAAAGTATGACGACGTTACGGGCAACTGGTATGGTTGGGTGTGTAACGAAAACACCATCATCCGCCTCGACTTCGGCAACTCCCTTTGGAATACGCCGACCGCCGTCAACATCGGCCCTTTCCCGCAATTCACCACAACTTCAGGACTGGTGATCGCTAAGGAGAACAACGCATGGGTCGGGTTTGTGACCTGCACCACCGGCAAACTGCTGCGACTGAGTTTCGGCACCAGTCCGACCAACGCACCGGTCATCTGGGACCTCGGGACATTCGGCGGAAACCTGCTGAATCCTACGGCCATGTCCCTGATCTACGAGGATACTTGGTGGCATCTGTATATCCTGGCAGGGAATAATACGCTTTACAGGGTCAATTTCGGATCTTCCCTGATGAACCCACCATCTGGAAATAATTTAGGATCACCCATGGGTTTCACCAGCCCGTCGGGGATCAGCATGACCCAGGACTGTAATGTAACAACAGGTTATTTCACAAACTCCAATTCAAATGAACTGGGCCGGCTGACATTTACTTTTACCTATACCCTCATTGCTTTAGGGACCAACCTGGGGAATGTAGGTGGACTGGTAGGGCCATATTCCATTTCGGAGATCGTCAGGGAAAACGATTCGATAGTTGCCTGGATCACCAATATGTCCAACAGCACCCTGACCCGGCTGGTCTTTCTGCCCTGTACCAGCGCGTCTGTTTCAACCTCCAATTTAATTGATCCGCCACCCTATTTTTATAACCAGACAGGGACTTTCAATGTCCAGTTGGTGGTGGACGAGGGCCAGGTTACGCAAGCCGGAGCGTGCAAACCGATCGTTGTAGTCGATCCAATCACGGTCAGTCTTGGGAACGACCAGGCGGTGTGTCCCGGCACTCCGGTCATTCTCGACGCAGGACCCGGTTATTCTGGTTATCTCTGGTCAAACGGGGCCACCACGCAAACGATCTCCGCACTCGCCGCAGGAACCTATTCCGTTACTGTTACCAAATGGTCGTGCAGCGCCACCGATGAGGTTAATGTGACATACCTGCCCTATCCTCAACCTTCTCTCGGCCCCGACCAGACCGTCTGCACTCCACAAACTGCCACTTTCGATGCCGGAGCCTGTAACGGATGCACCTACCAGTGGGGAAACCTCACCGCCGGGCTACCCAATGTGGGCACCGGTCAGACCTATACCACCGGAACCGCCGGCACGTATATGGTCACCGTAACCGGCCAGAACGGTTGTGCCGGAAAGGATACGATCCAGCTGTTTGCAGGAACACCTGCAACTGTCATTGCAAGTATCACTACCGGCACAACGATTATTTGTTCCGGGACTCCCGTGACTTTTACCGCAACCGGCAACCCTGCCGGCACTTCGCCATCCTGGCAGTGGAAAGTGAATGGTGTCAATGCCGGAACGGGCGGACAGGTGTTCACCTACACGCCATCCAATGGTGACTGCATCACCTGTGTGTTGACCTCCAATGCGCTTTGCGTGACCGGCAACCCGGCTACCTCCAACCAGATCTGCATGACGGTGAACCAGCTTCACCCCGTCAGCCTTACCATCACTTCAACATCGACCCATACATGTGCAGGCACGTCCGTGACATTTAACGCCTTTCCGAGTAATCCCGGTAATACTCCAGTTTATCTTTGGAAAGTTAACGGAGTAAATGCAGGAACCAACAGCCAGATATTCACCTATACGCCTGCCAATGGAGATTGCATCATCTGTCAACTGACCTCCGATATCAGTTGCCCGACCGGGAACCCGGCCCTTTCAAACGCCATCTGCATGACCGTTGATCAGCCGCTGCCGGTCAGTGTTACTGTTTCTACTCCGCTTACCACGGTCTGTGCTGGGTCATCGGTCATATTTACCGCCAATCCTACCCACGGCGGAACCAGTCCCACTTATCAATGGAAAGTGAACGGTGTCAATATATCCGGTGCAACGAGTTCATTTTATACCTATGTTCCATGGAATGGAGATGTGGTAACCTGCCAGCTAACCTCTTCCGACAACTGTGTTACCGGAAATCCGGACATCAGTCCCCCGGTAACCATGACAGTCAATCAAAACTTTGCAGTGACCGTTTCAATTACAGCGTCGGCAAATCCATTTTGTGCCGGAAGCCAGGTAACATATACGGCATCACCTTACCATGGAGGCCTTGCCCCGGGTTATCAGTGGAAGGTCAACGGCAGCAATGCCGGGACCAGCAGCCCATCGTTCTCCTACTCACCGTCCAATGGCGACCAGGTATCCTGCATCCTGAATTCATCGGCATCCTGTATAACCGGTAATCCGGCCTCGTCAAATATCATCACGATGACGGTCAACACCAACATGCCGGCAGGGGTTTCCATTTCAACATTGACCAATCCTTTCTGCCCCGGTACATCGGTCACCATCACGGCAACACCTACCAATGGCGGACTCACGCCGGTCTATCAATGGAAACTTAACGGTGCAAATGCCGGGACTAACTTATACACCTTCACCTTTAACCCGGCAGCCGGTGACAGTGTGCGATGTGTCATGACCTCTAACCTGAATTGTGTCACCGGTAATCCGGCCAGTTCCGCCAGGATCATTATGAGCGAACGGGCAGCGCCGAATGTGACGTTTACCAGTTGTTTCGACACCGTAACTATCCTGGGCGCCCAACCGTTCATTTTGCACGGAGGATTGCCCCTTGGTGGCCAGTATAGCGGTCCCGGGGTAAACACCGGGATTTTTACACCTTCCGTTGCCGGAACCGGGCTAAAAACGATCACCTATGGTTACACCAATGTTTATACCTGTCTTGCAACAAAAACAAAAACCATCATGGTTCAGCCCAAT
>CAIMWF010000014.1 GCA_903845055.1 uncultured Bacteroidales bacterium | reverse complement strand
GCAGATTCTCGCCGAAGAGATAAATGTGAAAAAAATAATTGTCGGAAAAGAGTTGGCGCTCGATACAATTCTTACGCCAGAGCTTATAAAAGAAGGCGATGAGAGAGAAATGGCGCGCGCGGTCGCTGACGCGCGTAAAGCAGAAGGGCTTTTCCCAAAAGATAAAGCACATTCAGAAATTCATCCAGAAGGAAAATACATTAAAAGATTGTTTCATTAAAAAAGCAGTATAATCACACAGAATTGTTCTTTCATGTTACCATTTTGTTACCCGTCAAAATTAAAAAGCCTGTAAACATTGGCGTTTACAGGCTTTATGTGTAGCCCCGGCAGGAATCGAACCTGCATTTAAAGTTTAGGAAACTTCCGTTCTATCCATTGAACTACGGAGCCGGGAAAATAATTACTAATTACTAATTACTAATTATATTCTTTTATTCCTGCATTCCTGCATTCAGCCTTTAGCGGGTGCAAAGATAGAGAGAAATTCTGAAAAAAAACAGGCCGGGACGGTTTTACGCACCCCGGCTGTCAGGCAGGTGTTTGCGGATGTTATTTCACCTTGCTGCGCAATTCGGAATTGTAGTCCACCGTGATGTCGAGCCACTCCTTTACCATGTTCTGCCAGCTTCCCTGGCCGTAGATCTTTTCATAGGCGGCTCTTGCCCCCATGTCCTTCGACCAGTCGGAATAGGTTTTAAAATCCCATACAATTGCCACATCGGGAGCGCCGGGGGTGTGCACCGGGTTGTCGAAAACGAGCATGCTCTCGGTGCCCAGCGATTCGTAGGCTTTTTTCAGCTTCGCGGTGAGTTCCTTGAAGCGGTAGTAGCTGCCGCGCTTGATCTGCACACCCCATACTTCATACCGGCTCGCCTTTTTGAAAAGATCCATGCCGTACGACAGCTCCTCGTTGTAATCCCACAGGCCGGTCCTGCCGTACTGGTCGACGAGCGGGTCGACGTTGGCACTCCAGTCGGCATCATGGCCACCATCCTTTGCCGGGCGGGTGTCGATCGAAGCATAGGTGGTCGGCCCGTAGATCCATACGTACCAGCCCGCCTTCTCGCCGTACTCCACCTTGTGAAGGTCGGCCACATATGGACCGTCGGGATGGAACTTCGCGTCGTGGGCCTTGATGGCGGCCTCCATTTTATCCTCCATCCCCCGCTTGGGTAAGATATACATGTCCTCCACCACCATGGTGGGTTTGTCGGTGGCGGTCTGCGCATGTACGCCGAGGATGATCATCAGCGCCACCATCGAAAGAAATATGTTTTTTTTCATGTCTGTTTGCGTTAAATTAAAATTAAACCGGAGCTTCCGGGCCGGAAGGTTTATGATTATTAGGCAAATATAATATCAAACTAGACTGATTCCAAATAATATGATAAAAAAAACCATAAACGAACCTTGCAATGGGGGAACCACCGGGCAGGAACCTGCCGGTCATGAAGGGGTTTGCGAAGGCTGATGCCGTATTCAGGGCATGCCTGGAAAAAGGGAATGAAAACCGGCGGCGGTTATTTTACATCCGCGCCGTTGATGGCACCCTCGCCGGGGGTGACGAAAAAGAGGGTGCCGTCGGGGTTTTCGGCCATGAGGATCATCCCCTGCGATTCGATGCCCTTGAGCTTGCGCGGTTCCAGGTTCACCAGGATGCAGACGCGCTTGCCGATGATCTCTTCGGGACTGAAGAATTTCGCGATCCCAGAGACGACCGTTCGCTGGTCGAGACCGGTGTCGATCTTCAGTTTCAGCAGCTTGTCGGTCTTGGCTACCTTTTCGGCCTCCAGGATGGTGCCGGCACGGATGTCCATCTTCGAGAAATCCTCGAAGCCGGTGGGCTCCTTCACAGGTTTTACCGGTGCTTTGGCCTGCAACGCCTCGTTGGCAGCGCGGGTGGCGAGCAGTTTCTGCACCTGGGCTTCGATGGCCGCATCGTCGATCTTCTCGAACAGCAGTTCGGGCGGATTCAGCGGGTGGCCGGGCGTAAGCCAGTTCATCGAGGCAGCATCCGCCCATTTGAACCCGGGCAGGTTGAGGGTATGCCTGATTTTCGCGGCAGAGAAGGGGAGGAAGGGCGACGCGACGATCGAAAGCTGCGCGCAGATCTGCAGCGAGAGGTTCAGCACGGTACCCACCCTTTCGGGATCGGATGTAAAGACTTTCCAGGGCTCGTTTTCGGTCAGGTACTTGTTGCCGAGCCGCGCCAGGTTCATCATTTCGGCAAGGCCTTCGCGGAAGCGGTAGTTGTGGATGCTCACCGCGATGCGCCCGGGAAATTGTCCCATCTCCCCGAGTGTTGCGGTATCGCCGGCGGTGAATGCGGCCGCCTGCGGCACCCGGCCTTCGAAATATTTGTGGGTCAAAACGATGGTGCGGTTCACGAAATTCCCGAGGATCGCCACGAGTTCGCTGTTGTTGCGGGTCTGGAAATCCTTCCAGGTGAAGTCGTTGTCCTTGGTTTCGGGTGCGGCCGAGGTGAGCACGTACCGCAGCACATCCTGTTTGCCGGGAAAATCCTCCAGGTATTCGTGCAGCCATACCGCCCAGTTGCGCGAGGTGCTGATCTTGTCGCCCTCCAGGTTGAGGAACTCGTTGGCCGGCACGTTGTCGGGCAGGATGTAACTCCCTTCGGCTTTCAGCATCACCGGGAAGATGATGCAGTGGAACACGATATTGTCTTTGCCGATGAAATGAACCAGCTTGGCTTCGGGATCCTTCCAGTATTTTTCCCATTCGGGGGTCAGTTCGCGGGTGGCCGAGATGTAGCCGATGGGGGCATCGAACCAAACGTACAGGACTTTCCCTTCGGCACCTTCAACAGGAACCTTTACGCCCCAGTCAAGGTCGCGGGTGACAGCCCGTGGTTGCAGTCCCTGGTCGATCCACGATTTGCATTGCCCGTAAACATTGGTTTTCCAGTCATCCTTGTGCCCTTCGATGATCCATTCGCGCAGCCAGGGCTCGTATTCGTCGAGCGGGAGGAACCAGTGGCGGGTTTCGCGCAACACGGGCTGGTTGCCGCTGAGCACGGATTTGGGGTCGATCAGGTCGGTCGCATTGAGGGTAGTGCCGCACTTTTCGCACTGATCGCCGTAGGCCCGTTCAAAACCGCAATGGGGACAGGTGCCGGTGATGTAGCGGTCGGCGAGGAACTGCCCGGTGGCGACATCGAAATACTGCTCCGATACCTTTTCAATGAACTGGCCCGCGTCGTAAAGCTTCCTGAAGAATGCAGAGGCGGTTTCGTGGTGGGTTTTGTTGGAGGTGCGGGAATAGATGTCGAACGAAATGCCGAAATCCTCAAATGATTTTTTGATGATGCCATGGTAGCGGTCCACGATGTCCTGCGGGCTAACGCCCAGCTGCAGCGCCTTGATGGTAATGGGAACCCCGTGTTCGTCGGAACCGCCGATGAAGATGACATCCTCGTCGTTCATCCTCAGGAAACGCACATAAATATCGGCCGGGACGTACACCCCCGCGAGGTGCCCGATATGGATGGGACCGTTTGCATAGGGCAGGGCGGAGGTGACGGTATAACGCTTGTAGGCAGGTTGATCGTTCATGGGTTCAGTTACTGTAAATTGCAAAACAAGGGGCAAAGATAACAAATATCCTCCGGAACCCGTTTTTCATTACTTTTGGCCCATGATTCACCCACCCTACCTGGTCAAAGGCGACAAGATCGCCGTTGTGTCGCCGGCACGCAGCATTACCTTTGATGAGGTTCACCCGGCCATCCGTTTTTTCCAGCGGCACGACCTGGAGGTGGTCCTGGGAACGCATGTTTTCAGCAAGCATCACCAGTTTGCCGGGACCGACGCGCAGCGTTGCCGTGACATGCAGCAGATGCTCGACGACGACGAAATCAGGGCCATCATCTGTTCGCGGGGAGGCTACGGAACGATACGGATCATCGACAACCTCGATTTTACAAGGTTCCGGCAGAACCCCAAGTGGATCGTCGGCTACAGCGACGTAACAGTTCTGCACGCACACATTCACCAGGCGCTGGGTGTTGAAACGCTTCACGCCACCATGCCGGTCAACATCAGGGGCGACCGCAGCGACGAAACACTGCAGACCATGATGAACGCGCTCTGCGGTGACCCCCTTGTTTATACTCTTCCCGGGCACGCGCTTTCCCGGTCCGGCCAGTCGGAGGGGCTGCTGGCGGGTGGAAATCTTTCGATCCTGAACAGCTTGAACGGGTCGCCCTCCGAACTGCAGACCGACGGCAAGATTCTATTCCTGGAGGACGTTGACGAATACCTTTACCACATCGACCGGATGATGGTCGGCCTGCAGCGTGCCGGGAAACTTGCCGGGCTGAAGGGGCTGATCGTGGGGGGAATGAGCCGGATGAACGACAACGCGATCCCTTTTGGGAAAAGCGCGGCCGAGATCATCGCCGAGGCGGTGAAAAATTACAAATTCCCCGTCTGCTATGATTTTCCAGCCGGCCATCTCGATGTGAACCTGGCGCTCATCCTGGGGCGCCGCGTTAGGCTCAGCGTCGCGAAAGAGACCATCCTCGAATTTTTTTAAATATTTCGTATTACCTTTTATCTTCCAACCCGATTAACAGGAAAACAGTCCTTATAGGACCTTAAATCCTGTTGCCATGAACGACCGTGCTAAACTGGGGAAAGAGGGCGAAGATACCGCCACAGCCCTGCTTGAGAAAAAGGGATACCGCATCCTTGAAAGAAACTGGCGGTGGGGAAAGGAGGAGATCGACATCATTGCCGCCGACGGGCCGTTCCTGGTGGTGGTGGAGGTAAAGACCCGCACCTCGAATGCCTTTGCCGAACCCGAAACCGCCGTCACGCGGAACAAACAGCGGATCCTGGTCAGGGCCGCAAATGCCTATGCGCGTTACCACCGTCACCCGGGGGAGGTTCGGTTTGACATTGTCACGATCATCTCAAAACCAGGGGGAGAGGAGGTCAACCACATCCCGGACGCATTTTATGCAACGTTGTGAATGACAGGCTATTTTCGACCAAAGTCGGCCGGGATCTCACCCCAGTGTTCGGTCTCCCATTTCAGGATGCGGTTGGGCCAGCTGTTGTTATGGAGCCATTTGACGGCGCGGTCGACCAGGTCGAAGAGTTTCGCGTTTTTCGGTGAAACGGCCAGGTTGGTGTTGATCGCTTTTTTACGCACCCAGGCTATGGCCGTGCGGGAATCGGAATAGATGGGCCAGTCGATGTCGCGCTGCTTCAGGAATGCCAGCCCGTGAACGATGGCGAGGAATTCCCCCAGGTTTACCGTCCCCTGCGGAAAGGGACCCATGTGGAAGATCTGCGCTCCCGACTGGGTATCCACCCCGCGGTATTCGAGGATCCCCGGGTTCCCGGCGCAGGCAGCGTCGACACAGATGCTGTTTTGAATGGGAATGCCAATCAGCGGGTTGGAGCAGGCCACCTTTTTCGGACCGTGCGCCGTCTTCGACATGTACCGTCGCGGATCGTCATCCAGGGCCCCTTTCGCCAGGTCGAGGGTTGGAAATCCCTTGTAAACAGCTCCTTCGAAACCGTCGACCTGCTTTTTGCAATCGGACCATTTGTCGTAAATCCCGGGTTTTCGCCCCTGCCACACGACGTAGCATTTGTTTTTCGGCATGAAGCAAAAGTACAAAGAATGCAAACAATGCAAACAATGCATGCAATGCAGACAATGCAGAACGAATTCCCTCCCCTCCAAGGGGAGGGCGGGGAGGGGTCCCTGATTAACTGTAAAGGATTCTACAAGATATTGCCTATTGCCTATTGCCTATTGCCTGTTACATATCACCTTCCTCCCATTTCCCCTCCCTGTCAACAAAAAAAATAAATATCTTTGCTACAATGAATCCTTTCAAAAAACTGGCCGGGCAAACGGCTGTTTACGGTGTTTCGAGCATTCTCGGCCGGATCCTCGGGTACCTTCTTGTTCCGCTCTATACCCGCGTATTCCTGCCCGGGGAGTATGGCACGGTGAATGTATTCTATTCCTATGCCGCCTTCCTGATGGTCGTTCTGACCTACGGGATGGAAACCGCCTTTTTCCGTTTCAACGAAAACGAGGTAAACAAGGAAAAGGTATACAGCACCGGCATGATCTCGTTGATATTCACCTCGCTTCTTTTCCTTGTGCTGACATTCCTTTTGGCCAGGCCGATCGCGGGCTGGATGGATTACGCCAGTCATCCCGAATATGTGATGTGGTTCGCCTGGATA
The DNA here is from genome assembly GCA_903845055.1 of uncultured Bacteroidales bacterium. GTDB lineage: Bacteria > Bacteroidota > Bacteroidia > Bacteroidales > FEN-979 > CAIVAT01. The sequence continues at coordinate 18,227 of CAIMWF010000014.1, read as the reverse complement.
CTGGTCATGGACGCCCTGTCGCGCATCCCCTTCGCACGGCTCCGGGCCCAGGGAAGGGCAGCCCTTTTTGCCGGGATCAACCTCACCAGCATCGGTGTCAATTTCGGACTTAACCTCTTTTTCCTCCTGCTCTGTCCCTGGATCCTCCGTCATGAATCATGGTCCGCTGCCAACGCTTTTGTGCGCCTGTTTTACCGCACCGACTGGGGCATCGAGTACATCTTTGTATCAAACGTTATTTCGAGCACAGTTACCGTGCTCCTGCTGATCCCCCGCTACCTGGAGCTGAAGTGGCAGCTTGACCGCAGGCAGCTCAGGGCCATGCTGATCTATGCCTTCCCGCTGCTTTTCGCGGGGATGGCGGGCATCGTGAACGAGACCTTCGACCGGCTGCTGCTGCGTTACCTCCTTCCCAAAGACATCGCCACCTACCAGGTAGGGATCTACAGTGCCTGTTACAAGATATCCATCCTGATGACGATTTTCGTACAGGCCTACAAATACGCGGCCGAACCCTTCTTTTTCGCGCAGGCAAAAGAGAAGGACGCCAGACTCGTTTACGCGCGCATCATGGATTATTTCATCATCACCGTGTCGTTCATCTTCCTGGTGACCATGGTTTACCTCGACGATTTCATCATGCGCAAATTCATCGGCAGGAATTACTGGGAGGGCAGGGGGGTCATCCCCATCCTGATGCTGGCCAATCTCTTCCTGGGGGTCTATTACAACCTGTCGATCTGGTACAAACTCACCGCAAAAACCATGTGGGGCGCATGGCTGTCGGTGATCGGCGCCATCGTCACCCTGGTGCTGAATTTCTGGTGGATTCCCCTCGGTCCCGACCACCTGATCCACGGATACCTTGGCTCGGCATGGGCTACCTTTATCTGTTATGCACTGATGATGGTGCTTTCATACCTGGTCGGGCAACACTTTTTCCCGGTGAAATACAACCTCTTCCGGTTCTTCGGGTATCTCGGACTGGCTGTGCTGCTTTATGGCGTAAGTGCTTACGTGGTGCCCGACGGGAGGATGACGCGGTTCGTATTCCATACCCTCCTGCTCGTGGTATTTGCGGCGGTGGTATACCTGTTTGAGAAGCCCCGGCTGACCCCTTCCCGGTAACCAGGATTTTTATTACCTTTGCAGCCATACATATTGTCATGAAGATCAGGATTGTCAATCACTCCAAACATCCGCTGCCTGCTTACGAAACCACTGCATCGGCAGGAATGGACCTGCGTGCCGACCTCGACGGCAGCATCATGCTGAAACCCCTGGGACGCGCGCTCGTCCCCACGGGACTGTTCATCGAAATCCCGGTTGGTTATGAAGCCCAGATCAGGCCGCGAAGCGGCCTCGCCCTGAAAAGGGGGATCACTCTGCTGAATACCCCGGGCACCATTGACGCCGATTACCGCGGGGAGATCAAAATCATCCTGGTCAACCTTTCGGACGCGGAGGTGGAGATCGCCGACGGGGAACGGATTGCCCAGATGGTCATTGCCGCGCATGCACAGGCCGAATGGGTGGAGGTGGAGGAGCTGGTGGCCACGCAGCGGGGTGCCGGGGGGTTCGGGCATACGGGAACGAAATAATTACGAATTAAAAATTAAAAATTACGGATGCGGAAATTCATCATATACATTATCCTTCTTCTTATACTTGATTTTGCTGGGTTGGATATAGCCAGGGGAGCATTTGCGGGGTTTGCCTTTAATGACCCTCCAGCGATGCACAAGCCGGACAGGAAGAAGCAGAAAAAAGGCAAGGACGGTCAGGTGGTTGCAAACCCGGGCAATGTAAGCCAGTTGATCGAAGCCAAGAAGGAGGCTATCACCGGGAACGTAAAAGGGGCTGAGGAGATGCTGCGGCGCTATGTCGGCAACTACCCCGACGACCCTGTTGGCTATTTTGAACTGGCCCGCATCGAATCGGTTCAGAAAAACCTGGAGGAGGCCGTCCGCCATGGCAGGGAGGCGACGCGGCTCGATCCCGACAACAAATGGTATGCGTTGTTTCTTGCCGAACTTTTCCAGGGAACGGCAAATTTCAAGGAAGCCATCGAAATATACCGCGACGTGGTTGAGAAGGAGCCAGACAACCTTGATTACCTATACCAGCTGGCCGCCCTTTACCTGCAGGTTGAGAAGTTCGGCGACGCCATCCGGGTGTACGATCGCATTGAAGAAAAGGCCGGGGTTTCGGAAGATATTTCTATCCAGAAGGAAAAAATATACCTTCACCAGGATGACCTCGCCGGTGCCGAAAAGGAGATCAGGAACCTCATTGTCGCATTCCCCGCCGAAAGCCGGTACCAGTCGATCCTCGCCGAATTTTACATGGCCAACAACATGCCGGCGAAGGCCATGGAGGTATACAAGACCATCGCGCGGATGGATCCCGAAAATGCCTACATTCACATGTCGATGGCCGATTATTACCGTAAGGCAGGCAACAAGGAAAAGGCCTACGAGGAGCTTAAACTCGGGTTTGCCAACCCGAACCTTGATGTCGATACGAAGGTCAACATCCTTCTCTCTTTTTACAACGTGAACCAGATTTACAACGACCTGAAAGACCAGGCCTTCACCCTTTCAAAAATCCTCATCGACACCCACCCGAAGGATCCTAAGGTTTATTCGATTTACGGGGACCTCCTTACCCAGGACAAACAATACCCGGAGGCGAGGTTGACCTTCATCAGGGTTTTAACCCTCGACAGCAGCAAATATGCCGTTTGGGAACAGGTGCTCCGGCTCGACCTGCAGCTGGAGGAATACCAGCACCTGCTTGCCTTCGGGAACAGGGCCATTGAACTTTTCCCGGAACAACCATTACCGTTCCTCTTCACCGGACTGGCTAACCTCCAGCTGAAAAAATACGAAGAAGCGCTCAAATTGCTGGGCGCGGGGGCAAAGATCGTTGTTGACGACAAAGAAATCCTCGCCCAGTTTTACATGTACCAGGGCGATGCCTGCCATGCCCTGAAAATGGAAAAGGAGGCTTTCGGCTTTTATGAAAAGTCGATCCAGCTTAAGGACGACAATGCCTATGTGCTGAACAATTATGCCTATTACCTGTCGCTTCGCGCCACCGACCTTGAAAAGGCCGAAAAGATGGCGAAGAAGGCGGTTACCCTTGAGCCGGAGAACGCCTCTTTCCAGGATACATACGGCTGGGTGCTGTTCATGCTTGGAAAGTACCCTGAAGCCGGGGAATGGATACTGAAAGCGCTGACAAACAAGGATGCCCCCAGCGCCGAGGTGCTGGAGCATTACGGGGATGTGCTGTTCAAACTGGGGAAGGAACAACAGGCGCTTGAGTACTGGAACAAGGCCAAACAAAAGGGTCCCGGTTCGGACCAGCTGGAAAAAAAAATCGCGGATAAAAAACTATATTAAGACTACATGATCTCAAACACCCTTTTCGCCCGCCGGTTCTTTCTCCTGTTGCTTGTTCCTGTTTTCCTGACCGGGTGCAGTCCCGCCCGCAAGGCAATGAGGGCCCCCATCAAAGAGGAGGGAGCCGATTTCCTGTTTGGAAAACTGAAGGAAAAAGAGCTGAAATTCAGCTGGTTTTCGGCCAAATTTTCGGCTGAATACTCCAACAAAGGCAAGAAAAATTCATTCAGCGGGCAGATACGCATCCGCAAGGACAGCCTGATCTGGATTTCGCTGACCCCCATGCTCGGCATCGAGGCGGTGAGGCTGATGATCTCCCAGGATTCGGTAAAGCTGATCAACCGGCTGAACGATACCTATTTTGTAGGGGATTACGAGTATGTGAACAAGTTTCTAAACACCAACATCGATTATGACCTGCTGCAGGCCATCCTGCTCGGGAACGACCTCCAGTTTTACGAAGGGGGGAAATTCAGGGCCACGATCGACAAGGGGGAGTACAAACTTTCGACGGGGGCACGCATGAAACTGAGGAAATTTGTACGCAACAGCCAGGAAAACCTCAGGATCTTCATCCAGAACATATGGCTTGATCCCGACAATTTTAAGATATCGCACATTGATGTGAAGGAGATCAAACGCGACAACATAAAGCTTGAGGCCACCTACGGGACCTACGAGCATATGGGCGAACAGCTTTTCCCGAGGAAAATGACCTATACCGTGTGGGCTGAAAACACGATAAAGGTGAAATCGGAATTCTCCAAAATGGTGATCGATGTTCCGTTAGGGTTCCCGTTTAAAATTCCGGCAAGCTATGTCCGTGTGAAATAACATTTCCAAATCCTATGACCCTGAACCGCCCTGCTTTCGGCATACTGTTGATCCTTCCCGTAATGATCCTGCTGATGTGCATGTTGAGCGGTGGACCGGCATATGGCCAGACGAAACAGAGCAGGGAAAAACTGCAGCAAACCAAAAAGCAGCTCGAGCTTGAGATCCGCTATACCACCGAACTGCTGGAAAAGACGCAGAAGAACAAGAAAACTTCGATGAACAAGCTGCAGGTGCTGGCAAAGCAGATCAAAAGCCGCCAGGAGCTGATCAATACCATCAACCTCCAGCTGGATGACGTACAGGTGCAGATCCAGGTGCAGAACGTGCAGATTGACCGGATGAACAAACAGCTTCGGGAATTAAAGTCGGAATACGCGCGGATGATCTATTATGCCTGCCGCACCATGAACGGGCACAACAAGCTGATGTTCATCTTTTCGTCGAAGGATTTCAACCAGGCCTACCAGCGGATTAAATATTACCAGCAATACAGCGCCTACCGGCGCAGCCAGGTCGCCCGGATCGAATCAACACGGCGGGCCATCGACAGCCACTGTAAAGAACTTGAAGAGCAAAAAAATGCGAAACTGACCCTGGTCCAGTCGCAGCAACTTGAAAAACAGAAACTCGACCGTGAAAAGACGGAGAAGGCCGCCGCGGTGGAGGAGTTTTCATCAAAGGAAAAACAGCTGACGGCAACGTTGAAAACAAAACAGCAGGCAGCCCGGAAACTTGAAAATGAAATTGAAAAACTGATCGTCGATGACATCAGGGCCTCTGCGGAGCGCGCGCGGAAAAAAGCGGCGAAAACCAGCAACCCTGCAACGGCTTCCAAAACTGCCACAAAAAAAGAGGTCATGGAATTCACACCGGGGGAACTGGAGTTGTCTTCGTCCTTTTCGGCAAACCGCGGGCATCTGCCATGGCCCTGCGACCGGGGTTTTATCTCCTCGGGTTTCGGCGAACATCCGCATCCCGTGCTCGAACATGTGAAGGTGAAAAACAACGGCATCGACATCATGACCGAGCATGAATCGGTCGTCAAAGCGGTCTTCAAGGGAAAGGTGAGCCGCGTCATGTCTTTTCCTACCCTGAACCATGTCGTGATCATCCGCCATGGCGATTACCTTACCGTTTATTCAAACCTCGGGGAGGTGCATGTGCGCGAAGGCCAGGATGTCGGCGCCCGGCAGGATATCGGGAAGGTTCAGCCCGATGCGGAGGATCAGAAATCGGAGTTTCATTTCGAATTGTGGAGAGGCAAGATGATCCAGAATCCCGAAGACTGGCTCGCTAAAAAATGATAAGGAGGCACATGTGTTGATGCATCATACCGGTGAATTTGCCGCGCTGCTCACAGCGGTTTTCTGGACGGTTACCGCCCTGGCCTTTGAGGCCGCCAGCCGGAAGATCGGCTCCATGGTGGTTAACCTGCTGCGTCTCGGCATCGGGTTCTGTTTCCTGACGATATTTGTATGGTTTTACCGCGGGCAGCTCCTGCCGCTGGATGCCACCCCCCACGCATGGTTCTACCTGGCGTTGTCGGGGCTCGTCGGCTTTGTATTCGGCGACCTCTGCCTGTTCCAGGCCTTCGTGGTGGTGGGGGCGAGGATATCCATGCTGCTGATGGCCCTGGCGCCGCCGCTTACAGCGCTGATCGGGTGGATCGTGCTGGGCGAAACGCTTTCCCCGGGCAGTTGGATCGGCATGGTGCTGACTATTTCGGGGATCGCGCTGGTGGTTCTGAAAAGGCATACGCTTGCCGAGAGCAACGGCGGCTTCAGAAAAGTGAAATTCAACTACCCGGTGTGGGGGATCATGCTGGGGCTGGGTGGCGCCATCGGGCAGGCTGCAGGACTGGTGCTGAGCAAAGTCGGCATGCAGGGCTACGACACCTTTGCCTCAACGCAGATCAGGGTGATCGCAGGTGTGGCAGGCTTTTCGGTGTTGTTTACCCTGATGGGCTTCTGGAAACACGCCTACCGTGCGCTGAACAAGCGGAAACCCATGCTGCAGCTCTCCCTCGGGGCGTTTTTTGGTCCCTTCCTCGGGGTCTCGTTCTCGCTCATCGCTATCAAATATGCCGATACCGGGATTGCCAGCACCATCATGTCCATCGTGCCTGTGCTGATCATACCTCCTTCGATGATCCTTTACGGGGAAAAGGTCACCATCAGGGAGGCCGCGGGGGCTGTGCTTGCAGTGACCGGGGTCGCCATGTTCTTTATCTAGCGCATCGCATGACGCGTTACGAAAAAAAAACGCGTAATTTTGTAAAAACACTCACCCATGATGTTCATCCATCGTCCATCGGCAGCGGAAATGAAAAGACCCGAAAATCCCGGGATCCGTTTTTACGTCGGGCTGGTCATTTTTATCATCTCCTTTTTCATGCTGCCGGTCGGTTTGATCCTGAAGGGCTTTGTCATCAGCCATTTCTGGAAGGGTTTTATACTCGCCTCCTTCTGGATCAGCGCACCCCTCATGAAGATATCCAGCATTGCCATCCTCGGGAAGTCGTCGTATGTTTGGATCCAGTATAAGATGCACTACATCTACCACCGCGTGGCCAAACCGCACCAGGTGACCCCGCTGCGGTACAACATCGGGCTGGTACTGTTTGTATTGCCCTTCCTTCCCAACTATATGATCTCCTTCATGCCTCACCTTATTCCCATATCCCTGTTAACCAGGTATATCATCATCATCGCCTCCGATTTTATCTTCCTCGTAAGTTTGTTTGTGCTTGGCGGGGATTTCTGGGACAAGCTCCGGGCCCTGTTCATCTATAAGGCCAAGGCCAGGTTTGAAGAAGAACCGGGGAAGGAATAAGTGCTATTTTTTCGGGAAAAATTCAAGATATTCCTTTGCTTCCTGAAGCAACCGTTCGCTGTCGGAATCCCTGATCGTCGTTTCTTTCTCATTCGTACGGTTGTCTTCTTTGATGACTTTATCACCTGAGTAATAGTATGCTTTCCCGACCCGTTTGTCATCTTTGCCGATGTACTTCAACCCCTCGTCATTGATAAACGCAAGAATAAGCGTCCCTTTTTGAAAATAGAATTCTTCCGTTCTGCTGACGATTTTTTCATAGGGAAGGGTTATAATCCTGACCACCTGGCCATTTTCAGAAAAATATTCAACCTTTGACCATTTTTGTTTTATCTGGGCCCTGAGATCCTTTGTCGGGAGGATTGTCTGCTTAAATGATTTCAGGCTGGCTTCAATCCTCTCCCGTTCCGCTTCAATTATTTTTACGAGCGAATCGTTATTTATTTTTGCCGCGGTTGCCTTAACTTCAGTCCTGGCAAGCGAATCGCCTTTGGATTTCTGCGTTTCCCCGGCATTGGGGTTGCCCCTGTTGCAGGCAACGAGTATGAAGGCCATTCCTAAGATAAACAATCCTGTTTTCATGATGTGGTTTTTAGGTGAATATTGAAAAACTCATTTTGAAATGCAATGCATATACCAAACGATCCGGGCAGGCTATACTCAGGGGTTCATCTTTTTCAGGATGATGTTGTCGAACCGTACGATGCCGGCCGAGACTTCGGTGGAACCTGCGGTAAGATGAACCTTTAAGGTGTCGGTTGGAAGTATGGCCAGGGTATCTGAAAAGACCAGCTGTTTCCAGGCAACGGCGGTATCGGACTTCATTTTAAAATGGACCTTCTGCCCGTTTCTCCATTGTTCGAATACCAACTTGCCGTGCCAGCCGATGGTCTTCATCCATGCCGAAACGAGGTATATGTTGGTTCCCGACTGGCCTGTGACCACCGTCTCGGCAAAGCCTTCGGCCGGGATCCACAGTGGCATCAGCTGCAAGCTCCATTCGCCTCCTCCTCCCGGGGCGTCAGCTACGAACTTCGGGGTATGGTGACCCAAACTGTCGGGGAAAAGGCTGGTTATCTTCCAGCCTTTAGGGTCGGGCTGGTGACTGGTGGTCTCGAAACTTGGATTGTTGACCAGGTTGCCATTTTGACCTGAAGAACCATCCTTTTTACATGAAAAAAACAGGATGGGCAGAAGGAGCAGGCAGGCAATGGTTGCTTTCATGTGAGGTATGGGTTAATGAGGCACACATGTCTCAGCAATAAAATCATGACAAGATGTTATTAACAACCCCGTCATAGGTCAAAGATAGTCAAAAAATGGCTGAATGCAACATATCCGTCCAATTATTCACAGGCCGGCATCGGGGAAGGGATGGCCATAAAAGGGAATCATCCCGTGAGTTTCATGTTTTCTGAACAGCCTGCCGGGAGGCAGCACCATGAAACCCGGGATGATTCCTGGGATCGGTAAGGAAAATAAAAGCAGTTACAGCCTTAAACGCAGGCTGACGAAGAATTCACGGCCGGGCGCAGGCTGGAAGCTGTTGTAATCGGGGCCGTTGTTGGGCTCGGTGAAGCCGAAATACTGCTCGTCGAGCATGTTCTTGCAGAAGAAGCCCAGGTCGCCTTTAAGGGTACCCAGTTTCCAGGCATAGTTCAGGTTGGCGTTGAACACCTTGAACCCGTTCACCCATGAACTGCGGATATGGCCGTTCTCATTGAAATGGTTGTAGATGGAATCATCCACCTGGATACACCATTTCGACTGGATCTGGGTATTGAGGGTGAAGGTAAAATGTTTCAGGAACTTTACAGAGGCTTCGGCGGTCAGCATGTGCTCGGGGCACTGGGGGATCCAGTGGCCGCTTACACTGTCCGGTTTAGCATACTGGAAATGCGAATAGGTGTATGCCACGTCGAATTTGAGGAAATCAACCGGCGAGTAAGAGACGAATGCCTCGACGCCCCAGCGCTTGCTTTCGCCCATGTTGCCGAAGAAGGCCGTATTGTTGCCCCTTCCCACCACACTATAACGGTAGAATTCATCTTTTGAATTGATGCTGAAACCGGTCACGTCATAATAGAGTCCTTTGCCGATCTCTCCCCTTACACCGAGCTCGCCACCCATGGAGGTGGAGGGTTTGATAAGGGAATTGAACCCGCCATACTGGACCGGGTTGTTGTAAAGTTCATCTTCGGTGGGTACGAGGAACCCGGTACCGTAGCTGGCGTAAATGTTGGCCGCCCTGGCAAGGTCATAGGCCAGCCCCAGTCGGAAGGTGGGCTTCTGGAACGACCTGCTGTCGCTGTTTGAAGCTGAATCCAGCCGGTTGTAAACATAGTCGTAACGGAGATTAAGCAGTGCATAGAGTTTTTTCGCAATATCAAGCTTGTCAATTAAAAACAAACCCATGCTCCGCTGGCGGATGGTCTGGTTGATCAGCGTTGTCTGGGTGCCGAACGACTCCTCGCTCCAGTAGCTGTCGACCCGGTTGTGATTGATGCCGGGTACTACAATGGTGTCAAGTTTGTTGGTTGCTTGATTGTAAACAACCTGGTTTGTGGGGTCTTCCCCCGGAACTGCGAACATATGTTCGATCATGGTCGATGATTGATAATCGATGCCCAGGCTGATGTGGTTAAACAGTTTTTCACTGCCGAAATGAAGGTTGTACTGGGCGGTTATCCCTGGATTTACCGACGATTTGTAATCATCACCGTTGTTGGAGGTCTCCCGGTAGTTGTTAAGCCTCATGAACGCGTTGACCGTAATGTCCTGGTTTTTGGCCAGGTCATATTTAAGTGACAGGGCCCCGGTAAGTCTCTGGGTTTTGTGAAATTCGTTATAGGGCACGGCATCTGTATTTGCAGCGGTGTGACCGACCGTGTCGTAACGGCCGAGGTTGATTCCTTCAGAATTCTGGTTGAAATAGCTGGTGTAGGTTAACAGCTGGGTGATCTTCAGTTTTGGTGAAGGAGTCCAGGTCAGTTTTTCGCTGAAATTGTCTCCCATATAGGACTGGTGAAGGCGGTAGCCATGACCCTGCATGTGGCTGTAAGAGATCCGGTAGTTGACATCCTTGTTCGTGCCGTCTACCTGCCCCAGGATCTTCCAGAATCCGTTCGACCCGCCTGAAGCGTAAAGGGAACTGTTGACGGGTTTATCCCCGCCGTCTTTGGTGGTGATGTTGATGATCCCACCCGTAGCGCTGGCGCCGTACATCGAAGCTGCAAGCCCTTTCACCACTTCGACATTTTTCACGGTTTCCCAGTCCACATCGTATAAATCGGGGGCGAAGCCGCCCGGGTTGTTGACGGAGATGCCGTCGATGTAAACACCCACACCCCTGAATCCGCTTTCGGTGAGAACGCCCTGGCCGCGGATGTACACATGCACGCGCGATCCGCCGGTGCCATTGTCGATCCTTACACCGGGAACAAGTCTGAGGGCATCATCGGCGGCAATCGTCTTGGTAAGCGAGGTCAGTTGCCTGGGAGTAACAACCGATATGGCGGCGGGAATCTCTCTTAACGGAATATTGATACGCAGTGCGGTAATCACAATTTCGTTCAGGTATTTGATGGTGGTGGTGTCCTTTTTGGCAGGGGCGGTAGTTTGTTTTTGCTGGGCCGCGGCTGAGAAAATGCCAAACAGCAATAAAAAAGAGACGATGTATATTGATTTCATATGTTGGTAATTTAAATATTTAACTGAATGGTTGATATGCCGGTTATTACCTTTTATCGGTAAATCACGGCCTGGGTTGATTTATCACGCTTCGCTCCGGTAGGGAGAAATCCACGGTTCATCATCGTGATGAACGTGCAGGGTGAATAAATATCACAGGCCTGGATGTAGGTCCGGGCATTGAATAAACAGGGTAAAGGGATTATACGGCTTTGGGGGGAGGGGCAAAATGAACCAGGTAGACGGGTATGATGACCTGTTTTGCTGCCGGGAAAATAAAGGCGGTACCCTGGCCCTGGCCGCCCTGCGGGGTTTGCTGTATGAGCGCCTGGGTAATCAGGTTGTAGAGCATTGCAAGGATCGAATGGTCTTTCCGGGTGGAATCCCCGTTCCGCCTGAGGGAGGTGGAAAAATCGGCAACAAGATCCTCTTCCCTGGTATCGTGGAGGCAATACAAGAAGGTGGTATCGCCTGATTTCCGTTGGGCAACCAGGTCGTAAAACTTTCCGAAATAGGAGAATTCGGTACTTTTCAAACTACGGAACTGGGGGTCCCGCTCCGGGTGAAAGATCTTCAGTATGACGATGTTGTCATGAAAGTCGCCGCACCTGATCCGGGCGATCATCTCCTGCTGTATCCTGTACTGGTTGTACCTGAACACAACAAAAAAACCCATGGTATTGACCAGGAAAAGGATTAAGACGACGATTGCGGCAAGCTTTTTCACGCGTTTATTTCCGGATGATGAATTTCTGCGATGAAGCTCCCTGAGTTGTGGTAAGCGTCAGCAAATATACACCATCCGTAAGAAAGTTCAAAGTTAATTTTTTCACAGGTTGCCATGAGGCCACCGGTACCTCCTCTTCATAAACGGTTTCGTTGAGCGCGTTTTGAATGGAGAGTCGATAAAACACCGGCTGTCCTGCACCTGCAACGATTTGGAAGATGCCATTGTTGGGATTCGGGTAGACGGTCCATGCTGTGTTCCTGTTTTCACAGATGCCCATACAGTCTTTAAAGGTGATGTAAACCGAATCTCTGTTCTGGCACTGAAACCTGCTGGTGACCGCAAGCCTGACCAGGTGGGTCCCCATTCCCCCGGCTGAAGCGGAATCATAAACGGCTTCGGGGGTGTGCAGGTTCCCGGGCGTCCAGAGGTAACCCGCATTCCCGGTGGTGTCGGCCGAAAGCCTGACCGATTGCCATGCACAGATGGTGTCGTGCGGAAACACGGTTATATTTGCGGCAGGGCGGGGCCTGATCACGACCAGCGTATTACGGGCTGAATTGCCGAAGGCGCCGAAAGCAGTAAGCCTGCAGGTGACCTTCCCTGCTGCCTCGTCGGCAGGTCCCGGGGTGTAGGTGGTGACGGGCAGGGTGTCGTTGGCAAACATGCCGTCGCCGGTGGTGGTCCATTTCAGCGAATCGGCCAGGGCTACCGTGGCATGAAGCAGGGCGGCGGTCCCGGCACAGAGGGAGTCGCTGGCCGAGGGTACGATCGAAGGCAGCACCGGGGGCGGAAAAACGATGAAATCGATCATGGTGCGGTCCTCGCCCCCGGCAAAAGAGAGATCCTTGTGATAGATCCATTTGAAAAGGTGATCGCCGGCGGCAACCGGGAAAGCGACCCGGTTCCAGGGCGTTTCACCCGACCATTGTCCCTGGAGGACGCCGTCGGTGTAGAACAGAAGGAAATCGGCACCATCCTCGGTGGAGGTGCGCAGGTAAAAGGAGATGCTGTCATCCACCGCCGAAGGATAGCTGATCCAGAGTTGTGAGGAGGCATAATCGGGAATGGCGCCTGAACGGGCGCAGTAAATTCCCTCCCACGGATTCTGATTTGTAATGGTCCAGGGGAGTGTCCCCCCCGAATGCCAGGGAAATTTGGAAAGAGTACCCGATTCCCAGTCTTCAATGATGATGCCGATCATCTCCCTGAACGGGCGCTCCGCGTGGTACAGGCCCGAATGAACGGCATAGAGGAGGTCGGCCCCGGTGCCGGTGGGCGCATCCATGCTGACCTGGACGTTGAAAACCGCGTTGCGCGACTGCCCTGGTCCAATGCTGTCCAGGAAAACGCTGTCGTTCAGCAGGGTGAGGTAGGGCGAGGTGGTGGTAAGCCGGGCATAGGCCGACCTGCACGAATAGTCGCCCGTATTGGTGTTCGATACCACCAGCTGCACCGTTTCCCCGGGGTCGAGCCGCCCGTTGCGGTTCCCGGTGAGGGTATCGACCACGGTGATCCCGGTGATTTTCGGGGCGGGGGCATGGGCTTCGATGGAGAAGTGGCTGTACCAGGATGAATCGATGCTGGTTACCCTGAGGTTGAACCTGACGGAAAGGTTGTCGGGGATGGTATCCGATACTTTGAAGGTGAACCCGTCGGGAATTGTTTTCACCTGTGCTGAATCAATGTTTCCATAGGCGGCCGTGCTGTCTGTGATGGTAACATAGGGAGATGCGGTGCTGATAAAGGCATTTACGCCGACTGCCCGCTGGTCGCCGACATTCTTCAAACCCAGGGTCAGGAAAAGCGAATCACCGTAGTTCAGGTTCACGTTGCCGCCGCCCTGTACCGGGGCGAGGGTGTTCGACCAGTACATCACCCAGGGCTGGTTCGGGTTTGGCCCGAGGAAAAAGGGAGAGGTGTAAGTCATCGGGCGGTCATTGTCGTGGTTGTCTGTCCACACTGGGTAAACGTTCATGTTGTGCGACTGGATCCCGATGTAATCGCCGAAATAATTATAGGCCAGGCCGGGGATGGGTGAAGGGGTAAAACTGTAGTCGCTCACCTGCATGTCGCTCCACGACAAACCGCCGTCGTACGACCAGGACACAAACACGGCGGCGTCGGTGGCGGGGAGGTTGCGGTCGTCGTAATAGATCACGCACAAGCCGCCGGTAACGGCGTCGCAGGTGATCCATGGGGAAAAATGCTGTTTGCCGTGGCCGGCCGGATCCTGGTTAACCCGGATGGGTGCGCTCCAGGTGTTCCCGCCATCGGAAGAGCGGATGAGATAAACGTCGATGTCCGTCCCGGTATTGATCCCCGGGTATCCAACATTTGACCATACCAGGTAAATATGGCCGCGGTTGGGCCCTGTGCTGTTGTCTACGGCCATCGAAGGAAAGGAATTGACCCGCATGGCCTTGCCCGTCATGGTGGCCCTGATTCCCTTGATGTTGTTTATAATCCGGGTTGCCGGTGCAAAGGAGCCGCCTCCGTTCAAAGATTTGGCGAACCCGATGGCATTTTCATCGGCGGGCCAGGCATCATAAATACTCCATGCAACATACACCTCCCCGGCAGGGCCGGTGTTGATGTTGACGCCGTGATTCAGCTGCAATGCTGAGGCAGCCGAACTGATGTTGGCAGGCAGCGACCAGGTAACTCCGTGGTCGGCCGACCGGGTCAGCTCCACCTGGTTGGTGTCGGCAGCTCCCGGGATCATGTTGGTCCAGGCATCGTACAGATACCCGTTGTAAGGACTGGCCGGTGAATTGTCGATCCACAGGTGGTTCTTGTCGAGCAGCCCGTTGCCCGAAACAGGCCCGTTGCCGACCTTGACCCTGGTCCAGGTTTTTCCCTGGTCCTGGCTCCGTGAAACTGCCTGGCCGTAATCGCCGGTGATCATCCCCAGGTACCACCACCCGTTCAGCCCGATGGCCGTTGACGGGTCGCCGTTGTTGGCACCGTCGGTGCCGTGGACGGAACCGCCCCATCCGAGGCCGGCATCCGTTGAATAAAGTGCGTCGGCGCCATAGATGTCCTGGGCCGCACCCAGGATCCAGGTGGTCGAATTGTTTGAATTCAGGAGGATGTCGTCATCGGAAGGATCGATAAAAACTGCATTTTCACTCTGGGTCACCCCTGTTTCGCCGGTGACGGGTACATCGGGAGAATTCTGGGGGAGCATGGGCAACTCCCGCGAAGGCTTTGCCGGGCTGTGTTCCATATCCCCGGAGGGAACGATCATGGTGCCGTTAAACCTTGCATTGGGAATGGTCAGCACCGGGTTCGCTTTCACATATCCAAGGCTTACCATCCTGTACCAGTAGCCGATGTTGTCGATTTTGGTATTCACCCTGCCTTTGCCTGCCGGGGTCACTTCGGGGAGCATCTGAAATTGTTGGGGATAGCCCTGCAGATGAAAAAGGAGTAGGAAAAATATGGCGGTGAAAAAGTAATTTTTCATGCAGGATTCTTTAATAAAAACAAAGTTACGATAAAAGAAGATGCGAAGAAATAACCCATAATCCCGGACACTTTATGCATCTGTTGAAACGCTTCCTGCATTTATGTCCATTTGTTTATTCGTATATTTGCCTGAAACCTCTAATTTTCAGACTCCATGATACCGGCAATCATCATCCTTTTAATATTATTCTTCATCAACGGGGCCTTTGTGATGGCTGAGATCTCGCTGGTCTCGGCGCGTAAAACCAAGCTCGAACTCGGGGCCCGCCGGGGCGACAAGCTCGCCCAGCTGGCGCTCGACAATGCCAATTCCCCTTCACGGATCCTGTCAACCCTGCAGATCGGGATCACGCTGGTCGGGATTTTAACAGGGGTCTACTCCAGTGATGAAATTGCCCGTGGGATGGCGGTGGTGCTGAATAGTTTCGGGTTGAGCCCGGGGGTCAGCCACTCGCTCGGCCTGGCGATCGTGGTAATTGTCGTCACCTTTGTTTCGATGCTTATCGGGGAGCTTGTTCCGAAAAGGATCGGGCTGATCAATGCGGAAGCAATTGCTAAAACCATGATCCGTCCGCTGCTCGCTCTTACCTACATCACCTATCCTTTTACCTTTTTCCTTTCCAAAGCAGGTGACCTGATCCTGAGGATCCTGAAGATAAAACCATCGAATGAATCGAAGGTTACGGAGGAGGAGATCAAGGCCATGGTGCAGGAGGGGACCGAAGACGGGGAGGTCCAGGAAATTGAACAGGATATCGTTGAACGCGTGTTCCACCTTGGCGACCGGAAAATTTCCTCGCTGATGACCCACCATTCTGACCTGGTGTGGATCGATATTCATGAATCCACGTCAGAGATGCGCCGTAAAATGAGGGAGGAGCTTCATTCCGTATACCCGGTTTGCGAGGGTGACCTTGATATGGTAGTCGGGGTGATCTTTATCAAAGACCTCTTTCTCGGCAACATCTGTGATGAAAATTTCAGTATCAGCGACCAGGTGAAACCGGCGCAGTTTATCCTTGAAACACTTACCGCCTATGAAACCCTCGAGATTTTCAAGATGAACAAGATCCATTACGGTCTCGTGGTCGATGAATACGGCTCAACGGTGGGGCTTGTGACGCTCAATGACATCCTGGAGGCCCTCGTGGGCGACTTCAACGAACCCAGTCCCGACGAACCCCAGATCAACATGCGCGACGACGGCAGCTGGCTTGCCGACGGCTCCATGTCATTTTACGAATTCGCCTACGAGTTCAACATCCAGGGATTCGATAAGAACAAGGTAAAGTTCGACACCCTGGCCGGGCTGGCTATGAGCATTCTCAGGCACATCCCCAAGCCGGGTGAGAAATTTACCTGGAAAGAGTTCGAATTTGAGATTGTCGACCTCGACGGGAACCGGATCGACAAGCTGATCATCAAGAAAACGGAACCAGAATAGCCGGTACATACATCATACAGGTACCAGCCGCCGGATGAATGGCAACAGGGAGGTTTTATCTACCTGACCACGATCAGTTTTTTCACCACCGTACGATCTCCTGCGGTGAGCCGGCAATAATAGATGCCGGGCGACAGCGCTGCGACGCTGAACAGCCGCGAATGGTTTCCCGCATCGACCTCACCCAGCGCAGCCAATGAAACCGGCTGACCGATGGAATTTGTCAGGGTCAGCTTCACCGAAGTTTTTGAGTTCAGGTTGTATTCGAGGGTTACCTGGTCTGTTGCAGGATTGGGAGATACGGAAAAAACGAAGGCATCCTTCAGTTCCTGTGTTCCCGTCACCGGGTTGTCGATCCACACCTTCAGCGCGGGATCGCCGAGAACGTTGCAGTCATAGTGGCACCAGCGCTGTGCGCCTGGTTCAAATTCACCCGGAAGCCCTACCCAGGGGGCTGTCTTGATCTTCGACATGGTATGCGCCGAACCAAGTTCTGCAATGGCCGAATCAGGGTTCGGATTGTAGAGGGCGCTGATAAATTCACGGTGCAGGTGGGCAGAAGGTCCTTCGGTGGTTCCCTGGTCAAACCAGCCATACCTGGAGTTGAAAACCCCGGCAACCAGGAAATTGGAGATGGTGGTGCACAGTTCGGCGATACAGTCCGATTTGTCGAAGGCCCCGCAGATGCAACCATGGGTGTACATCAGCTGGTAGTTGTGATTGACCCCGTCGACCTGGGCGAAATTCTGGTTGATGATCTGCCCGTTCGACAGGCGCATCATGTAGTCCCAGTTGGAATGACCACAGTGGTGGATGAACGATTTGCCCGAATTGATCTGGGCGAGCAGCTGCCCGATGCTCCAGCTGTAAACGTTCGACGGGGGAGAGATCAGCGTATCGTATAGCCGGGTAAAATTGTTTAGGGCCGATGGGATGCCATGGGTAAAATAACCGTTGTCGCTGTGATCGTTGACAAGAAGTTCAAGATAGTCTGACCCCCAGGTCATCGGGGAGTCGTAAAGAAATTCGGAGACCAGCATCGGATTTTTCATCGGTTCCTGAACGGGATTTCCCTGGTAGGAGACAGACTTGTGTACCATGTTGGCCTCTTCCTGGAGGGACCCGAACGACATGCGCCCGACCGAAAGTTCGGGAAGCAGGTCATCTTCACCGGGTTCGCCCCACTTGTTGTTGCCGTTGGTATTCCAGTTGCCGTCGAGGGCCGAATAATAGAGATCGGCCGGGATATCGTAATCTTCATAGATAGACCCGCCCGACAGTGCCTGGCAGTAAAATCCGCGGTAGGGTACAAATTCAACATCGCCGCCAAGGATCACCTGTTCAATTCCGTTGACCTGGTATTCCCCGATGATATAGTTGCGCATCTTTTCCTGCAGGTCCTGTCCGCTCATGGTTGAACCGATCGATTCGGTTGTGGTGATGTTGGTGGTCAGCCCTTTCGAGGTGTAATAATTCACAAGATCCTGGAAACCTGCCACAAACTGTGCCGGGGTGATGATCAGGATCTTGCAGCTGGTTTTCAGGGCACTTTTCACAGGATAGCTGCTCATCATTTCAGGGTTCTGGGCGAACAGGCGCACCCGTTTCAGGGCATTGGCCGAGGAGGTCAGGTTTTTCATGGCAAGTGAAGCCTCGTGGTCGGGCTGTGTTGTGATGCGCACTGTCACCTTTTTGTAATAGGATACCATTTTTCCGGCCGGGTTGTAAATGACCGGGGTGAAGGTCGAAAGTGCAAAGGCATAGCCGTTCAGGTATGCGTTGATCAGGTGGCCGGCCGGGTCGGATGGGTATGGAGCAG
>CAIMWF010000013.1 GCA_903845055.1 uncultured Bacteroidales bacterium | reverse complement strand
ATGGTCCTGTCAGGAGGTTGTGCCAAGAAATCCGCGAACACCCCGGGGCCCATCCCGCCGGTTGTTACCACAAACCCGGCGGCTTTCCTGTCCCAGGTCATCGCCCAGGGCGGCGGAACCGTCTATTCGGAGGGATCCGGCTCTGTCACCACAAGAGGTGTTTGTTTCTGCATTGCACCAAAAATGCCGACCCTTGCGGATCGCCATACATCTGATGGTTCGGGTGCCGGCACGTTTGTAAGCACCCTGGATCAACTTACCGGCGATACCGTATATTTCGTCAGGGCCTATGCCACAAGCGGCGCCGGCACTTCCTACGGCGAAAAGGTGAGTTTTTATTCGAATGCCACGCCCCCGCCCTTTTATTGCGGAGAGGATTATGGCGGCGGCGTTATCTTTTACCTGGATGGTACCGGCCATCACGGGTTGATTGCACCGACAACCGAATACAGCGCTCCCTGGGGCTGCATCGGTTTTTCAATTCCGACCTCCGTTTCACTTGGCAAGGGAGGATTGAATACAGCCGGCATCCTGGCCGGGTGCAATGAGAAGACCATTGCTGCCAAAATGTGCACCAACCTTGTCATTAATGGAAAGAGCGACTGGTTCCTGCCCTCGAAGGAGGAATTGAGGATGCTGTATCTCAAAAAGGATTTTGTCGGTGACCTTGGCAATGAGAATTACTGGAGTTCCTCGCAATATGATGCCAACCAGGCATATTCCATAAATTTTGCAGACGGTACGGTGAACACCAGCCAGAAAAATGCAATCCTGTGGTTCCGGGGTGTCCGCGCCTTTTAAAGGGGGTCCCTTGCTATAAAATTCATAATTGCCGCTGTGGCCGGATTTGGCCGATATGAAATCCTGTTTTTATTTTATCTTTGCACCTGATACGGTGGAAAATTCAGATTAATTATGGAAGAACAAAGCCCCTCAACCCGGAATTATAAGATTATTCTTGCAGTTATTGCCATTCTTGTGCTGATCCTTCTTTTCTGGCTGTTCATCCAGCGCTCCCAGCTCCTGAAGCTGGTGAAGGAAAAAGAGACCGAGAAGACGGAGTTGCAGCATAATCTCGATTCCCTGATGACCGAGCATAACAAAATCAAGAAATCCTATGGGGCGCTCTCCGATTCACTCAGGTCGAAAGACAGCATCATCCAGAAAAATGCGGTCGAAATTAAAAAATTGCTTGACACCGAGTGGGAATACAACAAGATCAGCAAGAAACTGGCGATGCTCCAGAAGGTAGCCCAGGGCTACGTGCGCCAGATGGACTCCCTCTACACGGTGAACCGTGAACTCACCGCCGAGAACGACCACATCCGCCAGGAGGTTAAAACCGAACAGCACCGCAACCAGAACCTCATCAAGGACAAGGAGGAGCTGAAGGAAAAAATGAGCCAGGCGGCCTTCATCAAGGCTTACGATGTAACAGCCACCACCTATAAGCTGAAATCGGGAAAAACCAAGGAAGAGGCGACCGACAAGGCCAGCCGTGCACAGCGTATCCGCGTTTGCTTTACCATCGGCGAGAACCCGCTGGTTGCCACCGGGAAAAAGATCATTTACATCCGTATCCAGCGTCCCGACAATGTGATCGTGATCAAGAGCAAATACGACACCTTTGCATTCAACGGGCAGACCCTCCCCTTCTCTCTCCGCGAAGACATCGATTACCAGGGCAAAGCCATGAATGTTTGCGTTCCCTGGACCAAGAAAGATGACGATAAACCGGCAATGAAGGGAAAGTACATTGTTACCGTTTTTGCCGATGACAAAGAAATCGGAACAGGTTCATTCGACTTGAAATAAATCATTCTTATGAAAATCGGCATTTTAACGGCCGGAGGCGATTGCCCCGGCATCAATGCGGCCATCAGGGGTGTTGGCAAAACTGCCATCCTGGAATACGGAATGGAGGTCATCGGCATCTCTTCGGGTTTCCTGGGGCTGATCAATGAAGAGTACGTGCAACTTGATGAGAACGTTCTCTCCGGGATTCTCACCCTTGGGGGGACCATCCTTGGAACCTCACGCGAGAACCCGTTCAAGAAGGGCAGCACCTTCAACGCCATTGACAAGCCTAAACTCATCAAAAAGCATTACCAGGAACTCGGGCTCGATGCGCTGGTATGCATCGGCGGCAACGGGACCCAGCGCACCGCCGCCCTGCTGGCCGAGGTTGGCCTCAATGTAATCGGGATCCCCAAAACCATCGACAACGATGTATACGGCACCGACGTGACCTTCGGATTCGATTCAGCCCTGTGGATAGCCACCGAGGCGATCGACCGTCTTCACACGACGGCGAACAGCCACAAGCGCATCATGGTGATCGAGGTGATGGGTCATCATGCCGGGTGGCTGGCACTCTATTCTGGGATGGCAAGCGGGGGCGACGTGATCCTGCTCCCCGAGATCAAATTCGACATCAACCATGTGGCGAAGTACCTCAAAAAGAGGGCCATCAATAAAAAACCATATTCCATCGTGGTGGTGGCCGAAGGTATTCCCACCCCGAAAGGGGAACCGGCCGCCAGGTATGTTGCCAACTGCATCAAGGAGCTCACCGGCCTCGAAACAAGGGAGACCATCCTGGGTTACATCCAGCGCGGGGGCAGTCCCTCGCCCATGGACCGCGTGCTTGCAACCCGCTATGGGGCCTATGCCGTTGAACTGATCGCCAAAAAGAAATTCGGGGAGATGGTTTGCCTCGACGGAGATACGATTACCTCGGTATCCCTGGCCGATGTAGGGGGTAAACTGCGGCTCGTCCCCATCGACCACCCGCTCATTGAAAAGGCGAGACGCATGGGAGTCTGCTTTGGCACGGAAAACTGCTAATCCGAAAATTTAATGTCCTTGATGTTGAGCTGGAGATTCACCAGCCCGTTCCATTCATTTTCCTCCAGGTGATAGCAGATGTTGAAAGGGATCTGTTTTTCGATCATCCCGAACTGTTCACCCTGCTGAAAGGCGATCGCAGAAAAGGGTCCCCCGGCAATCTCGGGATGAACCACGTTTAGTTTCAGGTGGTTCTTGCCCACGATTCTCGAACCGCCGGCGTCCATCACCCCGCTGGTAAGAAACAGCGGAGCCATGTTCCCGGGCCCGAAGGGTGCGAATTGCCTGAGAACTCCGAAAAAACGGGAGCTGATGACATTCAGCTGAAGTTTGGTATCGATCTCCATGATTGGAACAAGTTCAATTCCCTCCAGGCGTTCACTCACAAAGGCTTCAAACCGGTCACGGAACCGTTCAAGGTTTTCGGGCTTCAGGGAAAGCCCGGCTGCAAATTTATGTCCCCCGAAATGTTCAAGCAGGTCGCTGCATGCATCCACCGCCTCGTAAATGTCGAAATCCCTCACGCTGCGCGCCGAGCCGGTGATGAGCCCGTTCGAAAGGGTCAGCACGACGGTGGGGCGGTAATAGGTTTCGGTGAGCCGTGAGGCTACGATCCCGATCACCCCCTTATGCCAGCTGGGGTGAAAAATCACGGTCGACCTTGCGGACTTCAGTTTCGCATTTTCGCCGATCATCCCGATGGCCTGCAGGGTGGCGGATGAGTCGAGGGTTTTCCGCTCGGTATTGTAAGCATTGATCTGCTCGGCAACCTTTTTGGCATCCTCCAGGTTCCGTGTGATCAGCAGGCGGACCGAGTTCTTGCCGCTTTCTATGCGACCGGCTGCATTGATGCGCGGCCCGATCATAAATACCAGGTCGGTGATGGTCAGTTCGCGGGTGAAAACACAACCGCCCATCCCGTCGTCATTCTTCATCATGGCCGAATAGCGCAGCAGCGCCTCCAGTCCGGGCCTCGGTTTCGAATTGATGAGTTTGAGCCCGTAATGGGCCAGGATGCGGTTTTCACCGGTGATATCCACGATGTCGGAGGCAATGCTGATCACCACCAGGTCGAGGTACTGTATCAGCTGTTCAAAGGGGATTTTTTTCCGCTGCGCGTAGGCCTGGATCAGCTTGAACCCGATACCGCAGCCCGACAGTTCCTTATAAGGATAGGGGCAGTCGCTGCGTTTCGGATCGAGGATGGCGGTGGCTGCCGGGATTTCGGCTCCCGGCCGGTGGTGGTCGCAGATGATAAAGTCGATCCCCTTGCCGGTGGCGTAGGCTACCTTCTCAACCGATTTGATCCCGCAGTCGAGCGCAATGATCAATTTGACGTTGGTTTCAGCGGCGAAGTCAATCCCTTTGAAGGAGATGCCATAGCCTTCGTTGTCCCGGTCGGGGATGTAATAGTCAATTTCTTCGTGGAAGGTGTTCAGGAAGGTGAAAACAAGTGCAACGGCCGAGGTTCCGTCGACATCGTAATCGCCGTAAACCAGGATCCGTTCGTTTCTTTCGACCGCCTTGAAAATCCTGTCGATGGCCTTGTCCATGTCCTTCATCAGGAACGGATCATGGAGTTCCGACAGCATGGGCCGGAAGAATATCTTCGCCTCGTCAAAAGTGGTCACGCCCCGCTGAACCAAAAGGTTCGCGAGCGTCTGGTCAATACCCAGCGCTTTCGACAATTCCCTGGTGATTTCAGGATCTCCCTGCGGTTTGAGCACCCAACACTTATCCATCTTAATTTTCTTAGTGCTAAATTAAGAAATTTTACTTGTCCGGCCCCATATTCTCCAAGAAATTGTTCAGGATATTGAAAAAAAAGGAGCGGTTTCCCGCTCCTTTTTTCATTAAAATTCAGCATTTTTGGGCGTCCGCGGAAAGGGTATCACATCCCTGATGTTCGCCATCCCTGTGACAAAGAGGATAAGACGTTCGAAACCAAGTCCGAAGCCTGCGTGGGGAGCGGTTCCGAACTTCCGCGTATCCAGGTACCACCACACATCTTTTTCCGGGATGTTCATTTCATGAATCCGCTTCATGAGCGCCTCCAGGTTTTCCTCCCGCTGGCTGCCGCCGATGATCTCACCGATTTTCGGGAAGAGCACATCCATGGCGCGCACTGTTTTTCCGTCTTCGTTCATCTTCATGTAAAACGCCTTGATATCTTTCGGGTAGCCCGTGAGGATGACGGGCCTGCCAAAATGTTTTTCCACGAGGTAACGTTCGTGTTCAGCCTGGAGATCCGTACCCCAGTCAACCGGGTATTCCCACGTCTGGCCCGATGCCTTCAGGATTTCAACAGCCTCTGTATAGGTGAGCCGTTCGAATTTTTCGTCAACGACCTGCTTCAGCCTTGAGATCAGCTCGTTGTCGTACATTTTATTGAGGAATTCCAGGTCGTCCAGGCAATGCCCGAGCGCGTACCGGATGAGGTATTTCAGGAAATCCTCCGCGAGGTCCATATCGTCGTGGATGTCATAAAAGGCCATTTCGGGTTCGATCATCCAGAATTCGGCCAGGTGGCGGGGGGTATTTGAGTTTTCGGCACGGAAAGTCGGTCCGAAGGTATAAACCAGCGACAGGGCCATGGCACCCAGTTCGGCCTCCAGCTGCCCGCTGACGGTGAGTTTGGTCTCCTTCCCGAAAAAATCCTGGGAATAATCCACATGGCCGCCGGGCAGAAGCGGCGGATTTTTGTCATCCAGCGTGCTCACCCGGAACATCGCGCCGGCTCCTTCCGCATCGGACCCGGTGATAATGGGGGCATGGAGATAATAAAATCCCTGGTCGTTGAAATATTGATGAATGGCGAATGCCATGGCGTGGCGGATCCGGAGAACGGCGCCAAAGGTATTGGTGCGCGGGCGCAGGTGGGCGATCTCACGGAGAAATTCAAGTGAATGCCCCTTTTTTTGAAGCGGGTAGCTTTCCGCGTCGGCCGTACCGTAAACTTCGATCTCCCGCGCCTGGATTTCCACATGCTGCTCCTGCCCGACCGATTCCACCAGGATTCCCTTCACCGCGATGCAGCTGCCCGTGGTAATCAGTTTTAAAAGATCCTCCGGGTAAGCAGCAACTTCAACCACCACCTGGATATGGTGAACCACCGAACCATCATTCAGGGCAATAAAATTGATGTTCTTGTTCCCGCGCTTCGTCCGTACCCATCCCTTTACGAGAACTTCACTCCCATAACTCTTTGATTTCAGCAGATCAACGATCCTGTTTCTCCTGGTATGTTCCATTGCCTGGTGTTTTAGGTGGCAAATTTACTGAAATGTCGGGAATTATCCGCAATTATAGATTTCCGTCAGCCTGCAGCCCGGTTCCTGCATGTTATTCGTGAAGCATGTTTGTGTAACTTTGTTTGTCCCATTGCGTCAAACGGGCTAATTTATTGCGTCATGAACCATCAGCACAACGAGAACATCCCCGGGTGGGCCCGCGGGATCGATTCCTACGGCCGCCGCCACTGGCACGATGAAAAAAAAATGAGGTCAAGAACAGGTGAATATATCGGGGCCATCATCTCCAACCTTGTTTTCATGTGGATCGTCAACAAAGTTCCTTCATGGAATATCCCCTTTATCAAGGACAGCTACCTGGTGGTTATCTGGGTGCTCAACATGAACATCCTCGTCCAGATCGGCGCCAACGGGGCGATGCTCGTATTCGATTACCCGGTTGTCAGGCGGCTTGCCCGGATCCTCGCCGAGAGTTCGGGATTTGTAACCACCATGGTTTTGTACTTTATTTATCCTTTTGATTTCCATAATTTTCATGGATTCTTCTGGATGGACTGGCTGCTGCCGCTTATATTCATCATCAGCATGGTCGTCTCCGCCCTCAAGGTCCTTTCAAACCTCTGGAAACTGATATTCTGGCGCGACTGAAACACTCGTCACTCGTCACTCGTCATTCGATAATCCTTATCTTTGCCCCGAATGACCTCCACGTTAAACATCACCCCCTTGGAAGAATGGCTTCCCGCCGGCGGATCTCCGCTCGTCATTGCCGGACCGTGCAGTGCCGAAAGCGAACAGCAGGTGATGGAAACCGCGGTGGCCCTTGCAGCTTTCCCCCAGGTCAGGGTCTTCAGGGCGGGTATCTGGAAACCCCGGACCCGTCCGGGAGCTTTTGAAGGTGTGGGCATCGCTGGGCTTAAATGGCTCCGGCGTGTAAAACAGGAGACAGGGCTGATGGTTACCGTTGAAGTGGCCAACCCGAAACATGTAGAGGAGGCGCTTGACCACGGCATCGACATTCTCTGGATCGGGGCCCGTACCACGGTCAACCCCTTTGCGGTCCAGGAGATTGCGGAGGCCCTTGCCGGTCACGACATCCCTGTGATGATTAAAAACCCCCTGAACCCCGATCTAAAAACATGGATGGGTGCCATTGAACGGTTAAACCAGGCAGGGCTCACCCGGCTGGTTGCAGTACACCGCGGATTCTCCTTTTTCAACCGCACGCCATACCGCAATGCCCCTATGTGGGAGATCCCCATTGAGTTGAAACGTCTTGCACCGAACCTGCCCATCCTGGTCGACCCCAGCCATATCTGCGGGAACCGCGAACTGATTCCCGCAACGATCCAGAAGGCACTAGACCTTGAAATGAACGGGCTGATGGTTGAATCGCACATCAACCCGTCAAAGGCCCTGACCGACAAAAACCAGCAGGTTACGCCGTCGCAGCTTGCCGACATCCTGTCAAAACTTGTGGTACGCCGCGAATCGGGTGGTGTGGATTTTGAGAACAAACTCGAAGCCCTCCGTTCAGAAATCGACAAGCTGGATGAAGAACTCATCGACATTCTTGCAAGGCGGATGAACGTGGTGCAGGAGATCGGGGCATACAAGAAAGCCAATAAAATCACCATCCTGCAGTTGAAGCGGTGGAACCAGCTCACCCGGGACCGGATAGAAGCCGGTATTAAAATGGGGCTGAGCCGCGAATTTATCCTGAAATTACTCGAATCGGTTCATGAAGAGGGTATCCAGCGACAGATCGACGTGATGAACACCGACGAACCCTGACCTGGATCACATCCACTTGCGCATCTTAAAATAGAGAAAAACCAGGATTGCGATTCCCATCATCCCCATGGTCACGAGGATAAAGGCAAACGGGTGGTCCTGGATCGGGAGTTTGATGTTCATCCCGTAAAGACTCGCGATAAAGATCAATGGCAGCATGATGGCCGAGGTCAGGGTCAGCATCCTGATGAGCTCGTTGGTCTTGTTTACCTGCAGGGAATCGAAGGTGAGCGAATAGCCCTTGATCAGTTCGCCGTCATCCTCCACCATGTCCCAGATTTTCTGGTAATAGTCCATGATGTTGCCCCAGTAATCTTCCATGTTCTCGGCAAAACCGCTGATGGTCCCGCTTTGAAGCTTATTGAACAGGATCATTTGCGGTTTGAACATGGTGTTCAGCAGGATCAGGTTTTTCCGGGTCTTTGACAGCTTCTCGATCGTCGATTCCGCCCGCTTCGCAAAAAGGGCCCTGCCGCAATCGTCCACATCCTTGTCAACACGCTCAACCAGGTTCCGGGTATCGAGCATCAGGTGGTCGAGCAACTGGTAAAAGAGCTGGTCGCTGCTGCCGACCTCCATGCGCCCGGAAGGTTGTGACTTGGCTTTTTCCCTGCTGAACAGGTCTTTTAGCAGCCACTGTGATTTGCCGAGGCTGATCAGGTAATCCTTTCCCCAGAAAAATTTAATTTCCCTGATCTCGATGAACTGGCCTGTTACCCCGAATGCGGGAAAATGGAGGATGATGAAATGATAATCATCGTAAATGTCGATCTTGGGACGCAGGTTCACCTCCGTTCGGCAATCCTCGATATCGAGTTCATGGAAATGATAATGGTCCTTCAGGGCCTGGAGATCCTCTTCCGTAGGACGAACGATATGCGACCAGCGCAGTGTCCCGAATTTAATGGTTTCAATCACGGCTTGTTGAAAATTATAAGATTACTTATCACTCGTCATTCGTCATTCGTCATTTTAATGCACTACCACCAGCTTCTTCACCTCCGTCGATCCGAAGCTACCGGTGATGCGGTAAACATATACCCCGGGCGGGAGGTTTCCTACCTGGAACGATACCCGCTCCAGCCCTGGTGAAACCACAAACTGCTCCATGGTGATCCCCCTGCTGTCAGCCAGGGAGAATATGGCTGGCAGGCTGCTCCCTGCTTCATGAAGGCTGAATTTTACCGTGACGCTCCCTGACGCCGGGTTCGGAACCGGGTCGGAGATCTCCGGGCCTGCCGTGAGGACTGCGCCTGTACTCACTTTCGACATGTCCACGACCGTTACCGTAAAATCATCAAAATAAAAACCGTCATAATTCATACTCTGGTCGCTTTTGAGCAGGAACTGCATCTGAAGGCTCATGTTGACAAAGTCGGTGGTGACAATCTGTTCCTGGACCCAGGTTGACTGTATGCCATCGTACAATGGTTGCCCGGCGGCTTCTGTATAAAAACCGGTTTTCGTATACCGGCCTGTTTGCGCGGTCCAGGGGCCCATATTTCCCTGGAGCCTGAACTGTACAAAATCGGCTCCCTGTTCGGTTCTCCATTTCGCCCAGTAGTTAATAACCGCAACGGGAGAGCCCTTCAGGTTCAGTGAACTGGCGGTTGTAACGGTGGAATTGGCATTGTTACCGTAATTCCCCGACGGGGAATCGGTGATGCAGGCTGACGGGGAGTGATACTGGGCATGGGTGATATTCCATTTGGCAGAGGTCCAATTGTCCATGGCACTGCAACTGTCGCTGAAGATGACCACCGGCGGGCCGAAATATTTTACAACCGTATCGTTGAAGGTATACAATCCGTTGCTCACCTCGTAGACAAACCTGATGGCATCGCCCGAAGTGATGCCGGGTTTCAGCAGGTATGAAACCGAATCGGGATAGGGTTGCAGCTGAACCGGGTTGGTGTAGGACTTTGGTCCTCCCCAGGAGATGAACTGCGTTGAGTCGAGCGGCCTCAGGGCAACGTGGTAGTTGGCCGGGGCGTCAATGCCGTAACGCATGAATTCATAATTGAAATATCCCCGGCGGCTGGAAAGGATCACCGGTGAAAAGTCGTGAGCCTCTGCATAGCGAAGGGCAAAATGGGCGATCATGAGGTTGCCGAACATGTTTTCCTGCGAGAGGGGAATGATGCGGTTCGCGAAGGGCCAGAATCCATCGGTCTGTGTCCCGGTTTCGGTGGTGAAACACAGTTCTTTTGGCTTGGCCGTCTGTTCGCCGTACTGCCAGTCGAGCGCATCCCCGTTGGTATTATACAGTATCTGGCCCGGAGTGCCGGTCATGTACCCATTCTGGCGCGCAAGGAACCCCGCATAGGTGATGCAGAGCAGGCTGTCGGGGGTGAGGGCGGTCTGCCAGCACCAGGGGTACATCGTATAATCACTGTAGGTATGGTAGTTCTGGGACAAGTTAGATACATTGGTGGTACAGAAGTCGCGGATGACCTGGGTTTCAGGTTCCGAAAAGGGGCCGGTACCCCTGTAGGTTTCATTCGACGGGTCGGGGGAAGACCCGGTGTTATCACAGCCCCATTTGTATCCGAAGTTGCGGTTGAGGTCAACACCGTACGCCCCACCCCCGTTGTCGCGGCGGTTTTTCCGCCACATGCCGCCACCGGCGGGGTAACTGGTATGGTTGAACTCATACCCGTCGGGGTTCACCACCGGGATGAAACAGAGCTGGAGATTGTCGACCAGGTATTTGACCTCATCGCTTGTGTTATAGTTTTCAAGCAGGTACCACATGAAAAAGATCAGCTGCTGCATACCCATCGGCTCCCGGGCATGGATAAGGGAATTGTAAAAAACTTTGGGTTTGGCCGAGGCCTGGTCGGGATTGCTGGTTATCCTGACATAATAAATGGAACGTCCCTCGATGGTCGGGTTGTTCCCGGCCGCCACCCTGACCGAAATGAGGGTCGGGTAGAACAGCCTCATGCTGTCGAGCTGGTCATATACCTCCTGCAGGTTGAAAAATCCACCCATCGATCCCATGTGAAAATGCTGGGGAATGGCATAGTTGCTGAACTGCTTGCTTTTAAACTCATTTTTATGGTGGTTGATATAATCCAACTGGCTCATCATAGCCTTGTTGCGGCCAGCAATGAACTTTGAATAATCTGGTTGAATCACCTCGTATGCCAGGCCGGCATTCCTGACCTTCTCCAGTTCATCCTGCGAAAGGATGGTGGTCCAGGTGCCGTCTTTGGCGTGAAAGCCCTCCTCAACGGCGAGCCCCGATTTTGCCAGTTTCAGCATCTCCTGCTGTCCGGCATGAATCCTCACCTCTGACCATGGCGGGACCTGGGCGGAAAGTTCGAGAGATACTAACACAAGGACCAGGAGAAAAAACAGTTTTTTCATATCAGTGTTTTGATAATTTCTTCCATCTGAAGGTATTGATCATATGTTCCAGGTCCCCTTTTAAGAAATCGATCACGGGAGCAAGCGAATCATTGTTGGGAACCATGTTAAAATAAAGGGCGCCTCTCACGAAATTGGCAACGCTGTCGGTCAGGTAAAACTGGTAGCAGGAGGCGGCATCGGCGCCACGGATATCATAGACCAGTCCGAATACATGATGTTCCCGGTCGACAAATTCACGCTGGGTAATGGCGTTGGCCTTGGGGATGTGCTTGTTCACAAGGGTATGGGAATCGTTCAGGTATTGCGC
This sequence comes from uncultured Bacteroidales bacterium, assembly GCA_903845055.1. Lineage (GTDB taxonomy): Bacteria > Bacteroidota > Bacteroidia > Bacteroidales > FEN-979 > CAIVAT01. The sequence continues at coordinate 6,581 of CAIMWF010000013.1, read as the reverse complement.
GAGGTTCCCGTCAATCACCTTGTAACTTAAGTGCAGGGTTGCGTGAAACGGGAGGTACCGTAAATTGATCCAGTAGGGCTCAGCCATGCGGCTGCTGTCGGGCCTGATATCCGCGTAAACCGGGTATTCAAAGGTAAAGGGAAAGAGCGTGTCGAAGGACTGGTATTTCCGTGCGGGAAGGTCGATGCGCATGAATCCCCTGGGCTTTGGTGTATAACCGTTGCTGCATGCGCCTGCAAGGATCAGCAGAATAAAAAGGGAGGGGAATACTTTCATTTCAAATGGTAAAATGGTAAAAGGCAAAATGGCGGGATCCCGCCACTTTGCCTTTTTCATGATTTGTCAGAATGGAAGGTCATCCTCCTGCGTAGTGATCACGGGAGCCTCTTCCCGGGTGGTTTCCTGGGATGATCCCCCGCCGTTATTCTCGTCACGGCGCGGACCCGATCCCAGCATCTGCATGGTATCGCCAAGGATTTCGTAGATAAACTTCTTCTGCCCCTCCTTGTCCTCGTATTCGCGCTTGCGGATGCGCCCTTCCACGTAAATGGTGTTGCCCTTTTTCAGGAAACGTTCAGCCACGTCGGCCAGGCCGCGCCACATGACGATGTTATGCCACTCGGTATGCGTGGTCTTCTCCCCGTCTTTTCCCTTGTAAGCTTCGGTGGTGGCCAGTGTGAAGGCTGCCTTCTTGACTCCGTTCTCAAAATTCTGAATCTCAGGATCTCTCCCCAGGTTACCGATCAGAATTACCTTGTTGACTCCAGTTGCCATAATGCATGAATTTAATGTTAAACACTCCGTGAACAAAAGTACTCATTTTTATGCTTAATCGGGTTGGAGGGTAAAAGGTAATACGCAAAACGGATATTTTTTTCAACAATTTCCAATTGAATTTGTACTTTTACTCTTGAAAAAGTTTGTTTTCCGGGTAAAGGTAACGAAAGATGGTGTTTATCAGGGGTATAACAATTTTTTTCATTTTTTTATTATGATGAATGCAGGTTAAATCAGGATTTTATTCGATCGGATGACAAAGAAAAAATATATCATTGCAGGAGTTTGTTTTTTTATCATTGCATTTGTTCTTACCCGGTTCTATGAACCAAAGCCGGCACTGATCAGCATCACCCAGACCTCGGGAGGGAAAACACCCTATCTTTATGAAGGAATCGTCAAAGGGGTCATGGCTGTCCAGGAGATTACAACCACCAGGGACTACCTGAACGGGCTTTCGATCAGGTTTGCCACCCTTGGGCACGAAAGCCTGAACACAAATGCACTGGTTATCTTCGACAGCACCTTTACCCTGGTTTACCAGCAGCAGTTCACCTCGAAGGAGATTGAAGATACCAAGTATCACGATTTTCCTTTGGGTGAAAGCAAAAAAGTGGGGAAAGGCAACAAACTCTATGTTTGTCTCATTTCGAAGGATGGTGACAGTGCAAACTCGGTGCACGGGCTGTTCAACTCAACTTCGAAACTGGGAAAGCTTTATGCCTCCGTCATGGTCAATGACGACCTGGTCCTGTCTGTCAGGAACAAGGCGAGGATTTATCCCGGTTCGCTGATGATGCGGACCTTCGAATCGGACACACCCGCCGGCTCCTCCATGAAAAACCTCCTGTTCCTGGCTATTGTGCTGGTAACGCTCGTCATCTGCTTTTTCCCGGCCATCAGCCGGTTCCTGGCGGTTATACGGATACTGCCGGAATATGCATATCTGACGCTTGCCCTCATCTTCGGGCTCCTCTTTGTCTTCCTGACCCCTCCCGGCCAGGTGCCCGACGAGGGAAGCCACCTTTCCAGGTCGGCAGAGCTGTCGGAATTTCAGTTTTCCAACCATGGAAAAACAATCCCGGCCTCTTTCCTGACGCTCGATTCAACATTTGTCAGGATACACTTTTCGCCCGATGAAAGGACCAGCCAGGAGGAGATCCTTTCCATGGCAAAGATCAGGCTGAACCCCGAAAAACGCCATGAGAGTTCCGGGCCCGATTATACCGTCCCCTATATCCCGCAGGTGCTGGGAATTTTTATCGGCAGGATCTTCACCTCCACACCCCTGTTCCTGATGTATTTCGGCCGGCTCTTCAACCTGCTTATCGCCGTGGTGGTCATTTTCTTCGCCATCAGGATCACCCCGATGGCAAAATGGGTCATCCTGCTGCTGGCCCTGATGCCCAAAACGCTTTTCATGCTGGGGTCGATGTCATACGACGCAACGGTGATCAGCTGTTCGTTCCTGCTAATCGCACTATACCTCTTTTATGCCTATAAATCGAAGGAACTGCTCGGCTGGAAGGATCTCGGGCTGTTATTTGTCATCTCCATCCTGGTTGCCTTATGCAAGCCTCCCTACTTCCTGATCGGGTTCCTGTTCCTGCTGATCCCGGTTGGCAAGATCGGTTCTTGGATCAAATACCTCGTTGTCTTTTCGGTATTCGTAATCTCGATGCTGCTGGCCCAGGGAATGTGGTCGCTGCTAGGGGGGCTTGTGAAGTCGGCCGATGCCGTGAAAACCGAGCAGGCCACACACGAAAAATCCACCACTGCCATCCCCGCAGCTCAACCGGCCGTTACCGGCAGGGCGGATGCTGCGAAACCGCCAGCCGCCGACACCGCCGGCGTCGCCAAAACAAAGGCGGCCGAAGCGAAACCCCAAAAGCAGGCGTTTGAAATCAATCCCGGGAAACAGGTGAACTATTTGAAAACCCATGTACCGGAGTTCATCGGATTGCTTTATACAACCAATTTCGTCAGGCTGCGGGCCGACATGCTCAATAATTTTGTCGGGACCATGGGATGGCTGGATGTCTTCCTGCCCAACATCCTGGTTGACCTATACCTTGCCCTCCTGTTGATCGCGGCCCTGTGCATTGCCGAGGAGGATGCGCACATCGGCTGGAAAAAGAAAGTGCTGCTGTCCGGCCTCTTCCTCATCGGCGTCCTGGCCATTGAAACCGCCATGTACATATACAGCACCGTGGTTGGGTTCGGACGGTTGTACGGCATCCAGGGAAGGTATTTTATCCCCCTTGCACCCCTTTTCCTGCTGGTGTTTTACAACACGGCGATCCCGCGGAAACTGAACTTCATCTTCAGTCCCCGTCGAAAATCTTACGAAAAGGCAAAACCCAAAATGAAACCGCAGATCCTTGCCGAAATCGAAGGAGAGCAGTTGTTCACAAAATACCTGCAGGTGGTCATCCTCCTCTTCGCCACCGTGGTGCTGGTCAGGGGGATTGCCGCGGTTTTGCTGAGATATTACCAATGGTAGAAAAACCCGGATGAACGAAGAAAACCTCCTTACCGTTATTATTCCTGCATATAATGAAGGCAGCAGTTTGCCGTTGCTGCTGCCCGGCCTTGTCGCATACTGTTCCGAAAGGCAATGGAAAATCATCATCGTCAACGATGGTTCCCGGGATGATACCAGGGAAATTCTTGGGCGTTATTCCGCGTCGGGTAATTTCAGGACAATCCATCACAAACTGAACAAAGGCTATGGCGCCGCCCTGAAAACCGGGCTGCTCGCCTGTGATACCGAATATGCCGTCACCATCGACGCCGACGGCCAGCATTACCTTGACGATATCGATAAACTGCTTGATTGCATGATAACAAGGGATGCCGACCTGGTGGTAGGCTCACGCAGGGGATCTGAGTCGGTGTCGTACCGGGGAATCGGCAAAAGCATCATCCGCACCCTTGCAAAGGTGCTGATGACGGTGCCGATCCACGATCTCAACTCGGGGATGAAGGTTTACAACACCGTCCTGGTGAAAAAATACCTGCACCTCGCCCCCGATACCATGGCATTCAGCGATATCATCACCCTCGTTTTCATCAACAACCGGCATCTTGTTTTAGAGGAGTCCATCCGCATCAGGGCACGAAAATTCGGGAACAGCACGATTAGCCTTCAAACAGCCTTCCAGACCATCATGGAGATTGTTAACATTGTCATCCTGTTCAACCCCATGAAGATCTTCCTGCCGCTCTCGCTCATCTGTTTTATCATTACCGGGTTGTGGGGAACCCCGCTGCTGATCGCGGGAAGGGGGCTCAGCATCGGCAGCCTGCTGGGGGTGATCATGGGCATCCTGCTCTTCCTGCTCGGGCTGATTGCTGAACAACTGTCGCAGATCAGAAGAAACCAGCGTTAAACGGCAACTTTCCCCCGCGATGTAAAATATTTCCTTTTTTCAAGCAGCGAATAGATGAAAACGATGAGCCGGATCCTCATCCGGTGTTTTGCCAGCAGCCCCGGGTCGCGGTCGTACCGTTCGTGGATCCTGTACTGCTCTTCAAACTGCTTTTTATAATTCATGGAACTGATCGACCCGCCATGCACCCTGAAGGCGGCGAGATCGTCGTCGATATACCCTGGTTTACCAAGCCGGCCCAGGCGCAGCCACAGGTCGTAATCCATGGCGGTGGGGAGGGAAAGGTCGAGCGGACCCGCGGCTTCCAGGGCCTCCCGCCTCATGAATACGGCAGGCTGGGAAATGAAATTTTCAACCAGCAGCCGTTTGTAGCTGTATTTCCGCGACGACCTGTTTTTATAGGCCGTGATCAACCTGCGGATTTCCTGGTCGTTTTCGTCCACGATCCTGCAGTTGCCATAGAGCCACATGCAATCGGGGTGCTCTTCGAAAAACTTCCCGGCCTTTTGCAATGCTCCCGGGAGGTAGGTGTCGTCGGAGTTCAGCCACCCGATGATTTCTCCCGAGGCCATGGTGAACCCTTTGTTCAGTGCATCCTGCATCCCCCGGTCGGGTCCCGAGGTATAACGCAACCGGTCGGTATAATGCTCAAGGACTGCAAGCGTGCCGTCGGTTGAACCGCCGTCCACCACGATGTGTTCGAACGGGAAACCGGTCACCTGTTCCTGCACGCTCCTGATCGTTCTTTCGATGAATTTACCCTGGTTAAAAGAGGGGGTGACGATGGATATTTTTACTGGTTTCATTATTAACGGGTTCTGTTCATGCTGGTTTTTTGCAATCGTTTTTCCCCTGCCCGGAAGCGCAGGGAGAGGTTAGCTGATGAATTCCATGAGCCCTGTTTTTGACGCCTCCCACTTTTCAGCCCCCTCGATGCAACAGGTGCGGGCCTTTACCGCTATGGCGCGGGCATCGCTGAAATCGAGCGGTTCCGGATTGCCGGTGTCATACAACAAACCGTTCACACCATGCGTGATATATTCGTTGACCGTCGGATGATCAGGGGCCACCACCAGTTTGCCCATGGTCATCGCTTCGATGACCGGCATGCCGATCCCTTCATACAGACGCGGGGTGAAAAACACATTGGCCCGCGAGAGGACCTCCATGTAATCCTCCTTTTTCTCAAACCACCTTGAAATAGTGATGTGATAACGTTCCATCTCCTCCTCCGAGGGAAGCACCTCCCGGTACCAGATGGGGTCGAGTGCCAGGTGCAGATGGAAAGAGGTAAAACCGGAACCATCCACCAGTTTCCGGATATGGTCCCAGGTGATGTCGTTGGTGCGCTGCCAGAAAAAACCGTGCAGTTCGGTGAAGGGATCTTCGCGGTAAGGAAGGGCTGCCGGGTCCATGAAATACTGAACATACCTCGACTGCAGGCCAAGCCGGTCGAAACGCTGCTGCAGGTCGCGGCAGAATGATACGAACCTGAAATCGCGGTAACGCAGAAACAACGCGTCGGGATCGGCATGGATGTCATCGTACATCGGGATGATGATGATGTTTTTGCAATCGAGGTTTTTCAGTTTTTCCGGGTCGTGATAGATCATGATCTGCCATAGGATCAGCGTGTCGAAGCCGGCTTCGTTGATTTTTTCGACGGATGGGAATTTCCCGCCGTTCCACTGGCTGTCCCAGAGTACCGTCACCGGTCCAAACTGGCGCATCATCTGCATGAAAAAGGAGGAGGAGACGGTTTTATAATGGTACGAATGGTCAATGAAGCCTGTATTTTTATTTCCTGATGCATTCAGCGACGGGTAAAATGAATCGGGGAACTGCACGGAGGCTGTGTTTCCCCTGAGCATCCGGATGAGGCGAAGGACCCTTGCGATGATCAGCTTCAGTTTGTAGGTGCGGAGAAAATCCATTTTGTCCTGAACCGCTTTTTTTATGAGGGAGACAGGATAGCCCAGTACCGATATTGACTTTCGCAACAGGTTGTTCATCTGCGGATCTCTTTGTTAATAACCTGGTTCCTGTACAACTGCCTGAGCAGTAAGCGGGTAACTGCAGCCGGCAGGCACTTGTACAGCATCTCAGTGATTTGTGCAATGCGGATGATACGCCGGTGGCAGCTTTTCTCTCCCTCCGTTAAAACCCGGTAAACGCCTATGATCTCAAGGTTCGACCGGGCCGACCTTGCCATATACCGGTTCGAAATTCCCCGCGTATCGAAAACAGAAACGGTTGCGGGGATATAGGAAAACATGACCCCGGCCGATTGCAGCCTGACCATCATCTCGTAATCGGCGCTGAAATATTGGTTGTGCCTGAAACCATCGTGGCGAACCAGCTTTGTCCTGACAAACACCGACTGGTGGCAGCAGATCATCCCCTTCCAGAGAT